>JBCEBZ010000145.1:0-1531 GCA_039206675.1 Rhodococcus sp. (in: high G+C Gram-positive bacteria) | reverse complement strand
TCCAGATTACCAAGACGGGCGGCAGCGGTCGTCGATTCGGGGCCTGCCACGGGAGCATCGGTGGCGAACTGGGCTACCGTCGAACCCATGCGGATCAAGTATGCCCTCGCACTCGCTGCCTGTACCGGCCTCGTCGCCGGATGTTCGTCGGGTGGTGGCGAGACCGTCGCGGAGTCGTCCTCGGCGACGCCGTCTCCCTCGTCCGTCGAGCCCGCGTCGCACACCGGCACCGCAGCGCCCGCCGCCGCGCCGGTGTCGTGCGAGACGCAGTTCCTGCAGTCGTTGCCGTTGCGGCGCAAGCTCGCTCAGCTGCTGACCGTGGGTGTGACCGGCACGGCGGATGCCGCCCAGGTGGTCCGGAACGAGCAGGTCGGTGGCATCTTCATCGGAAGCTGGACCGACGAGACCATGCTCGCGAACCGCGAGGTTCCCCAGGTGGCCTCGGCGTCGTCGCTGCCGCTGATGGTGACGATCGACGAGGAGGGCGGGCGGGTGTCGCGCGTCGAGAACCTGCTCGGCGCCGATCCCTCCGCCCGGCAGACCGCGGCCACGATGACGGAGGAGCAGACCTATCAGATGGCGCTCGAGCGTGGGCGCGGCCTGAAGGACCTCGGGGTCACCGTCAACTTCGCGCCCGACGTCGACGTCAGCAGCCAGCCCGACGACAGCGTCATCGGCGACCGCTCCTACTCCGACGATCCCGCCGTCGTCACCCGCTACGCCGACGCCTATGCACGCGGCATGCGGGACGCGGGAATCCTCCCGGTGATCAAGCATTTCCCCGGTCACGGATCCGCGTCCGGTGACTCGCACACCGGCGCCGTCACCACCCCACCGCTCGACCAGTTGCAGACCAAGGACCTCGTTCCGTTCCGGAACCTGGTGTCCACCGGTGTCGGTGTCATGCTCGGCCACCTCGAAGTGCCCGGCCTGACGGCCCCCGGAATCCCCGCCAGCATCAGCCCGGATGCGGTGGCGCTGCTGCGCGGCGGCACCGGCTACGGCGCACCGCCGTTCACCGGCCCCATCTTCACCGACGACCTCAGCGGCATGCAGGCGATCACCGACCGCTACGACATCACCGAGGCCGTCGAGACGGCACTCGAGTCCGGTGTCGACGTCGCGCTGTGGCTCACCACCGACGACGTCCCGCGGGTGCTCGATCACCTCGAAGGCGCCGTCGCATCGGGCACGCTGCCGCAGCAGCGCGTCGACGACGCCGTCCTGACGGTCGCGCGGGCCAAGGGTGCCATCGCCTGCTGACAGGCGGGTGTTGGTATTCTTCTGGTCCGCCGGTCGGGCCCGCTTTATTACCGTAGAGTAAGATAGCGGGTTCGACGATGATGGAGGACGTATGGCCGGCGGCACCAAGCGACTGCCGCGCGCAGTGCGCGAGCAGCAGATGCTCGACGCTGCCGTCGACGTCTTCTCCGACAGAGGTTTTCACGAGACGTCGATGGACGCGATCGCGGCCAGGGCGGAAATCTCGAAGCCGATGCTGTACCTCTACTACGGCTCCAAGGACGAACTG
>JBCEBZ010000144.1:0-5525 GCA_039206675.1 Rhodococcus sp. (in: high G+C Gram-positive bacteria) | reverse complement strand
CCAGCCCGCACCCGGCCGAGTTCACCGACGACGTCATCGAGGCGATGGCCGAGACCCCCACCGTGTGCCCCCAGCTGCACATGCCGCTGCAATCCGGTTCGGACCGCGTCCTGAAGGCGATGCGCCGCTCCTACCGGAAGTCGCGGTTCCTGGGGATCATCGAGAAGGTCCGCACCGCGATGCCGCACGCGGCGATCACCACCGACATCATCGTGGGTTTCCCCGGTGAGACCGAGGAAGACTTCCAGGACACGCTCGACGTCGTCCGGCAGGCGCGCTTCACGAGCGCGTTCACCTTCCAGTACTCCAAGCGGCCCGGCACCCCGGCGGCGGACATGGACGATCAGCTGCCCAAGGCCGTCGTGCAGGAACGGTACGAACGTCTCATCGCGTTGCAGGAACAGATCACCCTCGAGGAGAACCAGAAGCTCGTCGGCACCGAGGTGGAATTGCTCGTCGCCGCCGGGGAGGGCCGCAAGAACGCCGAGACCGCGCGGATGAGCGGGCGCGCCCGCGACGGCCGGCTCGTCCACTTCCGGCCGGAGGGAAACCTCGACGGCAACGTCCGGCCCGGCGACGTCGTCACCATCGTGATCAGCGCCGCCGCCCCGCACCACCTCGTCGCCGACACCCCGGTCCTGACGCACCGGCGCACCCGTGCAGGTGATTCCTTCGAGAAGGGCGTCACCCCGAAGACCCCGCCGATCGGCGTGGGACTCGGACTGCCGCAGATCGGCGCGCCCGCACCACTACCCGCTCAGATGGGATGCAACGCATGACCTCGAAGTTCGACGACCAGCGCCACGACGACCCGAGTGACGCGAACGAGCCGATCGAGAGCTACCTGAAGGATTTCGACGCCGCCGAGAAGAAGGTGGCCGGCGAGATCGACCCCGGGGCGCGTGCGCTCGTCGTCGCGATCGCGGTCGTCGTGCTCCTCGGCTCGCTGACGTTGCCGCATTCCGGCGTCGCCAACGGCTGGGAGGTCCTCGTCTACGGGGACGACGCCCGCGCGGAGACGATCGCGCTGCCGTCGCGGCTGTTCGTGTGGTTCGAGGTGGTGTTCGGCGTCGTCGTGTCGATGCTGGCACTCGTCACCCGCCGCTGGGCGCTCGCGTGGGTGGCCCTCGCCGGAACCGCCGTGTCCATCGTGTTCGGGATGCTCGCCATCTGGTCGCGGCAGACACCGGCGCCCGGCGTCGAGGCGGCCGGACCGGGCATCGGGCTGATCATCGGCTGGCTCACCGTCATCGTGCTCACGTTCCACTGGCTGAAGGTGGTCTGGAGCCGGACCGCACTGCAGCTGGCCGCGGAAGAGGAACGCCGCGCCGCTGCCGCCGAAGCGGAGCGACGCGGCGACTGGAACGTCGGCTGATCGTGCCTACTGGCCGCTGACGGCACCCTCTGCCGCCTCGGCCCATTCGCGCCACTGCTTGGCCTGCGCGAGGGCGCTCTCGGCGTCCTTCGTCTTGCCCGCCGCGGTGGCCTTGGCGGCCTGCTCCTCGAACTGCGTGACCCGCTCACGGAACTGAGCGGCCCGGGCGAGCGCCTCGGGGTCGGTGCGGCGCCATTCCTCGTCGGCGGCGTCGCGGACACGCTTCTCGATGGCCCGCAGCTTGCCCTCGAGGTCGTGCATCCGCTCGCGGGGCACCTTCCCGATGGCGTCCCACTTCTCCTGCAGGTCGCGGAGTGCGGCCCTCGCCGCGTCGATGTCCTTGGACGGATCGATGTGGCCGGCGTTCTTCAGCAACTCCTCCTTGGCGACCGCGTTCTCCTCGAACTCGGCGTCGCGTTCGGAGGATGCGGCGTTGCGGGCGGCGAAGAAGACGTCCTGAGCACCCTTGAACCGCTTCCACAGGTTGTCGTCGGCTTCCCGGGGTGCGCGTCCGGCGGCCTTCCACTCGGCGAGCAGATCGCGGAAGGCGCCAGCCGTGGGACCCCAGTCGGTGGAGTCGGACAGTGCCTCCGCCCGCTCGACGAGCTCTTCCTTCTTGGTCTTGGCGGCGGCGCGCTCACGGTCGAGTTCGGCGAAATGCGCGCCGCGACGCCGATTGAACGCCTCCCGGGCCTTGGAATACCGCTTCCACAGGGCGTCGTCGACCTTCCGGTCGATCCCGCGGATCGTCTTCCACTCGTCCAGGATCTCGCGCAACCGGTCGCCGGCGGCCTTCCACTGCGTGGACTCGGCACCGATCTGTTCCGCCTCGGCGGCCAGCTCTTCCTTGCGTTCGGTGTGCGCCTGCCTCGACAGTTCCTTCTCGTGCTTCGCGTGGGCGGCCGCCTCGTCGGACCCGGCGATGATGACGTCGAGTCGCGCGGAGAGCGAGTCGACGTCTCCGATCACCGCGGCGGTCGGGAGGGATTCGGCGAGCGCGATCGCCGCCGTCTTCGTCTTCTTCGCGTCGCCCGCACCGGAATTGAGCCGGGCCTCGAGGAGTGCCACCTCGGTGGCGAGATCATCGAAGCGCCGACCGAAGTGCGCCAGGCCTTCCGCCGCGTCTCCGGCCTGCCACGACCCGATCTGTCGTTCACCGTCCGCGGTCTTCACCCAGGCGGTGCCGTCGTCGTCGACGCGGCCGAACTCGCTCGGATCACTGTGGGCGGGGGCGGCGACGGCGGGAGCGGAGAGGGCGTGCGTCGGTGTGGGGTGGGGCTTGGGTGCACCCGGTTTCGCGGCGGCACCCGGCTTCGGGACGCTGGGCTTCGGTGTGTCGTGCTGCTGAGCGGCAGGCTCCACGGCGGGCTTCGCGTCGCTGCTGTCGGTCATCGGTTCCTCATCTCTGCCGCGCGTCACGGCTGCCTGAACGCAATACTGGCTCCATACGACCCGGGACGGGTGCTGGCTCCATTCAACCCGGTACGGGCCCTGTGGACTATTGAATCAGGTCGGACGGTCCGTGTTGGTACCGATTGACGGCAGTGCCCGAATCGGATGTCGGGTCCGTGCCCGCGGTCGACTAGCGTGACTGTGTGTTCACCGCTGCCATCCTCGTGCCGTCCCCACCGTTGCTGGTACCCGAACTGACCGGGGCGGCCGCTGCGGAGACGGCTCCGCTGCGGGACGCGGTCCAGGCGGCCGCGAAGGCGTTGTCCGCGATCGCCACCGAATGGGTGGCGGTGGGCGCGGCGCCCACCGCGGTGGAGGTGCGGGCCGACGCGCAGGGCACCTACCGCGGCTACGGCGTCGACGTCCGGGTGACGCTGCGGCCCGGTCCCGCCGGCGCGCCCGATCCGGACCTGCCGCTCGCGGCGCTGACGGCCGGGTGGATCCGGGGAACGTGCGCGCCGGACGCCGTCGTCGTCGCGCGGATCCTCGCCGCCGACCTGTCGCCGCAGCAGTGCGCCGCGTACGGGGCGGAACTGCGCGCGTTCCTGGACCGGGACCCCGAGCCGCGGGGACTGGTGATCGTCGCGGACGGGGCGAACACCCTCACGGCGAAGGCGCCGGGCGCGTTCGACCCCCGCGCGGAAGGCGTCCAGGCCCGAGTCGACGCGGCCCTGGGCAGCGGCGACCGGGATGCGCTGCTCGCCCTCGACCCCGCCGAATGTGCCGCCCTCGGCGTCGGCGGGCGCGTCCCGTGGCAGGTGCTCGCCGGTGTGTTCGACGCTCCGCCCACCTCCTGCCGGACGCTGTACAGCGCCGCGCCCTACGGAGTGGGCTACCACGTGGGGGAGTGGCGTCCGTGACCTCACCCGTGCCGATCGCCGTCGTCGGGCCGACCGCCACCGGAAAGTCGGATCTCGCGCTGGATCTCGCCGAACGCCTCGGCGGCGAAATCGTCAACATCGACGCCATGCAGCTGTACCGGGGCATGGACATCGGCACCGCCAAACTCGCCCCTGCCGAACGCCGCGGAATTCCGCATCACCAACTCGACGTGCTCGACGTGACACAGACGGCGACCGTCGCGAACTACCAGCAGGCCGCGGTCCGCGACGTGGAGGCGATCGCCGCCCGCGGCGCCGTGCCGGTCATCGTCGGCGGATCGATGATGTACGTGCAGTCGCTGCTCGACGAGTGGAGTTTCCCCGCGACGGATGCGTCGGTGCGGGCGCGGTGGGAAGCCTTCCTCGCCGACAAGGGTGTCGCGGCCGTCCATTCCGAGCTGAGCCGGGTGGATCCCGACGCCGCCGCGTCGATCCTCCCCACCGACGGCAGGCGCCTGGTCCGGGCCCTCGAAGTCGTCGAGATCACCGGACGGCCGTTCGCGGCGTCCGCCCCGCGCATCGGCGAACCGCGCTGGGGCGCACACATCGTCGGCGTCGACCGCGACACCGCCGAACTCGACGACCGGATCCGGCTCCGCACCCGGCTGATGTTCGAACAGGGACTCGTCGACGAGGTGCGCGGGCTGATCGACGTGGGACTGCGCGAGGGCGTCACCGCGCCCCGGGCCATCGGCTACGCGCAGGTCCTCGCGTGGCTCGACGGCGAATACGACCTGGCCGAGGCAGAGGAACGCACCTTCATCGGCACTCGGCGCTACGTCCGCAGGCAACGGTCCTGGTTCCGCCGCGACCCCCGCATCCACTGGGTCGACGGAAACACCCCCGACCTCGCGGACGTCACGATCCGCACGCTCGACGAGCCACGAACAGACGAGACACGAACACTGGGAGAACGATGAGCCGAACACCGTCCGGGCGGCACCGTCCGGCCTCGTCCGTGCTGGTGACCACCCGCAACGCCCGCTTCCAGCAATGGCAGTCCTACCTCACCAACCCCGCCAAGCGGACGAAGGCCGGGCGCTTCCTGAGCCAGGGCGTGCGCCCCCTCAACCTCGCCCTCGACCACGACTGGCCGATCGAATCGCTGCTGCACCGCATCGACGGCCCGCCGTTGTCCGACTGGGCGCGGGAACTGCTCGCGAGCCGATCCGTCGAACAGATCGGTGTCAGCGCCGAACTCATGGCCGAACTCGGAGAGAAGGCCGACACCGCGCCGGAACTGATCGCGGTCGCGAAGACTCGCGTCCCTCGGCTGAAGGACCTGCGGCTGCAGTCCGCCCCACTGGTCGTCGTGTTCGACCGGCCCGCCTCACCCGGAAATCTGGGCACCCTCGTCCGCTCCGCCAACGCGTTCGGCGCCGACGCGGTCGTCGTGGTCGGCCACGGCGCCGACCCGTTCGACCCCCGGAGCGTCCGTGCCTCCACCGGATCGCTCTTCGCGATGCCGGTCGTCACCGTGTCGTCCGTCGACGAGATCCTCGCCTTCCGCGAAGCCCGGCGAGCGTCCGGAACCGAACTGCACATCGTCGGGACGGACGAGACCGGTTCCGTCACCATCGATGCACACGACTTCGGCGGCGGCACCGTGCTCGTGATCGGCAACGAGACCCGCGGGATGAGCGCCGCGTGGCGCAACGCCTGCGACACTGTCGTCAACATCCCGATCGGGGGCGCGGCCAGTTCCCTCGGTGCCCCCTCCGCCGGCGCCGTCGCCCTCTACGAAATCGCCCGGCAGCGTCAGTGAACCGCACCGCGGTGGCGCGGATAGACGGCACCCTCTCGGCCGTTGGTTAGAG
>JBCEBZ010000143.1:11887-21633 GCA_039206675.1 Rhodococcus sp. (in: high G+C Gram-positive bacteria) | reverse complement strand
GTGCTGGACGAGGCGGACGAGCGCTTCGCGCCCGTGAGTGGTTGACGAGTCTCTGGACTCGTCACCCACGCACAAGGCCGCAGGCCCCCGAAAATCCGCGGGCCTGCGGTCGTTTCTGTTGGTAACCTTCGGACATAATGATGACCCGCCAGGATCGCTGCTGCCCATGTTGAATGCCCTGCTCACAACGTACCTCCGCCCGTACAAGCGGGAACTCACGGCGGTCGTCCTGTTCCAGCTGGTCGCGACCGCGGCCGCGCTCTACCTTCCCAGCCTGAACGCCGACCTCATCGACAACGGCGTCACCAAGGGCGACACGGCGTACATCCTGTCCACGGGCGTCATGATGCTGCTCGTCACCGTCGTGCAGATCATCTGCTCGATCGGGTCGGTGTACTTCGGCGCCCGTGCCGCAATGGGTTTCGGGCGCGACGTGCGCCGCGCCGTGATGCATCAGGTCGGGAGTTTCTCGTCCCGCGAGTTCGGCCGTTTCGGCGCGCCGTCGCTGATCACCCGCAACACGAACGACGTGCAGCAGGTGCAGATGCTCGTCGTGATGAGCTGCACGATCCTCGTGATGGCGCCGATCATGTGCGTCGGCGGCGTCGTGATGTCGATCCGGGAGGACGCCGGGCTGGCCTGGATCCTGGCGGTCACGGTGCCGGTGCTCGCGCTGTCCATGGGGTTCGTGATCTCGCGGATGGTGCCCGCGTTCCGGGAGATGCAGACCCGCATCGACGGGGTCAACCGGGTGCTGCGTGAGCAGATCACCGGTATCCGCGTGGTGCGGGCGTTCGTCCGCGAGCGCTCCGAGATGCAGCGGTTCGGCGACGCCAACGAGCAACTCACCCAGACCGCCCTGCGCGTCGGCAGACTGACCGCCGTGATGTTCCCCCTCGTGATGGTCATCGCGAACGTCACCAGCGTCGCCGTCATCTGGTTCGGCGGGCACGAGATCAACAGCGGCACCATGCAGGTCGGCTCGCTGACCGCGATGCTCAGCTACATCATGCAGATCCTGATGTCGGTGATGATGGCCTCGTTCATCGCGATGATGGCGCCCCGCGCGACCGTCTGCGCCGAACGCATCGGCGAGGTCCTCGACACCGACTCCACCGTCGTGCCGCCGGTCGATCCGGTCACCGTGCTGGAGAACCCCGGCGTGGTGGAACTGCGCGACGCCCAGTTCAAGTTCCCCGGCGCCGACGAACCCGTGTTGCGCGACATCAGTTTCCGCGCCGAACCCGGCAAGACCACCGCGATCATCGGCGGCACCGGATCCGGCAAGACGACGCTGCTGTCGCTGATCCCGCGCCTCATCGACGCCACGTCGGGCGCGGTCACCGTGTCCGACACCGATGTGCGCCGCGTCGACCTGGACGTCCTGCGGGCCGGCATCGGACTCGTCCCGCAGCGGCCGTATCTGTTCTCGGGCACCGTCGCGACCAACCTCCGGTACGGCAAACCCGATGCCACCGACGAGGAACTGTGGCGGGCGCTGGAGATCGCGCAGGCCGCCGATTTCGTGCGCGCCATGCCCGAGGGTCTGGACACTCCGATCGCGCAGGGCGGCACCACCGTCTCCGGCGGTCAGCGGCAGCGGCTCGCCATCGCGCGTGCGCTGGTGCGTCGTCCGTCGATCTACCTGTTCGACGACTCCTTCTCCGCCCTCGACCTCACCACCGACGCCCGGCTGCGTGCCGCACTCAAACCCGAGACCTCGGACGCGTGCGTCATCGTCGTCGCCCAACGCGTCTCCACCATCGTGGAGGCCGAGCAGATCGTGGTCCTCGAGGACGGTGCGGTGGTCGGAATCGGAACCCACGACGAACTGCTCGAGACGTGTCCGTGTTACGTCGAGATCGTCGAATCCCAACGATCGGTCCAGGAAGCACTATGAGCGATCGCGCAACCACCACCGCCGAACGGCCCGTCGGCCCGCGTATTCCGGGACCGGTCGCTCCGGGAGCCCCGGGGTCCAAGCCGCACGACCTGTGGCCGTCCACCAAGCGGCTGCTGCGGCGGCTGCGTCCCCACCGCATCGCCGTCGGCGTCGTCTTCCTCGTCGCCGCCGTGTCGGTGGTGCTCACCTCGATCGCGCCGCGCATGCTCGGCCAGGGCACGAACCTGATCTTCGACGGCATCATCGGCGCCCAGTTGCCCGCCGGAATATCGAAGGATCAGGCCGTCGCCGCGCTGCGGGCCGACGGTCAGAACACGTTCGCCGACATGGTGTCCGGCATGGCCGTCGTCCCCGGGGTCGGCATCGACTTCACCGCACTCGGCCGGGTGCTGGCGATCGTGCTGGCCCTGTACCTGGGGTCGTCGGTGTTCATGTGGCTGTCGGGTTTCCTGCTGAACATCATCGTGCAGGGCGTCGTGAAGAACCTGCGCGCCGAGGTCGAACGGAAGATCCACCGGCTTCCGCTGCGCTACTTCGACTCCCACTCCCGCGGCGACCTGCTCAGCCGGGTCACCAACGACATCGACAACGTCTCGCAGTCGTTGCAGCAGACGATGAGCCAGTTGATCGTGTCGGCGATGACGGTCATCGGCGTCCTCGTGATGATGTTCGTCATCTCGCCGCTGCTCGCGCTGATCGCGGTGCTGACGGTGCCGCTGTCGATCCTGGTGACGGCGCAGATCGCGAAACGGTCCAAGACACACTTCGTGTCGCAGTGGAAGTCGACCGGAGAGCTCAACTCGCACGTGGAAGAGGCGTACACCGGCCACGAACTGGTCACCGTGTTCGGCCGCGGCCGCGAGGTGGAGGCACGGTTCGAGGAGCAGAACGAGGCGCTCTACCAGGCCAGTTACCGGGCTCAGTTCATCTCGGGCCTGATCATGCCGGCGATCATGTTCCTCGGAAACCTCAACTTCGTGGCCATCGCCGTCCTCGGTGGCATGCGGGTGGCGTCCGGCACCATGAGCCTCGGCGACGTGCAGGCCTTCATCCAGTACTCGCGCCAGTTCACCCAGCCCCTCACCCAGATCGGGGCCATGGTCAACCTCATGCAGTCGGGTGTGGCGTCCGCCGAGCGGGTGTTCGCCATCCTCGACGAGGACGAGGAGGAGCCCGACCTCACGGAAGCTCCGACGCCGGCGCATCCGCTGGGCCGGGTGGAGTTCTCGGACGTGTCGTTCGGCTATTCCGCGGAGAAGCCGCTGATCGAGAACCTGTCGCTGGTCGCCGAACCCGGCCAGATGGTCGCCATCGTCGGACCCACCGGCGCAGGCAAGACCACGCTCGTCAACCTGATCCTGCGGTTCTACGAACTCGACGGCGGCCGGATCCTCCTCGACGGCGTCGACATCGCCGAGATGTCGCGCGACGACCTGCGGTCCCGCATCGGCATGGTGCTGCAGGACGCGTGGCTGTTCGGCGGCACCATCCGTGACAACATCGCGTACGGACGCCCCGACGCCACCGAGGACGAGATCCAGGCGGCCGCGCGGATCAGCTACGTCGACCGGTTCGTCCACTCGCTGCCCGACGGCTACGACACCGTCATCGACGAAGAGGGCAGCAACATCAGCGCCGGCGAGAAGCAGCTGATCACCATCGCCCGTGCGTTCATCTCCCAGCCGTCGATCCTGATCCTCGACGAGGCGACCAGTTCCGTCGACACCCGCACCGAGTTGCTGGTGCAGCACGCGACCGCGGTCCTGCGCAGCGATCGCACGAGTTTCGTGATCGCGCACCGGCTGTCGACCATCCGCGACGCCGACCTCATCGTCGTCATGGAAGACGGCCGCATCGTCGAGCAGGGCAGCCACGAGGACCTGCTCCTCACCCGCGGCGCGTACTACCGCCTGTACAACAGCCAGTTCGTCAGTGCGTAACCGCCCGTGAGTACTTATTAACGTCCCGCGGTTGATAAGTACTCACAGGCACGCAGTGCTGCCCCCGGCCTCGAAGGTGGCGGTGTCGCAGTAGGCGGAGCGTGGATAGTACGGACCCATGGTGGCGGCGGGGTCGGTGTGGTTGTTCTGCGACGCCTGCACCGACTGCGGGTAGAACGCATCGGACGGCAGCATGTACCGCAGGAAGAGCACCTTCTTCGCGACGTCGGTGGAACCCCAGGGGATGACGGTGACGGTGGGGTCGGATGCGGCGCGGGCGGGAACGTCCTGCGGCGCGGCGACGACGTACGTGTAGTTGCCGTCGCCGTCGGTGCGGGTCTGGAAGTCGGCGGCGCACGCGACCACCGGATACGGCGTCAGCTGGTCGTTCTGGCACATCGACCAGTACCGCACCTGGCGGCCGGGCGCCGTGACGGGTTGTCCCGCACGGGTGTCGGGAAAGGTGGGCGCCCGGCCCTGCACGACGACGATGCGCCCGGGCTGATAGGTCAGCCCCGCCCCGACGTACTTGTTGTCGCCGTTGGGGAACAGGCCGGACGTGCTCGCGGGATTCACGAACGTCGCCTCGGGCACGTTGCCGGGAAAGGCGCCGGACGCGGCGCCGGCGATGACCTGATCGAAACCGGCCTCCGCGACCTGCCCGAGCGGGCTGTTGTCGTAGGCGGACGGGTCGAACTCGGATCCGCACGTCGGCACCGGCGACGTTCGGCCGGCGGACGTCAGCGTCACGTCGGGCAGTGGTACGCCGCCCGACGGCGATGCCGCGTCGTCGGGCACGTACACCCGGATGATGAGGAAGCCGACGGGCACCGACTGCGCGCCTGCCCCGGTGGGCAGGGCCTGAATCTGGTTGCGCGCGTGATCGGCCGGTCCGGTCACGACCGTTGCGTGCCAGCGCTTCTGGGTGGGAGGCAGGGAACCGGCGGACGCGTCGGCGAACGGGTTTCCGCTGCCCGGGTCGGGCCCGATCTGGTTGTCGCGCAACGTGTCGACGGTGTCGAAGTTGGTGCCGTACGTGTTGAGCGAGAAGTAGCGGGCGGCCGGGTAGGTGCCGCTCAGTTCGATGGTGTCGCCGGACGCCAAGGCGTAGGGCAGAACCCAGTACGTCGCGTTGGCGTCGGGAAAGGCGACGTTGAGCACCGTCGAGTTGGACATGAACTGCCACGCGCACTGCGCCGTCGGCGGCGGGGCCGCGGACGCGAGGGAGGCCCCACCGGACCACAGCAGCAGGAGAAGTACGGCAGCAATGGTTTTCCCGGCCATGGCGGTCAGAACACCTCTCCGAATGCGGTCAGCTTGTCGATGCCCTCGCGGTCGATCTCGCCGGGGGTGTACCGGTTGATCACCTGGATGTAGGCGAGGTACCGGGCCATCGCGTCGGCGCTCTGCTGGGCGAACGCCGGGGGCAGCGGCGCGGCGAGCTGAGTCGGCAGATACTGGGTCATCAGCTGGGCGGCCATCGCGGGGCCGCGCGGGTCGTGATCGAAGGTGTTGTCGAGTTCCGCCCGGCCGCGTTCGGTGGCGTAGTCGTAGAACTCGTACTGGAACGTCGCGGGGTCGACGTAGGCGGTGGGGCCCAGCCACTTCGAATACACCGCGACCTTCGCCTCCGGGGTGCGCAGCACGTAGATGTGGGTGGGGGAGTTGTTCCAGTTGACCCCCTGCGGCGCGTGCTCGTTGGTGGCGAGCACGACGTGATCGCGGCCGGCCGCGGCGTTGCTCCGCAGCAGCGGCAGGAGGTCGGCGCGTTCGGCGTACGTGGCGAACAGGTCCCCGGACATCCAGTTCCGGTCGCCGTGGCCGAGCGTCGCGAGCAGCGGCACCACGTCGACGCTCGACGTGAGCTGCCCGCGCGGGGTGTCGGTGTCGCCGGTGAACCGCCCGGTGGGGTCGGCGACGATCAGCGGGATGTGGAACGCCTCGTCGTAGGCGGTGGACAGTTTGCCCGCGACGAAGCCGTGCGCCCCGGCGTATTCGCCGTGATCGGACGTCATGACGAAGACGGTGTTCGCCGCCACGTCTTCCGGCAGCGAGTCGATCACCGTGCCGATGTGGTGATCGACCATCGACAGCACGTTGGTGTAACTGTCCAGGGCCCGTTCCCAGTACGTGTACGGCGCGAACGCGATGTGCCGGTCGGGATCGGTGCCCTGACCGTACGGCTGGAGGTAGTAGTTCGACAGATTCTGGACGTCGTCGGTGACGCCGCCCCACACCAGCGCCTGGAACTCCCGCGCGAACACCTGGGTGCTGGGCTTCGACTGCAGCGCCTTCTCGGGCTCCCAGTTCGGCGGCACGGACGGGTAGCCCAGCCGCGGCGGGTCGCTCTCGCCGGTGGTCACCGACCAGGCGCGGGCCGGGCTGAGCGGGGGAACGTTGTTCGCGTACAGCGACTGGTAGCGTTCCGCTTCCGTTCCGGCCCAGAAGAACTGCTGGTCGTGCGGGTTGACGAAGCTCGCCGTGAGGCAGAACGGGCCGTCGGAGGGTTTGCGCGTCGACAACCACGCCGCGGCCTGGTCGGCGATGTGCCCGTCGAATTCGAAGCCCTCACCGTTCAGTCCGATGATGTCGGGCATGGTCAGTCCGTCGAACCCGTATTCCTCCAGGTAGCCCGGGGCGAGCCCCGAGTCCTCGTCGGGGGACGGCGACAGGTGCCACTTCCCGACGTACGGGGTGACGTACCCGGCCTGCCGCAGCAGCTTGCCGTACGTCGGAAAGTCCCGTCCCATCGCCGGGGACGGGACGGGGGACGCGCGATTGCCGGTCCGCGTCTGCAGCATCCAGTTCTGCAGCGGGTACAGCCCGGTGACGAAACACGCGCGGCCGGGACTGCACGCCACCCCGGCCGTGTAGTGCTGCGTGAACTTCACCCCGGGCGCCCACAACTTGTAGAGGTTGGGCATGAACCGCTGCAGGAACTGGTCCGGAGTGGTGATCCCGGCCGGAAAGACCTGGGGAAAACGCATCTCGTCGACGACGATGAACACGATGTTGGGTTGCACGTAATTGTTCGGCTGGCGACGCAGCGGCGTCTCCGACGCATCCGCTCGACGGTCGAAGAGACCCGACATCACGGTCACCCCGCCCGCGACCGCGGCACCCGAGAGAAACGTTCGCCTGTCGATCCGATGGCCGGTCTTCTCGTCGCTCATGGCGGTTCCTCCGGTCGCGGGGATGGGATCGTCTCACTCTCTGTACCCACTTTCGAACGAAGTAGTGATGTGTCGCCGGAAATGTCGCGCGTGATTGGATACACCCGTGAATGCCGTAGTCCCGACCCCGCCCGATCCGTTCTTCACCGTCGGCACCCGACTCGACGGCAAGCTGGGCCGAACCGGAACCATTCACACCCCGCACGGCGACATCGCGACGCCGTCGTTCGTGGCCGTCGGCACGAAGGCCACCGTCAAGGCGGTGCTGCCGGAGAGCATGAAGGAACTGGGCGCGCAGTCGCTGCTCGCCAACGCGTACCACCTGTACCTGCAGCCGGGCCCGGACATCGTGGACGAGGCCGGCGGGCTCGGCAAGTTCATGAACTGGGACGGCCCGACGTTCACCGACAGCGGCGGATTCCAGGTCATGTCGCTGGGTGTCGGATTCAAGAAGGTCCTCGCGATGGAGGCGGTCGGCGTGCGCTCCGACGACGTCATCGCCGAGGGCAAGGAACGCCTCGCGACCGTCGACGACGACGGTGTCACGTTCAAATCGCACCTGGACGGGTCGCGGCACCGGTTCACCCCCGAGGTGTCGATGCAGATCCAGCATCAGCTGGGCGCCGACATCATGTTCGCGTTCGACGAGCTCACGACGTTGCTGAACACCCGCGGCTACCAGGAGCAGTCGGTGGAGCGGACGCAGGCGTGGGCGGTGCGCTGCGTCGCCGAGCACGAGAAGCTCACCGCGGAGCGTGCCCACCGCCCGTACCAGGCGCTGTTCGGGGTGGTCCAGGGCGCGCAGTACGAGGACCTGCGGCGGCAGGCGTGCCGGGGGCTCGAGTCGATCACGGGTGAGAGCGGCCGCGGTTTCGACGGGTACGGCATCGGTGGGGCGCTCGAGAAGCAGAACCTGGGCACCATCGTCCGCTGGTGCAACGAGGAGCTTCCGGAGCACAAGCCGCGGCACATGCTCGGCATCAGCGAGCCGGACGACTTCTTCGTGGCCATCGAGAACGGCGCCGACACGTTCGACTGCGTCAACCCGTCGCGGGTCGCGCGCAACGCCGCGATCTACCACCCGGACGGCCGGTTCAACATCAACACCAGCAAGAACCGGCGCGATTTCACGCCGATCGACGAGAACTGCGACTGCTACACGTGCGCGAACTACACCCGCGCGTACATCCACCACCTGTTCAAGGCGAAGGAAATGCTGGCGTCCACGCTGTGCACGATCCACAACGAACGCTTCACGGTGCGGTTGGTCGATCAGATCCGCGCCAGCATCGAGGGCGGTTACTTCGAGGAATTCAAGGCCGAGACGCTGGGCCGCTTCTACCGCACGTGAGTGGGAAAGCGTCCTCGGGGACTCTTTCCCACTCACGTGGGGGTCAGAGCTGGTAGGTGGGCTCGCGCTTCTTCACGTACGCGATGACGCGGTACGTGATCGGCATGACCAGCACCTCCACGAGGGTCTTCCACAGGAATCCGACGATCACGTAGTTGACGAAATCGCTCCACGTGCTGATGCCGATCGCGCCGGCGGCGATGGAGCAGAAGATCAGGGTGTCGGCGAACTCACCGACGATGGTGGAACCGATGAGCCGCGCCCACAGGTGCTTCTCCTTGGTCCGCTCCTTGATCAGGACCAGCGTCACCGAGTTCAGCATCTGCCCGACGAGGTAACCGGCCAGCCCGGCGAGCAGCAGCCGCGGATACACGCCGACGACGGACCGCAGCGCTTCCTGGTTTTCGTAGAAGTCGGCGGACGGCAGTTCGATGAGCAGCCAGAAGCAGAACGCGGCCAGAATCAGGGCGCCGAAGCCCAGGTAGATCGCGCGACGCGTCGACTTGAACCCGTACACCTCGCTGAGCACGTCGCCGAGGATGTAGGCCAGCGGGAACAGGAAGAAGCCGCCGTCCGTGATGACCGGCAGGATCTGCAGCGGGCCGATCGTCAGCGACGAGTCGGCGAAGAATGCGACGCCTTTCGTCGCGCAGATATTCGAGATCAGCAGCGTCGCGGTGAAGAGGGCGACGAACATGGGGTAGTACCCCCGGCTGACGTGCGCGAACGTCGCGTGGTCGTCTGGCTTGGTCTGCTGATCTGAGGCTGTCACGCCGCAATCCAAGCACCTGCACGGGGACAGGCGCGAATCAGGAACGGGTGAACGTACCTTTTGTCCGGTCTGACGCGGCGAAAGGTACGTTCACCCGCAGGATGGGTCGTGCTCGGACTAGCCCTGGACGACGCGCGTCCCGCCGGCCAGTTCGTCGTGCTTGCCCTGCTTGGTGGGGCTGCCGTTGATCGTCACCGCGATGATGATCGCCGCGACGAAACCGAGCAGTCCGAACAGGAACCCGAGGAACGGGAACCCGCCGAGCGCGGCGAGGACGTAGAAGCCGTTCCGGGTCAGCGACTGCTGCTGGGTGGGCAGTCCACCGTTCGGGCCCTCGACGCGCAGACCCAGCACCTGCTTGCCGACGGTCTGCCCCCGTGTCGTCTCGAGGAACACGAAGTAGCCCACGGCGGCGGCCGCGGTGAGGATCGCGCCCAGGACACTGCCCAGGAAGGTGCCCAGCACCAGCGAGATGACGATGGTGACCACGGCCGTCGGAATGCCGACGATCAGGCCGTCGATCACCCGCGCGCCCAGGCGGGGAAGGAGCTCGCCCGGCCGGGACGGGTTGAACCCGAAATCGGGCTGCGCGATCGGCTGGGTGCCG
>JBCEBZ010000143.1:0-11787 GCA_039206675.1 Rhodococcus sp. (in: high G+C Gram-positive bacteria) | reverse complement strand
CCGTACTGCTGCTGCCCGTACTGCTGCCCTGCCCCGTTGTAGTGCGGTTGCCCGCCGTACTGCTGCTGTCCCTGGTTGGGATCGAATCCGCCAGTAGTCATGTGTTCCCCCTCGAATCGTCTCGGATGACGCCTGAGCACCTTACGCAAGGGGTGGGAGTGACTCGAGTGACGGGAGGAGCAAAACGGGTGAGCGTGCGTCCGGCCCGAGGGGCGGGAGCACGCTCACCCGTGGGGAGCGAGCGGTCAGGCCGCGACGTAACGGCCGGTGAGCACGCGGTACGCGTAGGTCGACGCGATGATCGTGATCGGGATCGAGACGAGAAGTCCGACGCCGCAGAGGATTGCACCGACGATGTTGATGCCGACGAGGGCCAGGGCCAGCAGCAGCACCGGTCCGACGTTCTGCGAGATCACGCGGAAACTCGACTTGATGCCGGTGATCGCGTCCTCGTTCTGATCGATGACGAACTGCAGCGTCCACCAGGTCAGGAAGATGACGATGAGGCCCGGGATGATGAGCAGGACGAAACCGATGGTGGTGGCGACACCGATGATGACGCTGGCGATGATGATCGCCCCGACGTTGGTGAACTGGAAGAACGAACCGAACGCCGGCTTGTTGCCGTCCACCTCGTGCAGTGCGCCCCGCACGAGCGCAGCGTTGATCAGGTAACCGACGATGGTGGTGACGATCGTGCCGATGATGCGCCACACCGAGAACGCCGCGCTCATGTCGGACGACGTGCTGAAGCCGCCGAAGATGAGGTTCAGCACCACCTGGATGACGGCGGCGATCAGCAGGATGCCGATCCAGATCAGCGCGTTGTCCTTGAACTTGTTCCAGCCGTAGCCGATCGCGTCGCCCACGGAGAACTGTCCCGGCGTCTGCCCGGGGGCGCCGTAATCCGACATCGGCGGGGGCGGCGGATATCCGCCGGGCGGCGGTCCCTGCGGAGGGGGCGGGTAATTTCCCTGCGGCGGCGGGTAATTACCGCCGGGCGGGGGCCCTTGCGGCGGCGGTGGGTAATTACCGGGGGGCGGCGGATAGTTTCCACCGGGCGGAGGGGGATAGTTTCCGCCGGGCGGCGGTGGCGGATATCCGCCGGGCGGCGGTCCCTGCGGCGGCGGCGGGTAATTCCCCGGCGGTGGCGGATATCCGCCGGGCGGCGGCGGAGGATTGCCCTGCGGGGGGTATCCGCCCTGGTCACCGCCTTCGGGTTTGTCGTTAGGGTCGTATCCACCAGTCGTCATGTGATCCCCTCAGCAAGTGTTGAATGCTCGCGCGTGACAGTGCGAATAAACACTACGTGGACAATCCTTTACCCGCCTCCCTTTGGTCTGCTTCTTCTCCTGCGGTTTTGATGCTTTACGCTGGTTATCGTGACTAATTCTGGGGGATCGGACGATTCGAATCCGTACAACGGGCAGACACCACCGACCTACGGTGAGGTTCCGCCCTTGCCGCGCGACGGATACGGGGTTGACGAATCCGGTTATCCCACCTATTCGGCGCCCACCGAGAAGTACCCCGACTATCAACAGCCGGGCGCGTACGGAACCTCTCCGAATCCGTATGCCGCGCCTCATCAGTACGGCGGCGACCAGTACGGCGCTCCCAGTCAGCAGCAGTACGGCGCACCCAACCCGTATGCCGCCCCGAATCAGTACGGCACCCCGAACCAGTACGGCGCGGCGGGCCAATACGGTGGTCCGGCCCCGCAGTACGGCGCCCCGAGTCCGTACGGCGCGCCCTACCCGCAGTCGCGCGGGACCAACGGACTCGCGATCGCTTCGCTGATCACGTCGATCGTCGGCGGATGCTTCTACGGTGTCGGCTCGATCGTCGGCATCATCCTCGGCATCGTGGCGCTGGGCCAGATCAAGCAGTCCGGTCAGGAAGGTCGTGGGCTCGCGATCGCCGGAATCGCCATCGGCGGCGCCTACGTCGTCGGGTGGATCCTGTTCTTCGTGATCATGCTGATCGCGGCGGCGTCGGGGGCCTGACCACCCACGGTTCGCGGTGAAGCCGGCCCGGGTCGAACCGGGCGAGGAGGGTTCCGAGATCCACGACCTCGCCCGGGGCCGCGAGTCCGAGTGACGCCGCGAGCACCCCGAGGACGTCGCTCGGTGTGCGTCCCAACGCTTTCTGATCGGTGAGGGTGACGGCGCCGTCGCGTTTCGCGAGCCGTCTGCCGTCCTCGTTGAGGGCGAGCGCCACGTGCGCGTAGGCGGGGGCGGCGAGCCCGAGCAGACCCGCGAGGTACGCCTGGCGGGGCGCGGACGAGAGCAGGTCGTCGCCGCGCACCACCTGATCGATCCCCTGGGCGGCGTCGTCGACGACCACCGCGAGGTTGTACGCGGGTGTTCCGTCGCCGCGGCGCAGCACGAGGTCGTCCACCATTCCGGAGTAGCTTCCGTGCAGGACGTCGTCGATGGTGAACGACGTGACGGTGGCGCGCAGACGCAGGGCCGGTGGTCGTCCGCCGGCGAGGCGGTCGGCGCGCTCGTCCGGTGTCAGGTTGCGGCAGGTCCCCGGGTAGGCGCCCTGCGGTGCGTGCGGGGCCGACGCGGCCTTCAGGATTTCCCTTCGCGTGCAGAAGCACTCGTACGTGAGACCGGCGGCGTGGAGTTCGGCGATGGCGGCGTCGTACCGCGGCAGTCGGTGCGACTGCGACACGACGTCGCCGTCCCAGTCGAGACCGAGTTCCGCGAGGTCGGACAGCTGCCGGTCCCGGGCGCCGTCGCGGACGCGGTCGAGGTCCTCGACGCGCAGGAGGAACCGCCGGCCGGTGGACCGGGCGAACAGCCAGGCCAGCACGGCCGTCCGCAGGTTGCCGAGGTGCAGGTCGCCGGACGGGCTGGGCGCGAACCGTCCCGCACCCTGCGCCGGATGTGACAGCGGTGCACTCTGACCAGACGAATGTGACATCGGGCCGAGGGGTCAGCTGGCCAGTTCGATCGACGACGACGGCACGACGTCGGCGCCCTGCAGTGTCATGCCGATCTGGACGTGCAGGGCGTGCTCGAGGTACTCGGCCGGGTACAGATCCGGACTGCCGATCGCCTCGACGGCGAGGCCGTCGACGGTGGCGAGGAGAAGCGCCGCACGGGTTTCCGCTTCCGGGGTGCCGATCCCGATGAGCACCGCGGACAGTCCGGTGCGGATGGTGAACAGGGTCGTGCGCCGGATCTCGGCGAGCGACGGGGAGGTGGCCGCCCGGACGGCGAATGCCGCCCTGACGTGCGCCTCCCGCGACCGCGACTCGTCGAGGGGGAGCAACTGCGACATCGCGGCGAACAGGGCCTGCGCGGGGTCGCCGCCGCGGTCGATCTCCGACAGCCGGGTGAGCAGCTTGTCGACGAGGGTTCGCAGCGCGAACGCGAACATCTCGTCCTTGGTGGAGAAGTGGTGCTGCACGGCGCCGATGGACACACCCGCCCTCTTGGCGACCTCGCGCACGCTGGCGCCCTCGAGCCCCGACTCGGCCGCGACGTCGAACAGGGCCGCGGCCAGGTGTTCGGGGCTGGTGGACGAGTATCGGCGTTCGCGCATGGCTCGAACATTACTGACGTATTGAATCAATCCGCGCGTCAGGCGCCCGTGTCGCCGCGAGTGGCGGGTGCGAGTTCGGTTATCGGCGGACGTACGTCAGGAAAATCATCCCGCTCTCGAACGCGCGGGTCGAGGTCAGCCGGAACCGCTGGGGGTCGAATTCGCCGTCGAACAGCGGAATGCCGGTGCCGATCGCCACGGGGTTGAGCTTGATCCGAAGTTCGTCGACCTCCGGTTGCACCGCGGCGGCGAGCTTCCCGCCGCCGCACAGCCAGATGTCCTTGCCGTCCTCCCTCTTGAGTTCGCGCACCTTCTCGATCGGATCGCCCGAGACGATCTCGACGTCCGGGTCGGGCGACTCGGTGATCGTCGTCGAGAACACGTACTGCCGCAGATGCGCGTACGGGCTGCTCACGCCGAGGTCGAGGCCGGGCTGGTAGGTGGAGCGGCCCATGAGCAGTGTGTCGAAATGCCGGTTGGGGGCGTCGATTCCCATCGCTGCCCGCACATGGGTGGGGACCGTCTCGGGGTACTCGGCGATCATCGCGGGCATGTGATCGCCCTCGAGTTCGAAGACGGTGCCGCTGGGGTCGGTGCCGTCGGCGCCGGCGATGAATCCGTCGATGGTGGTGGCGACGTAGTAGACGAGCTTTCGCATGAAGTCCTCCCGAGGTCGGTAACTACTCCATTTGTAGTACTATGACCGCAGTGGTTGCAAGGCCCTTTTTCGAGGAGTGTCGATGGCGCAGAATCCGGAACGACGTGCGGCTCTCGTGAACGCGGCGATCGAAGTGCTTGCTCGCGAGGGCGCGCGCGGCCTCACGTTCCGTGCCGTCGACGGCGAGGCGAACGTTCCCGCGGGGACGGCCTCCAACTACTTCGCCAGCCGCGACGACCTGTTCGACCAGGTCGGACGCCGGATTCACGAGCGGATGGGGCCCGACCCGTCGGTGGTCGAGGACGGCGCCCGCAAGCCGCAGGATCTCCACCTCGCGATCGAGTACATGCAGGGATTGTTCGGCCGGATCACCCGCGACCGGACGGGGTATCTCGCCCTGCAGGAATTGCGGCTCGAAGCGGTCCGTCGCCCCGAGCTGCGGACCACGTTGACGCGGACCATATCCGGCAACCTGGAGCGCGACATCGGGTTTCACCTCGGCTCGGGTCTGCCCGGCGACCGCAGCACCGTGCTGATGCTCTATCTCGCGATGAATGCCCTCATCGTCGAGCACCTGACGCTGCCCGGGGTGCTCGAGGGCGTCGACACCGAGCGGCTCATCGCCGATCTGGTGACGCGCGCCGTCGCTACGCCGGACGCCTGAGCGCGTAGTCGTCCACGTACTCCTGGCCCGACAGCGTCATGAGGGCGTGCATCAGTTCGTCCGTCGCGGCCCGGACGACGTGCCGGTTGTCGCGTAGTTCGGCGAACCGGGAGAAGTCGAGCGGCTCACCGACGGTCACCGTCACCTTGCCGAATCGCCACATCCTCGACCCGACGGGGTTGACCCGCCGGGTGCCGTGCATGGCGATCGGCACGACCGGTGCGCCCGTGGCGAGCGCGACCCGGGCGATACCGGTCCTGCCCTTGTGGAGCCGGCCGTCGGGCGACCGGGTGCCCTCCGGATAGATGCCCCAGACCTTGCCGTCGTCCAGGATCTTCCGCGCGGTGTCCAGGGCGGATTGGGCGGCGGAGGCCCCGGAGCGGTCGATCGGCACCTGGCCGGCCGCGGTGAAGAACCAGCGCTTCGCCCGGCCCTTCGCACCGCCCTCGGTGAAGTACTCGCTCTTGGCCACGAACGTGATGCGCCGGCGCACCATCAGGACGAGGAAGAACGAGTCGACGACGGTGAGGTGGTTGCTCGCCAGGATCACCGGACCCGACGCCGGGATGCGGTGTGCGCCGTGGATCGCGGGCCGCCCGAAGATCCGCAGCACCGGTCCGATCAGCACATGTTTGAAGATCCAGTACCACACGGTGGACTCCTGACTCGCGCGCCGAAGGGGTGTAGACAGTGTCTACGAACGACATGATAGACACTGTCTACATGAGTGGAGACGTGCAACCCCTGCGGACGCGGCTGATCGCCTGCGGTCGCGAACTGCTGGACGAGGGCGGCATCGACGGCGTCGGACTGCGCGCCGTCGCCCGGCACGCGGGTGTCTCGCACGGTGCGCCGCGGCGGTACTTCCCGACGCACAAGGCGCTGCTCGCCGCGATCGCGGCATCGGGATTCGCGGACCTGTCCGCAGACCTCCGGTCGGCGATCGCGTCCGAGACGGATCCGGTCGCGCGGCTGCGGCAGACAGCGCACCGGTACCTCGCGTTCGCCGGCACCCACCGCACCCTGTTCGAATTGATGTTCCGTCACGACCTGCTCGAGGGCTCGGGCGAAGACCTGCGGCAGCATTCGAAGCCCCTGTTCGAGACGGTCGTCGCGCTCGCCGCAGACGCCGGCGCCGCGCACCCGCACGTGGTCGCGCTGAACCTGTGGACCCAGCTGCACGGGGTGGCGACCCTCCGCGCCACCCGCAGCATCGAGGTGATCGCCGGCGACGTCGACGTGGACGGGTTCGTGGCGCGGCTGATCGACCTACATCTCAGGGCGCGGGTATGACGGCGCGCGGCAGGTCGGCCCGCAACTCCACGTCGGTGACGAAGTCCCCGTCGCCGGGCACGTAACGGCGCTGCGGATCGAAGTCCTCCACCCGGAAGCTGTCCAGGGTGGGGGAGTGCGTCGTGACGGCGAGCGTTCCGCCGTCGACGTCGAACTGCAGCAGGCGCTGGAACCCGGTCTCGCGGAGGCCGTTCACCGTGAAGTACTGGTAGTCGGCGAGCAACTCCACGACCTTCCGGTCGGTGTCGCCCACCTTCCGGTCGGTGACCGTCGTCTGCCCGTCGACGTGCCCGGCGAGGACCAGGAAGACCGTGTCGAACGGGACGACGAGCCGGTTCCAGATCTGCTGGCCCGCACTGGTGCCGATGTCGCCGAACCCGCTCATCCGCAGCGAGCCGTCCTCGTCCAGGTAGTAGTGGCTGCCGATCACCACGTTGCGGTCCGGGTGGGCGGCGAGCACGTCCTCGGCCCACTGCAGCACCCGCTCGGGCGGGTTGTAGCCGATGTAGAGCATCAGGAATTTCGCGCCCGCGATGTCGAGCAGGTCGTAGTGCGCCGAATTGTCCGTGTCCGTGACGGATTCACCCCAGTACGGCCGGTCGCGGAACCGCCACGGCCCGAAGAACTCGTTGTAGAGGGCGTGGTTCTTCTCGTGTTCGCCGGGAATGAGCCGTCCGCCGACGTTCCACAGGTTGTCGTGGTTGCCGGGCAGGACGCCGTACGGGACGCCGGCGTCCTCGAGCGTTGCCATCGCCCGGTCCGCCACCTCGAACTCGGGCCGCGCGCGCGACTCGGGCGCCCCCGGACGTATCCAGCTCTGGACGAGGTCGCCGGTGTGCATCGAGTACGCGATCTTGCGTTCGGCGGCGTTGTCGGCGGTCCAGCGGGTCATGTCGAAGTACACCTCCGGCCGGTCCCGGGACACGTACTGGGTGTCGGAGATGTGCTGCAGCGCGAAGTCGTAACTGTCCGGGTCGGCGAACTGCTGATCGGCGGTCGCGTTGGCCTCGCGGAAACCGCGGTCCCGTCGTGGGCTGTCGATGACGAGGATCTGTGCGGAATCCTCACCCTCGATCCGGGTGGTCAGGGTGACCGGGCCGCCCGGTTCGGACGGCTGCGCCGTCGCGACCGGCTCACCCCAGCTCTGCTCCTCCTCGTCCCACACGTGCATCGCGAGGTCGTCGAGATTCACCGAACGCCCGTGCCAGGTCACGTCCGTGCCCGCGGAGTCCGGACCGAACCGGACCTCGTATCGCATGTACGGGTATTCGCCGAAGCGGTGACCGGTGGCCGACATCCCGTCCGACTCCGCACCCGGAACCCGCTGCGAGGGGACGGCCTCGCCGGTGGTCCCGGCGAACATCAGCGCCGACGTGAGCGGCGCCGAGGTGACCAGGCCGCGGGCGGGCGAACCGGACGCACCCCGGGGTTCGGGATCGGCCATCGCGACCACGTCGCCGCCGAGCAGCGCAGCGGCCAGTGACACCGCCGTCAGCGCGGCAATCCTGCCCGGCACGCTCATGACTCGAGGTTACAAGCGCGGCCGGGCAGGGGCGGGGTGGAAGATCCGTCAGGCCTTGCGGCCGAGGAACGCCAGCACCCGGGTCTGCTCGTCGGAGTCCGCGGGGACGTCCACGGCCGGTCCGCACACTCCGGCCGTGCGGATGTTGTCGCCCAGCTGCTCCGCCACGCCGCCGACCCAGGTCAGGTCGTCGGCGGGGATGGTCTCGTCGAGGCCGGTGGCCCGCGCGAGGTCCCAGCCGTGGATCACCAGGTCGAAGCAGTAGAAGCTGTCGACGGTCTTGCCGAGTTCGGTGCGGCCGAAATGCCCGTCGTACTCGCGGCCCGCCTTGGCCGGATCGTCCAGGATCTCCTGCATGCCGTCGCGCGTCGCCGCCCACGCGGCAACCGGGTCGTCGTCGACGGACGGCGGCTCCGGCAGTTCCAGATCGACGACGGTGACGATGTAGCGCTGCGTGTCGATCACGTGCCGCACGACGTCGCGGGCCGTCCAGCCGTCGCACGGAGAACTGTCGTCCCAGCGTGCGGCGGGCACGGATTCGACGCGCTTCGTGAACTTCGCGGCGAGGTCGCGGTAATGGGCTGCGGGGGTGTCGGTTGTCGAGGTCATGCTGCCGATTGTTCTCCCTTCCGGCGGCCGCGGGCTTGAACATTTCCGACATCGACGACGGAATCCGTCCCGTGCCAGTCGGGGGCCTCGCTGGCGAGCAGGCCGGACGGGGTGAGCGAGGAGATCCGCCGGCATTCCCGCGACAGGTGCGCCTGATCGCTGTAGCCGGCGGTGGCGGCCAGGTCGGCGAGCCCGGTCCGCGTCCCCGACTGCGCCAGCGCCATGAACCGTTGCAGCCGCAGGATTCCGCGGAGCGTCGCGGGACCGTAACCGAACGCGTCGTTGCAGCGCCGCTGCAGTTGCCGTTCCGTGACGGACGCGGCGTCGGCGAGCGCGCCCACGTTCCACGACTGCCGGGCCAGGGCGTGCCGCACGGTGCCGATGAGCGGGTCGGCCTCCGGCCCGCGGTTCCGCCACGCGCGCACGGCGTTCTCGAACAGGGCGATTCGTTCCGCGTCGCCGCACGCGTTGTCGAGCCGGTCGGTCAGTTTCCGTTCCCACGTGGACCCGAGGACGTCGCCGAGAGCGACCCGGAGGTTGCGGACCTCGGCCGCCGACGTCCGCAGCAGATGCGCGCCGGCGCCGGGACGGAAACGGACACCGACGGATTCGGTGCCCGGCGGCAGAGTGAACGACCAGGCCGTGGTCTCGGGACCGCACACCCGGATCCCGACGCCCCGGATCCACAGGATGTCCATGCAGGCGTCCGGCACCAGCAGATGCTCGCCCTGCGTGCGCGCGGACCACCCGCACACCAGCGTGCCCGCGAGGTCGGGTGCCGGCGAGGTCGGTGTGTACCAGCCCATGCACCCGAGCCTAATTCCGGATACCGACACGTGCGGGCCCGTCACATCGCCCGAAGTGCCCGCACCGGCACGCAACTCGAGGTGAACTGTATGCACGGGTCCGCAGAGGTTCCCCGGAGGCCCGCCACTTCCCCGTCACAGAGAACGAGGACTCCATGAGACGAACATGGGCGCTGGCAGCGATCGCCGCCGTCAGCCTGACCTTCTCGAGTTGCGCCTACGACAGCACCGATTCCGGCGACACGGGCGGCAACGCCCCGGTGTCCCCGACGCCGACGTCCCCACCCGCCGCGCCCGGAACACCCGTCCTGAAGATGGGTCCGACGACGCTCGGCGAGGTGATGGTCGACGAAGGCGGGATGACGGTCTACGTGTACGACAACGACGAGGTCGGCTCCGGTGCCAGTTCCTGCCGGGACACCTGCCTGCAGTCGTGGCCGCCGGTCACCTCCGTGACCGAGAACCCGACGGTGCAGGGGCTGAAGGAAGTCGTCATCGACACCATCCCCGCGGCGGACGGCACCCATCAGCTCACCGTGAACGGCCGCCCCGTGTACCGGTACAAGGACGACAACGAACCCGGTGACGCCTACGGGCAGGCGGTCGGCAGCGTCTGGTGGACCCTCGACTCCGCGGGCAACCCGGTCACGACAACTGCGGGCGGCGAGTAGCGCCGTCGATCTTCAGGTGGACGGTGACGGTCAGCGCCGCGGACAGCGCGGCGGCGAACCACAGGGCGTCCAGCCCGATCCAGCGGTGCGCGAGAGCGCCCGTCACCGCTCCTGCCACCAGACCCGCCCACAGCGCGAAGTGTCGTAGCCACGCCCACCGCGGTCCGCCGAACAGTGCCGCGGCCAACCGGTGGCCCATCTTCACGAGGGCGCCCGTCATATAGGTGAGGCCGACGGTCACCTCGCCGTCCTTCTGGAAGAAGGAGTTCTCGGCGCCCATGGCGAGCAGCATCGCGCCGACGGCCACGGTGCTCGCCCCGAAAGTCGCGGCGACGGCACCGGCGATCAGGATCCCCGAGACCACGGCGAGCACCGTTGTCCGCACGGGCAGCCGCCTGCGATCGGACAGGTGCACGACCACGGCGCCCAGGGCGCAACCGAGGACGAACATGCCGATCACCGCGGCGGCCGTCAGCGTGTGCGCCCACGCCTCGTCCGCGAACCCGACACTGAACCGGGTGAGATTGCCGCTCATGAACGCGACGAAGAACCCGCCGAGCGTGATGAATCCGAGCGCGTCCACATAGCCGGCCAGCGCGGACAGCACCACCGCCAGCGCGAGCATCCGCCTGCTGTCGTCGATCGGCACATCACACATCAAACACCGCGGGAAACGACAGCGGCCCCCGATCCGGAGATCGGGGGCCGCTGTGGGGTGATCGCTCAGGCGGTGCGAACGCCTCGACTAGGACGTGCCGAGGGCGGGCGCGAGAGTGCTGGCCCAGGATTCGTGCAGCCGGTCCTGCCAGTAGGGCCACGTGTGGAGGCCCTCGTCGGCGATGTGCGTCTGCACGTTGGCACCGGCGGCCTTCGCCGCGGGGACGAAGGACCTACTGCTCAGGCCGGAGGCGGTCTCGAGGGGAACCGTCTGCGAGAACTTCACCGGGTCGAACGAGTCGCTGTCCGGGTCGACGGTCGGATCGCCCGCCGCCGCACCCGCACCGGACGAGATGTAGACGGACTTGCCGCGCAGTGCGCCGACGTTGAGCAGCGGATCGTTGCGAAGCCACGCGGCCGACGGCCAGAAGCCCCACATGTTCAGCGCGTTGCCGCCCATCTGGGCGACGGACACCTGGATGCCCTGCGCGAAGCCGGGCGAGCTGGCCGTCGGGTAGCCGCTGTAGGACGCGACGGCCTTGTAGAAGTCGGGGTGGTGGGTGGCGAGGTTCAGCGCGGAGGTGCCGCTCATCGACAGACCGGCGACCGCGTTGTTCACGCCGTCGCTGCCGAACTGCGAAGCCATCACCGGGGGCAGTTCCTGGGTCAGGAAGGTCTCCCACCTGACGCGGCCCAGCTTCGGGTCGTCGCGCAGCCAGTCGGAGTAGAAGGTGCCGCCGCCGCCGAACGGGATGACGACGTTGACGTGCTTGCCCGCGAAGAAGTTCTCCACGTCGGTCTCGATCAGCCAGCCGTTGTTGTCGTCCGGCGCGCGCAGACCGTCGAGCAGGTACAGCGTCGGCGCGGGACCGCCGCCCGCGGCCTTCAGCACCTTGACGGGAATGTTCTTGTTCATCGACGGTGAGTACACCGAGATCACGGCCGAGTCGGCATGCGCGATGCCGGTTCCGGCCAGTACGGACACGAGGCCCGATGCCAACACTGCGACCAGGCCCACGATCAGCGCGCGGGTGCGACGTATCGCCATCCGAATGTCCTTCTATCTCGTAACAGACACTGCACAGCGAACGCTGCACCGGAGACGATAACAGGGAGATAACGGGTTGTGCCTGGCGTGGCCTGGGATTCTCGGTGCGGAAGGGCCTGCGGGGCGGGCGGTGCGGGGGCGGCGCCGCCGGTGTGCCCGGAGATGCAGAGAACCCCTGTGAACCACTTCGCAGCGGTTCACAGGGGTTCCTGTGGCGGAGGATAGGGGATTTGAACCCCTGAGGGCGTTAACCCAACCCGCGTTCCAGGCGAGCGCCATAGGCCACTAGGCGAATCCTCCGTGG
>JBCEBZ010000142.1:18841-21644 GCA_039206675.1 Rhodococcus sp. (in: high G+C Gram-positive bacteria) | reverse complement strand
GGTGTTGAACAGTTCCCCGAGTCCGTTGACGGCGATGTAGGTGATCATGCCGAGCACGCCGGAGATCATGACGGTGGAGACGGTGTCTTCGGGGGCGATGTAGGCGGCGGTGAGCAGCAGCAGGGTGCCGGCGACGACGACCTCGAGCTGGTCGAGCTTGCCGATGCGGGCGAGGGGCTTCTCCAGCCAGGACAGCCAGGTGATCTCGCGTTCTTCGAAGATGAAGCCGAGGAAGAGCATGAGCAGGAACATGCCGCCGAACGCTGCGATCTGCGGGTGCGCGTCGGTGAGCAGGGTCTCGTAGCTGGGGCTGCCGTCGGCGAAGTGGGAGGCGCCGTCGGCGGGCGGGTTGAGGGCCAGGTCGAGTGCGGCGACGGGGCCGAGGCCGGAGGCCAGCCACACGATGACGAGGGGGAAGACCAGGCGCATGCCGAACACGGCGATGACGATGCCGACGGTGAGGAAGATCTTCTGCCAGAACTCGCTCATGCGGCGCAGCACGGTGGCGTTGATGACGGCGTTGTCGAACGAGAGCGATACCTCGAGGATCGACAGGATCACGACGAGCATGACGGCCTGAGGTCCGCCGTAGATGGCGGCGACGATCAGCGAGATGATCGTGACGGCGAAGGACCAGCCGAATATTCGCAGAACCACGAAGCGTGGCCTTTCTCTAGTGGGCATGCAGGGTGGTTACTGCAGGGGACGAACACCGGGGGAGGGTTCCACGTCGTTGCCGTGGAACCCTCCCCTGGCTGGAGAACGAAACGACTGTCAGACGTTGACGCCGTAGTCGCGGGCGATACCGGCCAGCCCGGACGCGTAGCCCTGGCCGATGGCACGGAACTTCCACTCCGCGCCGTGGCGGTACAGCTCGCCGAAAACCATAGCGGTCTCGGTCGACGCGTCCTCGGACAGGTCGTAGCGGGCGAGTTCGTTGCCGTTGGCCTGGTCGACGATGCGGATGTAGGCGTTGCGGACCTGGCCGAACGACTGCGAACGGGTTTCCGCGTCGTAGATCGAGACGGGGAACAGGACGCTCTCGATGTTCGCGGGGACCGCCGCCAGGTTGACGTTGATCACCTCGTCGTCACCCTCGCCGGCACCGGTGGTGTTGTCGCCGACGTGCTCGATCGAGCCGTCGGGGGAGCGCAGGTTGTTGAAGAACACGAAGTGCTGGTCGGATACGACCTTCTTGTCGGCACCCGCACCGATGGCGCTGGCGTCGAGGTCGAAGTCGGTGCCGGTGGTCGAGCGGGCATCCCATCCGAGTCCGACAGCTACCGCGGTCAGGTTCGGCGCCTCCTTCGTGAGAGAAACATTGCCGCCCTTGGTCAAGCTGACGCCCATTCAGGGGTCCTTTCGAGAGGAGGTGGGTGGACCCTCGACAGCTGTCGAAGTTCCGAGTTCGTCGTGCGACACCACGATAATGAATTTGTCCGACTTGTCCCATCCATCGACCTGTCCACAGGTTTGTGCACAGGCAATTCCGGTCCGCTCGGAGTTGTCGCCCCGACCAGTACGATTCAGGGCGTGACGAGCGGATGGGCGGGACGCTTCCGAGGAAGAGCCCGGGGCGACGACTCGGCTCGCCGCGCCCACGACACAATGGTCGCAGCGTTTCTCGACATGGACAACCGGCAGAGCATCGCCGCCGCGGCCGTGGACGCCTCCGTGCAGCTGACTCCGGAACGCGGAATCCGCCGGGCGTGGGAACCGGTCCGCGACGGGTGCTACCAGGCCGCGACGGCGTACCTGGCGGCGGAAGACCAGTTCGACACCGTGCAGACGCCCGCGGCCGCCGCCGCGTACGAGCAGGTGACGCGGCAGCTGGTGGCGGCGACGCAGGCCCTCGACGAGTTCTATCGCACACATCGCGGCCACCTCGAGGAGTCGACCGCGATGCTGGCGGCCGTTCCGCAGCTCGCGCAGCAGGCGCTCCAGGTCGCCGCCTCGGCGCAGCACCGGGTGCAGACCGAGGGCGCCGCATACGCCGGCTACCCCTCGGTGCGCGACCGGGGTGCGGCACTCGACGCCGCGGTCGTGGCGCTCCAGGGTGCCCGCGGCGCCAACCCGGTCCGCGAGGCGGCGGCGCGGGTGCGGGAGGAGTCGGCGGCGCTCGAGAAGGCGCTGGCCGCGGCACCGTCCAAGGAGCGGGATGCCGCGCACGCGGTGTCGTCGGTGACGACGAGGATCGCCGCGGTACAGACTCGGGCCGAACGGCTCGCGCCCGCCTACTCGGCCCTGCTCCGCGAATTCAACGCGGCCAGTTCGGCGGATCTCGTCCACAACGACCGCGAGAGCCGCACACACATCGAGCAGGCACAGACCGATCTGCAGCAGGCGCAGAAGGCCCTGACCGCGGGAAACCCCGAGGGAGCGCTGGATCTGACGGCCGCGGCGCGGACCCATCTCGTCGACGCCGAGGCGAACGTCGACGGCGTCACCGATCGTCTGCTGTTGCTGCGCGACGTGCGCGAGAACCCGCGATCCAAGGAGAACGAGATCAGATTTCGCCTCCGCGACGCCCAGATGTTGGCTGTCAATCGCGGGCTCGTGCGGGAATGGGGGTCGGTCCTGGATGCTCAGCTCGAGCGAATTGACCGAATTGCAGGGACACTGACCGGGCGGCATCCCGACTACTGGGCGTACATCACCCAGCTCGACGCCGTGTCGGTGTTCATTGCCGAGGTGGTTCAGAAGATGAGAGGACACACGAGACAGCGATGACACGGGGGGACGATGAGCATCAGCGATGAGGTCGTGACGACGGCGGTGCCGTCAGGTGAGACGACGGCGGTGC
>JBCEBZ010000142.1:0-18741 GCA_039206675.1 Rhodococcus sp. (in: high G+C Gram-positive bacteria) | reverse complement strand
GACGACGGCGGTGCCGTCAGGTGAGACGACGGCGGTGCAGCGTGTGCGGCACGTGCGGCACTTTCACCACCTCGATCACGAGACGCACGACAGGCTGTTCCTGCACGCTCCGCAGGCGCTCGGGCCGGACGAGGATCGAACGGTCCTGGCCGTTGCGCTGGGCGCGACGCTGTACGTGCCCGCGACCAGGTCCGACCTCGCGGACACCATCCTGCGCCGGTCGGCCGACGGTGTCTGCTCGATGGTCCTGGACCTCGAGGACGCCGTGGCGGACGACCAGGTGGAATCGGCGTTGCTCAACGCCGTCGACGCGATGGATCTGCTGGCGACCCGCGGCGGCGCGCGGATGCAGCTGTTCGTGCGGGTGCGGGCCGCCGAGGAAGTTCGTCGGATCGCCGGCCTGCTGACGACCGGTGTCGGGGTGTTGTCCGGGTTCGTGTTCCCCAAGTTCGGGAGTGCAACGGGGCGCGCGTTCCTCGACGAGCTGGCCGCGGCGTCGGAACGGCTCGGCAAGCAGCTGTATGCGATGCCGGTGCTCGAATCGCCCGCTCTGGTGCACCGCGAGTCCCGCGACGACGAACTCGCGAAGATCGGCGCACTGCTGGTCGAACACCGCGAGCGGATCCTCGCCGTGCGCATCGGCGCCACCGACATGTGTGCCACGTTCGGCATCCGCCGCGACCGCGACCTGACGATCTACGACGTCCGGGTGGTCGCGGACGCGATCGCCGCCATCGTGAACTTCCTCGGCCGCGCCGACGAGACCGGGCACGTCATCACCGGTCCGGTGTGGGAGTACTTCGCCGACCACGAGCGCATGTTCCGGCCGACCCTGCGCGCCACACCGTTCGAGGAACACGACGAGGTGCGGTTCCGTCAGCAGCTGGTCAGCCGGGACCTGGACGGTCTGCTCCGGGAGATCGCCCTCGACCGCGCCAACGGAATCCAGGGCAAGACCGTCATCCACCCGACGCACGTCGCGGCGGTGCACGCCCTGTCCGCGGTGACGCACGAGGAGTACCACGACGCGCTCGACATTCTCGGAGCCGAGGGCGTCGGCGGCGTCCAGGCGTCGGGGTACCGCAACAAGATGAACGAAATGCGCCCGCACCGCAGCTGGGCCGAGAAGACACTCGTCCGGGCGAAGGTGTTCGGCGTGACCAACGAAGGAATCACGTTCGTGGATCTACTGACCGCACTGGCCGTCCGATGAGTTCACCCACCGCGGTCCGCGCGGTGCCCTGGGCCACGGAACATCTGGGGCTGTCGCTCGCCCACGTGGATTCGAGCTCGGGGCTGACGATCCCCGAACTCGTCGAGCCGGGCCTGCGGCGCAACCCGCGACGCGCCCACCTGCTCGTCTCGACGGTCCTCGGCAAGCACGTGCCCACCGACCCGCGTGCGGTGATCGGTGCAGGCGACCGCCTCGGTGATCTGGTCGCCGACGTCCTCGGACCGGATGCGGACCCCGTCGTGCTCGGATTCGCGGAGACCGCAACTGGTCTGGGCCATTGCGTCGCCGCGCGGCTGCGCGCCCGGTGCTACCTGCACTCCACACGCCGGGACGTCCCCGCGATCGGGACGTCCGCCGGGTTCGAGGAGGGGCACTCGCACGCGACCAGCCACCAGCTGCAGCCGACGTCCGCCGAGTTGTTCGCGGGCGATCGTCCCCTCGTCCTCGTGGACGACGAGATCTCCACCGGCGCCACCGCCGTCGACGCGATCCGCGCGCTGCACCGGCAGAACCCGCGCAGCCGGTACGTCGTGGCTTCGCTCGTCGACATGCGCGACCAGGGCCACCGGGACGCGGTCGCCGCCGCGGCCACCGAACTCGGTGTGCAGATCGACAGCGTGAGTCTGGCGTCGGGGCGCACCGAGCTTCCCGACGGGCTGATCGACGCCGTGGGTGCGCTTCCGGATCCGGTGCTCAACCCCGTCGGCGCGCGGACGGGGACCGTGGAGCGGGCCGACGTAGCCTGGCCCGCGGCAGTTCCGGAGGGTGGACGTCACGGCTTTCTGCGGGAAGACGTGGAGGAGTTCGATGCGGCGGTCGCGTCGGCCGCCGCGGCGCTCCGTGAGCGGCTCGACTCGCGGCGTCCGGTGATCGTCGTCGGACACGAAGAGCTGATGTACCTCCCGTTGCGGATCGCGGACACGCTCGCCGGATCCGGTTTCCGGGTGCGATTCCAGACGACGTCGCGGTCGCCCGCCTACGTGCTCGACCAGCCGGGATACCCGCTGCGCCGCGGATTCCGCTTCACCGCCCCCGAGGCCGGGGAGGAGCAGCCGCGGTTCGTCTACAACGCGCAGTGGCCGGACGAGGACGCTGTCGTGGTCGCGGTGATCGACGGGCCCGCCGACACCGACCGGCTCACGGGGTCCGGTGGTCTCGTCGACGTCCTCACCGCGGCGGGAACGGACGTGCTGCTGGCCGTCGTGTCCGGCGCCGACCCGCGGTCGCTGCGGGCTGCCCGCGCGGGAGTGACGTCGTGACGGCGCCGCTGACCGGCCCGGAGTTCGGTTCGTACGCCGCCGACGAGGTGGGCTGGCTGCTCACGGACTTGTCGCACGTCGACCTCGAGGCCGATGTCGCGGAGCGGGAACGCCGCATCCAGTCGGGTGCCGCCCACTACGCGGAGACGCTGCCCATCGAGTACCAGCCCGACGCGGAATACCGCGAACTGTTCGAGAAGGTGCTGCAGGACAGCTCCATCCGGCTCGCGCGCGCGGTCGGCACGGTCACCGACCTGGTGCTGGCCGAGCGGGGCCGCGACGTCACGCTCGTGTCCCTGGCGCGCGCCGGAACCCCGGTGGGCGTGCTCATGCGCCGCTGGGCGCGAGACGTCCACGGCCTGACGCTGCCGCACTACGCGGTCTCGATCGTCCGGGACCGCGGGATCGACGCCGTCGCGCTCGACTACCTCGCGCGTCACCACGATCCGGAGAACGTGGTCTTCGTCGACGGCTGGACGGGCAAGGGCGCCATCGCCCGCGAGCTGACGCAGGCACTCGCCGAGTACCGCGACGCGGGGGGCGCCGAGTTCGACGACGACCTCGCCGTCCTCGCCGATCCCGGGCACTGCGTCCGCACGTTCGGCACCCGCGACGACTTCCTGATCGCGTCGGCGTGCCTGAACTCCACCGTGTCGGGTCTGGTGTCGCGGACCGTCCTCAACGACACGCTGATCGGCCCCGGCGACTTCCACGGCGCCAAGTTCTACGGGCACCTCGCGGGGGAGGACGTGTCCAATCACCTCCTCGACGCCGTCAGCGCGTCCTTCGCGGACGTGCGCGAGCACGTACCGGGCGACGTCGAGCAATTGCTGCGGTCGGATCGGACACCGACCTGGGACGGCTGGAAGTCCGTCGAGGCGGTCCGGGAGCAGTACGGAATCTCGACCGTGAACTTCGTGAAGCCCGGCGTCGGCGAAACCACGCGGGTGCTGCTGCGCCGGGTGCCGTGGCGGGTGCTCGTGCGCGACCTCGACGCCCCCGAGCACGCGCACATCCGGCTACTCGCGGCCGCGCGCTCGGTTCCCGTCGAAGAGGTTCCCGGCCTGGCGTATTCGTGCATGGGCCTGATCAAGGATGTGACATGACCGCACTGATCGCGACCGATCTCGACCGGACCATGATCTACTCGCGCGCGGCGATGGAACTCGCCGTCACCGAGAGCGACGTGGCCGGGCGGATCGGCGACGAGGACCTGTTGTGCGTGGAGGTGTACGACGGCAAACCGCTGTCCTACGTCACGTCGGCAGCCGAGGCCATGCTGCGCACGCTCACCGCGTCCGCGGTGGTCGTGCCTGCCACCACGCGAACCGTCGCCCAGTTCCAGCGCATCGACCTGCCCGGGGCGCCGTGGCGGTACGCGATCACGACCAACGGCGCGAACATCCTCGTCGACGGGGTGCCCGATGCGGGCTGGCGGTCGGGCATCGACGTCGCCATCGCCGACGGCGGTGCGTCGCTCGTGGAGGTCGGGGCCGAGTTGAGCCGCCGGATCGACGACAGCTGGGTCCGGTCCTCCCGGGTGGCCGACGAGTTGTTCTCCTACCTGGTCGTGGATCTCGACGCGATGCCCGCGGGCTTCGTCGAGGAGTGGAACGACTGGTGCGTGGACCGGGGCTGGGGTGCGTCCCGCCAGGGCCGCAAGATCTACACGATGCCCGACGCGGTGTGCAAGAGCCGTGCGGTCGCGGAGGTCCGTTCCCGGCTCGTCGACGACGGCGTGCTCGCGCCGGACGCGCCCGTGCTGGCGGCGGGGGACGGGGCGCTCGACGCCAACATGCTCAGTGCCGCCGACGCCGCGATCCGCCCCCGGCACGGCGAACTCGACACGCTCGACTGGCAGCATCCGACCCTGTCCGTGACCGGGAGCAGCGGGATCGCCGCCGGTGAGGAGATCCTGCGCTGGTTCGCGGACCGCGTCGGGCGGGGTGCGGGGACGACTGCCGCGGGCGCTCTTTTGTAGGTTGTAGGCAAACAGGCCAAACGGGACAAACCCGACGCTCCCACAGTGAAGGAACCACCGCAGTGTCCACTCCGCTAGCCAAGGGTCAGAACGGCCCACTGAGCGTCGCCGACGTCATCGTCTCCCTCGAGCTGACGGCCGCCGCCGACCTGTCCGCACTGCTCGTCACGGACTCGGGGAAGGTCCGCTCGGACGCCGACTTCGTCTTCTTCAACCAGCCGTCCGGTCCCGGTGTGCAACTCGTGCCCGGGGCGACCGGACAGGCGGCGTCGCTGAAGGTGTCCCTCGGTGCGGTGCCCGCCGACATCGCCCAGGTGCGCGCGGTCATCACCCTCGACGATGCCACCAGCAACTTCGGCCGCTCCGCGCCGCCGACGGCACGGGTCGCCGACGGCGTCGGAAACGCGCTGTACGAGTACAAGATCGAAGGACTGAACTCCGAGTCGATCGTCATCGCGCTCGAGCTGTACCGCCGCCAGGGCGCCTGGAAGGTGCGGGCCGTCGGGCAGGGCTACGCCGGTGGTTTCGCCGCACTCGTCACCGATCACGGTGTGTCCGTCGACGACGCTCCCGCACCTGCCTCCGCGCCCGCCCCCGTCCAGCAGCCGCCTGCTCCCACACCGGCACCGCAGGCCGCCTACCCGCCGCCGGCCGCGCCCGCCGCGCCTCCGGCTCCGGCTGCGACTCCGGCTCCGGCCGCTCCGGCCGAGGTCAGTCTCACCAAGTCGCGGCCGGTCAGCCTGAGCAAGGGCCAGAAGGTCACGCTCCGCAAGGACGGTGGCGTCGCGCTGACGTACATCCAGATGGGACTCGGCTGGGATCCGATCGAGAAGCGCGGCATGTTCGGAAACCGTTCCGCCAACGTCGACCTCGACGCGTCGGCGGTCCTGTTCGCGGACAACAACATGGTCGACGTCGCCTACTACGGCCAGCTGGCGTCGAAGGACGGGTCGATCCGGCACCAGGGCGACAACCTCACCGGCGAGGGCGCGGGCGACGACGAGGTGGTCCTCGTGGATCTCACCCGCATTCCGCCGCACGTCTCGACCATCGTGTTCATCGTGACGTCGTACCGCGGGCACACGTTCGAGCAGGTGAAGAACGCCTTCTGCCGTCTGGTCGACACCACGTCGAACGCCGAACTCGCCCGGTTCACGCTGCAGGGCGGGATGCCGTTCACGGGAATGGTGATGGCCAAGGTGTACCGGGTGGGCGGCGAATGGAAGCTGCAGGCCATCGGTGAGGGCATCCAGGCCAAGCACGCCGGTGAGGCCGCGCCTCAACTCGGCCGGTTCCTCGGCGTCTAGGGGCGGTTGGTGACGGTCCACCTCGTTCCGGGGCAGAACGCCCCGCTGCCGTCGCGCGTGCTGCGTTTCCGCGCGGTCGACGCGACGCCGGTCGACGTCTCGGCGCTGATCGTCGACGGCGATCTCCGCGCGCTGTCCTCGGACCATTTCGTGTTCTACAACCAGCGGCGTGCCGCCGGTGTGGAACTCGACGCGGACGGGACGGTCCGGCTGCGCCTGGACGAGGTGGATGCCGCCGCGGCGGGCGTGCTCTGCGTGGTCAGTGTCGATCCGGCATCGCCGAGCGGTCCGGCGACGCTGGCTCGCGAGGGTCTGTCTGCCACGCTCACCGACGACGGTGGCCGTACCGTGGTCGTTTTCGACGTTCCGCTCGTCGGGTCCGAGGCGGCCGCGATCTGCCTCGAGATCTACCGCCGCGGCACCGACTGGAAGGTGCGCGCCGTCGGGCAGGGATACGACGGCGGCCTCGCCGAACTGATCACCCGGCACGGCGTCGACGTGGACGAACCCGCACGCCCCGTCGCCGAGGAGGTTCCGGCGACGCCCGGTCCGGCGGGCGTCCCGCTCGACCCGGCCCACTCGTTCGAGCGAGCGTGGATGATCTTCGAGGACGCCGCCCGGTCGGCGGCCTCGTTCCGATCGTCCCGCGACTATGCGCAGGCACGATTGGACGACGAACTGTCCGCGTCGGTGGCCGACCCGTCCACGCGCAACAGCCCGGCGGTCGCGCAGTCGCAGGCACGGGCGCAGGAGCGGTCCGACGCCCTCGTCGCCGAGGCGCAACGTAAATTCGACGGCGAGACTTCGCAACTGGCCGAAGAGCTCCGCGTCATCGACCCGCTGCTGCCGCGGTCGCTCGCCACGTTCGAATCCGCCGCGTGGACGAGCAAGGTCACCCACGCCGCCGTCACGGACGGCCTGAGGCTCGGCGAGTTGTCCGCACCCGACCTCGGCGAGCTGCGGGTCCCGTTCTGCGTCCACTACCCCTTGGGGCGTCCCCTCTGGATCGTCGGCGATCCGGCCGAGGCCGCACCGGTGGTCGCGGCGCTGGCGGCGCGCATGCTGGTGGCATCACCCGCGGCGGCGCAACAGCTGGAGGTCGTCGACCTCAGCGGCTCGCTGCGCACGTTCACCGAACCCCTCGGTGCGCTCCTGGCCTCGCCCGTCGTGTCCGCGGCCTCCGACGTCACCGCCCGGCTCACCGCACTGTCCGAGAGCGTCGACCTCGCAGAAATGGCGGCTCGCAGCGGAATCCGAGACAACCCGCCGGAACCGCGGCTGGTGATCCTCGGCGACTTCCCGCACGGGTACGGCGCCGAGGATGCCGCACGGATCGTGCACCTCGCAGACCACGGTCCCGCGGTCGGGACGTCGCTGATCATCGTCGGCGACAGCGCCGGCGCCGCGTCGGATCCGGGAGTCGCGGTGCTCGAACGCATCGCCCAGCAGGTTCCGACGTCGGGGGTCCTCACCGTCTCCGACCCGTGGACGGGCAACGACTGGATCCTGACCCCCGACCGGCTCCCGGACCACCCCCTCCACCGGGCGTCGGTGCTGGATTCGCTGACCGGGCACGAAAGGTGAGCGCACAGTGACAAGCCTTGCCCGCGGCGAGAACGTCGAGATCGTCTGCTCGCAGACCGGTGTCGCGGTCGCCGGCGCCCGCCGAGGCGAGGTCGACCTGATGGTGTTCCAACTCGGCTCGGACGGACGGGTGCGGTCGGACGAAGACTTCGTCTTCTTCAACAACCCCAGCTCACCCGAGGGGGCGGTGCGGTTGACGGCGGCAGACGGGGTCGACATCGATCTCACGTCGGTGCCTCCCGACGTCGACAAGCTCAGCATCGCCGTCGCTCTCGACGACTCGGTGCCCGGCAGTCTCGCCGATCGCGTCGGGCTGGGGGTGGTGATCGAGAACTCCGGGGTGTCGTTGGGGGCGAACGCGTCCGGGCTGAGCACCGAGCGTGCCGCTGTACTCGTCGAGGTGTATCGGCGTGGTTCCGGATGGAAGGTGCGGAACGTCTCGGCCGGGTGGGACGGCGGGCTCGCTGTCCTCGTCGCCGAGCACGGTGTGGACGTGACGGACTCCGCCTCCACCGACGAGGTTGCCGTGCGGACGGTGCCGGACGAGCTGGGTCTGACGTTCGAGAAGCGGCAGAAGCTCGACATGCGCAAGCGTGAAGTCGCGAAGGTGTTGCTGCACAAGGGTGCAGGCGAGGCGCGCGCCCGGGTCGTCCTGGTGATCGACAAGACGGGCAGCATGCGGCGTCAGTATTCGACCCGGGCGATCAACCGGGTGGTCGAGCGGATGGTGCCGGTGGCCACGCAGATCGACGACGACGGTCGCCTCGAACCGTATCTCTACGCGAAGAACTTCGCTCGCCTGCCCGACATCGCCGTGCACGAGGTCGACACGTGGTGCGACACGTACCTTCATCTCGGCGGTGTGCACGGCGGAATCGACTACAAGGCGATCGGCGGCTACAACGACGAACTGCCGATCATGACCGACATCATCTCGAGTCTGCCGCCGCGGGGCGGGACCCCCACCCTCGTGCTGTTCTTCACCGACGGCGGGTTCCAGCAGCGCGGCAAGATCAGCGAACTCATGCGCCGGGCGTCGAGTCTGCCCGCGTTCTGGCAGTTCGTCGGAATCGGCCGCGCCGACTACGGACTGCTCGAGAAACTCGACACCCTCGACGGACGAACCCTCGACAACGCGGGGTTTTTCGCGGTCGACGACCTCGACAAGATCGACGACGCCGAACTGTACCGCCGCCTGCTCGGCGAGTTCCCCGACTGGCTGCGTGCCGCGAAGTCGGCCGGTGTGGTCGGGTGACGAGCCGGGGTCACTCGTCCGGCAGGTCGACCCCGAGTTCGCGGGCCTTCGCGGCGACGGCCTCCGGGAAAACGTTACGGAACAGGAACAGGTCCTGTCCGATCACCCAGCCGGGCGCGAGTTCGGTGGCGTAGCGCTCGAAGTAGCCGAGTTGCTTCCCGAACAGGACGAGTTCCTCGGGGCTGGCGACGCCCCATTTCTTGCCGATGCCGACCAGGGCCATGATCAGTTCGCTGAGCCGCAGTTCGCCGAGGTCCCGGCCCAGCAGCGGGGCGAGGGCGGCGGCCACCTGGAGGCCGATCTCGTCGTCGGTGGCGTCGTTGTCCTGCGCGTAGCCGAGGCTGCGGATGCCGCGAGCCATGCGGGAGAAGTCGCCGTCGATCAGTGTCGCGTAGAACATGTCGCGCAGGATCTGCCGCCACGAGTCGGGTAGCTCGCCGACGATGCCGAAGTCGAGCATCGCGATGCGCCCGTCGTCGAGGACCCACAGGTTTCCGGCGTGCACGTCGCCGTGGAACGGTCCGTGCAGGATGACGGACTCGATCCACACCTTGACGCCGCGGCGGATCAGCATGCGGGTGTCCATGTGGACGAGGTCGGGGAACCGGTCGAGCGGCAGCCCGTACATGCGTTCCATGCAGATGACGTGCGGACCGCAGTAGTCCCAGTACACCTCCGGCGTGGTGACGCCCTTGTTGTCCCCGAAGGCCCCGATGTTCGTCCGGAACCGGGCCTGCCGGTCGGCCTCCACCGCGCTGTTGAGTTCGGTCATCGTCGCCGCGTGGAGATCGCGGATGATGGCGGTGGCGTTGGCGATGCGGAAGAACTCGAAGAGTTTCTCGAGGATCCGCGCACCCCAGTACGCGGTGCGCAGGTCCACCACCATCCGGCGGAAGATGTCGGGGCGCTGCACCTTGATGACGGCCTCCCGGCCGTCGGGGAGCACGCAGCCGTGCACCTGCGCGACGGATGCGGCGGCGAGGGGGACGTCGTCGAACGACGCGAACAGTGCGTCGACGGGATGTCCGAGGTCTGCCTCGATCACCCGGCGGGCCTCCGGCGCGGGCACCGGCGGCACGTCGTCGAGGCATCGCAGGCAGGCGTTGGCCAGCGGGGCGGGGAACACGCCGGAAGAGGACGCCATCAGCTGCCCGACCTTGACGAATGTCGGGCCGAGTACCTCGAAACCGTTGACCAGGCCCTCCGACGCCGCATCCGCAAGGGTGCGGCCGCGACGTCGGACGGGCCAGGTGACCAGCGCGAGCAGGGTGTAGGCGACCACGACCACGCCGATGACCAGCGCCCGCCACAATTCCGCCGCACGGAACTGATCGAGTTTCGCGGAATGCACGGTCAGGGCTGCAGCTGGCGGCCCCGAAGCGTATGGGCCGACCGGACGTGGCGTTGGCTCGTGCACAGTTCCTACCTTGCGTTCAGTCCTGCCTGCCGTTCAGAAGGGGACCATACCCCGACCGTTTCGGCGAACGCCTTTCAGTATGCGGTACCCGCCATCACACCATTTCGTTAGCAGAACTCAGAGTCCCAGCGCGCCCGCGAGTTCCCGCAGGGCAGGGATGGGATCGTCCCCGGCCGGCAGTACCTGGATCGCGACGTGATCGGCGCCCGCGTCCAGATGTTCGCGGAGGCGGCCGGCGATGTAGGGCGCGTCGCCGTGGGCGGCGAGGGCGTCGATCAGCGCGTCGCTGCCGCCGTTCGCGATCTGCTCGTCGGTGTACCCGAGCCGCTTCAGGTTGTTGACGTAATTGCGCAGGTGCAGGTACGGATTCTCGACGGCCGCACGCCCGATCGGGCGCGCTCGTTCCGCGTCGGTGTCCAGCACGACCTTCTGCTCCGGCGCGATCACCGGTCCGGGGCCGAGCAGCTCGCGGGCTTCCTTGGTGTGCTGCGGAGTGGTCAGGTACGGGTGGGCGCCCGCGGCACGGGCCGCGGAGAGTTCGAGAACCTTCGGTCCGAGCGCGGCGAGGACCCGTCGTCCCGCCGGGACCCCGGCGGCGTCGAGGACGTCGAGATACTCCACGAGCGCGGCGTACGGCTTGCTGTAGTTCAGCCCGGGCTGCTCGGGATGGCCGACGCCGATGCCGAGGAGGAAACGTCCCGGATGGCGGTCCTCGAGCCGGTGGAACGAGGTCGCGATGTCCTCGGCGGGCGCGGTCCAGATGTTCACGATGCCGGTCGCGACGGTGATGCTGGAGGTCGCGTCGAGCAGCCGTTCGGCGACGTCGAGGTCGGCAGGCGGCGAGCCGCCGATCCAGATCGCGCCGTAACCTGCCGATTCGATCGCCGCACCCACTTCCGGTGCCAATCCGCCGGCGTGACGCCAGACGCCGAACTGTCCGAGCTGCGGTGTTTCTGCTGTGGTCTCCGTCATGAGGCGTGCAACCGTCACTCGCGGGCATTCATTCCGTCATCTCAGATCTGATGCAGCCACGACCGGAACAGCAGTGCGCCCGCGACGGCGAGGACGCCGCCGCGGGCACGACGGTCGATCAGCTGCCGGGCGCCCGGTATTCGGCGTCGCGGCGCACCGCGTCGTCCACCTGCTCCGGTGTCAGCAGCGCCACCGATTCCGACCGTGCCGCCCCGGAGGCGGTGGTGCGGATGCCGAGCGCGGCGGCGGCCACGTCGTCGGGCACGTCACCGATCACGAACAGATCCCGGCCACCCAGTGCGAAGTAGCAGGATTCGACTGTGCCCCCGACGCTTTCGACCATCTGGGTGATCGCGTCGCGTCGTGCGGTGCCGCCTTCGGTGAGCAGTCCTTTCGCGCCTTCGGGTGAGTACGTGACCTGCCAGAGGTATCTCGGCATCGGTGCCTCCTCGATTGTGGGGTCTTCTCATGGTTCTCCCGGGACGGGCCACATGCAATAGGTTCCGGCGCTAGGGTCGTGAGATGGCGCAGGCCCGCGTAGGTATTTCCGGCTGGACGTATCCCGGGTGGCGCGGCGACTTCTACCCGGAAGGCCTGGCGCATCGCAGGGAGTTGGCCTACGCTGCGGGGCGTTTGACGTCGATCGAGATCAACGGATCCTTCTATGCGTTGCAGCGACCGACCAGTTATGCGAAGTGGCGTGACGAGACACCGGAGGATTTCGTGTTCGCCGTCAAGGGCGGTCGCTACATCACGCACATGAAGCGACTGCTCGGAGTCGACGCGGCACTGGCGAACTTTTTCGCCTCCGGGGTGCTCGCGCTGGGCCCCAAGCTCGGGCCGCTGTTGTGGCAACTGCCCCCGACGCTCGCGTTCGATTCGACGAGTCTCGCAGCGTTCCTGGACCAGTTGCCGCGGACGACCTCCGAGGCCGCGACGCTCGCAGCGCGGCACGACGACAAGCTCACCGAGGACCGGGCGTGGACCGACACCGACGCCGACCGCCCCGTCCGTCACGCGCTCGAGGTGCGCCACCACAGCTTCGAGGCGGAGGAGGCGAAGGAGTTGCTCCGGGCGCACGACGTCGCGTTCGTCGTCGCCGACACGGCGGGCCGGTACCCGTTCGTGGAGGCGGTCACGAGCGATTTCGTGTACCTCCGGTTGCACGGGGACAAGGAACTGTATGCGAGCGGTTACACCGACGAGGCCCTCGACGAGTGGACCCGCAAGATCGAGTGCCTGCTCGGGCAGGGCCTCGACTGCTTCGCCTACTTCGACAACGACATGAAGGGGTGCGCGCCGTTCGACGCGCTGCGGCTGATTGAGCGGTTGCGCTGACTGTCGGTGGGCCGTGGTTCAGTAGCTTCGGTTCGACGGATACGAGAAGAGGATCTACCGGATGTGGCCCACTCACTGGCCTGCAGTTGCGCGCGACATCGCCGAAGCGCTGGATGTCGCCATCGCCGCGGCGCGGGCGTCGGATGCGGCGGCGCTGACCGAGGCGATCGAGAACCTGGCAGCCCTTCCCGCGGAGCAGGTCGGCGCGGTGCTGGCGGGGGTGATCCGGGAACTCCTCGAGACGCTGCACCCGGACGGACTGACGGGGGAGGACGTGCAGGACGTGCTCACCCGGTGCGCGCGGGCGGCGGCGCTCTGGTTGCCGGCCGTGGATATCGACTCGCTGGTCACCGTGCTGACCGGAGCGCTGGGTGTGGCCGACGTCGAGGAGAACCCGCGCAGGCCCGAGCGGGCCGTGGAGGCCGCGATCCTGGTGATCGCCGATCTCCTCAGCGCGGCGGACGTGCCCGCCGACGGCTACGTTCGCCGGGCGCTCGACGAGATCGCGCGCGCCGAAACCGTGGAGATGCCCTGATTCAGAGTTCGGTGCGGATGTGCTCGGCCAACCGGGCGATCCGGTCCTCGTCGCGGCGGTAGTGGGTCCACTGGCCGATCCGATGGCTGGTGACCAGGCCGGCGCTCTGTAGGGCGGCCATGTACTGCGACGCCGTCGACTGCGAGACCTCGGCCCTCGCCTGAATGTGCTTCAGGCAGACGCCCACTTCTTCGGCGGGTTCGAGTTGTGGGGGGAAGCTGTCCGGGTCCTTCAGCCACTGCAGGATACGCACGCGGGTGGGGTTCGACAGTGCCTTGAAGGCCAGGGCGAGGTCGTCGGCATCCGGATGTTCGCTCACGGAATCCAGCGTACCGCCATATCGCGATTTTCCGATATGTGTGCTTCACTCAACGTATCGCAATTTCGCGATATACCGATAGGAGTGTGTGATGGCAAAGCGCAGAGTGGCAGTGGTCGTCGGTGCGCGCGGTGTGATCGGCGGCAACCTGATCGACCACCTCGAGGCCACCGGGGAGTGGGACGTCATCGGACTGTCCCGCCGGGGCGGGACCGACACCGACCGGGTGCGGCACATCGCGGTCGACCTGCTCGACGCCGGCGACGCCGAAGGGAAGCTGGGCGAACTGAGCGACGTGACCCACGTCTTCTACGCCGCCTACCAGGACCGACCGTCGTGGGCGGAACTCGTCGCCCCCAACGTCGCGATGCTCGTCAACACGGTGAACGCGCTCGAGCCGGTGGCTGCCGGACTCGAGCACGTCAGCCTGATGCAGGGATACAAGGTCTACGGCGCTCACCTCGGGCCGTTCAAGACGCCCGCGCGCGAGAGCGACCCGCCGCACATGCCGCCCGAATTCAACGTGGACCAGCAGCAGTTCCTCGAGGACCGTCAGCGCGGCAAGAGCTGGACGTGGTCCGCGATCCGGCCCTCGGTCGTGTGCGGATTCGCGCTCGGGAACCCGATGAACCTCGCGCTCGTGATCGCCGTCTACGCCACGATGTCGAAGGAACTCGGAGTGCCGCTTCGCTTTCCGGGCAAGCCCGGCGCCTACACGAGTCTGATCGAGATGACCGACGCGGGACTGCTGGCCGAGGCGACGGTCTGGGCCGCCACCACTCCCGAGTGCGCCAACCAGGCGTTCAACGTCAACAACGGCGACCTGTTCCGCTGGGACGAGATGCTGCCGAAGATCGCCGACTTCTTCGAACTGGACGTCGCACCGCCGCTGCCGATGTCGATGGACGTCGTCATGGCCGACAAGGAACCGGTGTGGAACGACCTGGTAGCGAAGCACGGACTGGCGCCGACGCCGTACTCGGACGTCTCGTCGTGGGCGTTCGGCGACTTCGTCTTCGGCTGGGACTACGACGTCATCGCGGACGGGTCGAAGGCGCGGAGGTTCGGTTTCCACCGTCACGTCGAGACCGAGCAGATGTTCCTCGACATCTTCCGCGACCTCCGGGCGCGGAAGATCATTCCCTGACGAGGACTACGGGCGAAGTCCGGATTCGACGTTGGCGGCGATCCGCCGGAGCAGCCCCGCCAGCACCGCGCGTTCGTCCTCGTTCAGGCCCTCGAGGAATTGCCGGTCGCGTTCGACGCGCTGCGGGAACTCGGTGTCGACGAGTTTTCGTCCGGCATCGGTCAGATGGAGCAGCACGACGCGCCCGTCCCGTTCGAAGGGCAGCCGTTCCACCAGTCCCAGCCGGCCCAGGCGGTCGACGTGCTTGGTGGTGGAGGCGCCGCTGAGCATGGTCACGGCGGTGACCTCGCTGGCTCGCAACGGCCGATCGCTGCGGGCGAGCACGCACAGGACGTCGAACTCGGCGCGCGAGACCCCGCTCGCGTCCAGGGCGCGGTCGAGTTGCTGCAGGGCCTGGGATCCGATCCGGGTGATGCGTCCCATCACCTCGATCGGTGACGTGTCCACTTCAGGGCGGGTCTGCGCCCATTCGCGTCGTACGCGATCGGTGAAATCCTCATCCGGACGTGGGGCAGGGCTCATGAAAACCATCGTAGCGACCAACTTCACACTATTTCACAACTATTTTACTAGTGAAGTATACGGTACGCTGAGGTCATGCAGGCTTCCCCTCGATACGCACCCGACCTCAGCCGGCTTCATCACTCCCGCGAGGCGCTGGCCCATTCCGTGGCGCCGTCGACGTGGCGCCGTGCGTTCGAGGTCCGTACCGCCGACGCCACCATTGCTCCCGCCCTGCGGGTGGGTGCGGCAACGGCGCTGGTGCTGGTGATCGGCGGCCTGCTCGGGCACGGCAACCTCGCGGGCTTCGCGGCGCTCGGAGCGCTGACCGCCGCGTTCGGGCGATACGAGCCGTACCCCCGGCTCGCCCGCAAGACGGGTCTCGTCGGCCTCGCGCTCATCGCCTTCGTGGCCGGCGGAGCGCTCCTCGGTGCCGCGGGGCTGTCGCTCTGGTGGCAGATCGCGGTCATGGCCGTCGCGTCGGGGATCGCCGCGTGGCTGCTGGCGGCGTTCCGGATCGCCGGCCCCGGGCCCGTCATCCTGATCTTCGCGGCCACTGCCGCCGTGGGGCACGCGACCACGCTCGCGGACCTCGTACCGGCCGTGGTGGCCGTGGCTATCGGCGTCGTCGTGGGCTGGCTCGCCGCCATGACGCCCGGCCTGTTCGTGCCCCTCGGCCCTGCGCGGCTGGCCGTGGCGCGGGCACTCGCCGCCGTCGCGGAACTCGGGTGTGTACACGACGACGCTGCACTCGCGGCCGCACGTAAGGCGATCGACAACGCGCGAGACGTGATCGCGCACAGCGGCCGGGCCCGCGACGGGCACTCGCATCAGCTGTTCGCGCTGCTCGCCGAGGCGGACACGGTGGTGGATCGGTGGGCGCACGAACGCGACCACGACACCCTGCGTGCCCTGGTCGATCACGAGTCGGAACTTCGTAAGGTGAAGCGCCGCAGCGACCTTCCGGATTTCGCCGGAGAAGCCGTGGCCCTGCCGAAGCCGGGCGGCTTCCTTGCGGAAGGTGTCCGGGGACTGCGGTCACGAGAGGGGATCGTCAACGCGACCCGAATCGCCGCGGCCGCCGCACTGGCCGGATGGATTTGTGTGGCAATGGGATTGGAACATCCGCTGTGGGCGTCGATGGGTGCGATGGCCGCGATGCAGGGGTTCAACTTCAGTCAGACCGTGCAGCGGGGAATTCAACGCCTCGTCGGCAACGTGGCCGGCGCCGTCCTCGCCGCCGGGCTGATCGCCGCCGCGATGGGGTACTGGCAGACCGTCGTGGTGATCGTGGTGCTGCAGACCGTGACCGAACTGGTGGTCATCAAGAACTACGCGTTCGCGTCCGTCGCCATCACGCCCATGGCGCTGCTGCTGACGGGTCTCGGCTCGGCGGTGGCGCCGGACATCGCGGTGAGTCGTGTCGTCGACACGCTCGTCGGGGTGGTGGTCGGCGTGATCGTCTCGGCGGTCGCGATCAGCCGGACCGACCGTCATCACGTGGCCTGAGGACGCTCAGATCCCCGTCGCGGAGACGTACCCGGCGAACCCGATCGCGCACGCGCCCACGCAGAGGGTCACTGTGCCGCACGCCACCGGCCACGCCACGGTGCGGCGTGAGATGCGTGCGATCGTGACCACGCCGCCCACGGCGGTGACCAGTGCGGCGACCGCGAGTGCCACGCACACCGAGATCCACGCGTTCTCGGCGCTGCAGGTCTCGGGCGGGCAGTAGTCCAGGAACAGCAGCCAGAACAAGCCCGCCACCGCCGAGATGCTGGCGACCGCCACGGCGAGGACGAGCGCGGCGGCCGAGATCGCGACGTCCCATCCGTTGGGCGGCGGCTGATCGCCACCCGCACGCGGGTGATTCCATGGTTGTGGCAGAGGCCCCCCTGGCTGCATTCCCGTCACAGTACAGCGGTCTCGGGGAGGATCGGCGGCGGCAGCGGGACCCCGTCCGGGCGCAATCCGGCGAGGAACACCGCGATCAGCCGTGGAACCAGATTGGCCGTCGTGTCCTCGAACATCAGCACGTGGGGCCTGGTCAGCATCGCGATCCCCATGATGATCTCGAGCGGCACGATGTCCTCGCGGAGGAGCCCGAGCCCCTGAAGCCGGTGAATGAGCTCGGTGACCGTCGCCTTCGTCTGCTCCCGCGTGTCGCGCACGTCGGGCGGCAGTTCGTCGAGACTGTTGACCAGTGCGGGCACCAGCGCGCCCATCCGCAGTTCGACCACCGCCTCGACGAACCGTCGCCACGCCGCCTCGGGTTCGTCCCCGCACTCGTCCAGCGCCCGGGCGGCGAGTTCGCGGACCTCGGCGAGCGTCGTCCGGGCGACGGCGTGGGCGAGGTCGTCCCGGCTCGGAAAATTCCGGTACAGGGTGGCGATTCCGACGCCGGCCTGCGCGGCGATGGCGTCGAGCGGGGCGTCGTGCCCGCGGTCGGCGAACACTGCCCGGGCCGCCTTGATCAGGGTGTTGCGCCGTTCCAGCGCGTCGGCTCGCATCGGTGGTCCTTTCGCGTTTGACAACCCAGCATAACCGGAGGAATATTCTCCACAAGTACTGGAGGAATTTCCTCCACTTAGTGTGAAGGGGAGTCCGATGAGCACTGCGGATACCGGGACACTCGACCCGCGCGTCGAACCCGCCGGGCAGCCGGGCAACGGCCCGTCCGATCCTGTGAAAATGATCGCCGTCGTGCTGGGACTCACTGCCGTGATCGCCGTGATGCTGCTGGCGTTCGCGTTGCCCGCCGTCCACAGCGGCCCACACGACCTGCGCCTGGGCGTCGCCGGGCCGGATGCGGCGGTCACCCGGATCGACGCCGCACTCGACGCAGGCCGCCCGGGGGCCTTCGCCACCGAGCGATTCGCCGACGCCGAGGCGGTCCGGACGGCGATCGAGCACCGGGAGGTGGTCGGCGGAATCGTCGCGACGCCGGAGGGCATGAAGGTTCTGTCCGCCGGCGCGGGCGGCGCGCCCATCGCGCAGACGATGAACGGTCTCGCGGCGGGGATGAGCACGATTGCGGGACAACCTGTTCCGGTCGAGGACGTCGTTCCGTTGACGGCCGACGACCCCGCCGGGGCAGGCCTCGGCGGTTTGGCGCTTCCGCTGGTCTTCGGCGGCATGATCCCCGCGCTCGTGCTGGTGCGACTGTTCCCCCACAGCATCAAGGGCAGGGTGGCGGGCGCGGTGCTCTTCGCCGTGAGCGCCGGACTGGTGCTGACGGCAATTCTGCAGTTCGGTCTCGGAAGCGTCGACGGCGATTACTGGACGACGTCCGGTGCCGTCGTCCTGGGAATCGCCGCCATTTCCCTGACCGTCCTCGGGCTCGAATCGGTCCTGGGTATAGCGGGGTTCGCGCTCGGAGCGGTGACGATGATGTTCCTCGCCAACCCGCTGTCGGGACTGGCGACCTCCGCGGCGTGGCTGCCCTCGGGGTGGGGCGCGTTCGGTCAGCTCCTGCCGCCCGGAGCGGCGGGAACCGTGGTGCGCTCGACGGCGTTCTTCGACGGACACGGAGCCGGTGCGGGCCTGCTCGTGCTGACCTGCTGGATCCTGTTCGGGCTCGGCCTGTGCCTGGTCTCCGGACTGCGTGAGCGGCGCGCCGCTCGAGAACCGGCCCACGTCTGACGCTGTGGTTTGATGGCGGTATGGGGGAACGACGGATCGTCCGCCGACTGGCCGGCATCGGAGCGGGCCTCGGCGCGCTCGCGGTCCTCGTCGTCGCGGCCTCGACGGTGTGGATCTCGCGCGAGGCGTCGGGCCACGTGTACGACGTCGAGGACGCACCCGAAGCACCCGTGGTCATCGTTCTCGGTGCGCAGGTGCGCGACGGCAAACCCCGGGAGTATCTGGCCGGGCGCCTCGACGTCGCCGTCCG
>JBCEBZ010000141.1:0-5544 GCA_039206675.1 Rhodococcus sp. (in: high G+C Gram-positive bacteria) | reverse complement strand
GTGTCGTGGGCGGCGAGGAGAAGGCCGCCTACGCCAGGCAGCTCGGTGCCGATGTCGTCGTCGACCGTCGGCAGGAGGACTTCGTCGGGGTCGTCAAGGAATTCACCGAGGGCCGAGGTGCCGACGTCATCTACGACCCGGTGGGAGGCGACGTCTACCACCGTTCGACGAAATGCATTGCGTTCGAGGGGCGGATTCTGGTCGTCGGCTTCGCGGGCGGCGAAATCCAGACCGCGGCGCTCAACCACGCGCTGGTCAAGAACTACTCGATCCTGGGGATTCACTGGGGGCTCTACAACACGAAGAATCCCGGCGCGGTCGATCGATGCCACCAGGAACTGTCCGCGTTGGCGGACTCCGGAGCCATCGCTCCGTTCGTCAGTCGACGGGTCTCGATGGACGGGGTGCCTGCGGCCCTGCAGAGCCTGGGTGACGGAAAGACCGTCGGCCGAGTGGTGATGGAGCACAACGGGATCGGCCGATAGTCAGTTTGTGGAAACCGGGGGCAGTACATCGTCAGGCCACCAGGCATGCACCAACTACTAGGAGTACGAATGTTTGGGTCGAAGCACGGTGACTCGCCCTTCGGAGAACTGCGGGTATCGGACGGCAACCTCTCGAGAAGGTCGATGTTGAAGTATCTGGGTCTCGGCACGGCGGCGGTCGGCGCCACGTCGTTGCTGGCGGCCTGCGGGGGCGGACAGGGAGCGGGTGCCTCGGGCCGTGCCGCAAAGTTCACCATCGCGTCGTTTCCGGGCGACACCTTCCTCCTCGACGCGGTGAATCTTGCCAACGACGACTTCGCCAGGAACAACCTCGACGTTCCGAAGTTCATCACCCCGCAAAGCGGTGTGCAGGCGCTGCAGCTCGTCTCCGCCGGCGCGGTCGACGGCTACACCTCCGACACCTTGCTCCTGATGGGCGCCCACGCCAACGGCACACAGGGCAAGAGACCCGTCATCATCGGAGTGAAGACCGTGTCCACCACCTACGGGATCGTCGTCGGCCCGCACGGCAATTGGCCCGGAAAAGACGCGACGTTCGAAGAGAAGATGCAGTCGCTGAAAGGCAAGGCAATCGGGGTGAGCGCCATCGGAGCCGGCAGTGATCTGCAGCTGGACCTGGCGCTGGAACTGGCCGGAATGCAGTCTTCGGACGTCACCCATCTCGCGGTCGGCCCATCTGCCTCGGCGATCCCGAACATGAAAGCAGGGCGAATCGACGGCTATGTCTCGGTCCAATGGAGCTCGGGGCTGTTCATCGCCAAGGAAACGGAGGGATCGGTGCTGCTCGACTTCGGCGGTTCGTCGATGCCCGCGACGTTGCGTGAGCAGGCCGTGCTCTGCATGTCCACCAGCGAGAGTTTTGCCGAGCAGAACGAAGATGTTCTGAAGCGCTGGCTTCAAGCGCAATGGGATGGCAGTGAATGGATGCGCTCCCACAAGAGCGAAGCAGCGGAAATCCTGAACTCCGGCACCTTCGACGGCAACGCACCCGAGATCGCCAGGGCCTACACGGACCACTACGCGGAGGCCATCGCGCCGAATCTGCACACAATGTTCAAGGCACCCAGGGATCGAATCGATCACATGATCGACCTGGCCGTCCGCTTCGGAAATGCGAAGGAGGGTGCTATCAGCTACGAGCAGATAGTCCCCGCCTTCGCACGGGCGTGAGGTCACCGATGGAGCACCTACGGACGCGTCCCCAGTCTCCGCCCGGGCTGGATCTCGATCGAATCGCCGATTGGCTGGCCGTTGAGCGACCGGGCCTGGTGACGGGGGAGCTGTCGGCCCGCCTGATCGAGGGTGGGAAATCGAACCTGACCTACGATCTGTCCGACGGTGACAATCGGTGGATCGTGCGTCGTGCGCCACTGGGCGAGGTCATGGCGACGGCTCACGACATGCGCCGAGAGTACCGAGTAGCCAGTGCACTTCGAACGACCGACGTCCCGGTTCCCGCGATGATCGCCTACTGCGACGACAAGGATGTTCTCGGCACCGACTTCTACCTCATGGAGAAGATCGAGGGCGTGCCCTATCGCTGTGCCGATGAGCTCGGGCCGCTCGGTGCAGCTCGAACGCGAGCCATCTCCGTCGAGCTGGTACGCACACTGGCAAAGCTGCACCGGGTGGATCCGAGGGCGGTGGGCCTGAACGATTTCGGTCGCCCCGAGGGCTTCCTGGGCCGGCAGGTGAAGCGCTGGAAGACGCAGCTGGACGCGTCGTACACACGCGACCTCCCCGGCGCCGACGAGCTCTACACAGCACTCGTCGCGGCGGTTCCCTCGACGTCGGCCGCCGGCATCGTCCATGGCGATTTCCGCTTGGACAACGTGCTCGTCGGTGCCGACGACATGCCGGCCGCGGTCATCGACTGGGAGCTGGCGACACTCGGTGACCCGCTTCTGGACTTGGCCTTGATGCTCACCTATCAGCGGCGAGCGAAGGTCGTGGCCGAACGGGACACGACGGATCCGGCCAGATACGACGCGACGCTGGCACCCGGATACCTCACCGAGAAACAGATCATCGAACTCTACGAAGCCGAGAGCGGCCGTGAACTGGAGGGGTTCGGCTTCCACCTCGGACTGGCCTGCTTCAAGCTCGCGGCGATCTCCGAGGGCGTCCGGTATCGACACATCAATCGTCAAACCGTGGGTGCGGGATTCGAGGACAGCGGTAGCACCGTGCCGTTGCTGCTGGAACTCGGGCTCGACTCACTGAAGGAGTACAAGTAGATGGAATTCTCGACAGACGCCCGCACCGACGGGTTGCGCAAGGAACTCGTCGACTTCATGTACGGGCATGTCTACCCGGCCGAGGAGGCGTACCTGGACGAGCTGGACAGCCTCGAGAACCGCTTCGCGTGGTCGGAGTCCGCGATCCTGCAGAAGCTGAGGGCGGAGGCACGCAGCCGTGGGTTGTGGAACCTCTTCCTCCCCGGCGCGGAGGGTGCCGGGCTGACGAACGTGCAGTACGCGCCGCTCGCCGAGATCACCGGCCGCAGCAAACTCCTCGCTCCTGCGGCACTGAACTGTTCGGCCCCCGACACCGGCAACATGGAACTGTTGTCGATGTTCGGAACCGAGCAGCAGAAGGAGGAGTGGCTCACCCCGTTGCTCGAGGCCGAGATCCGTTCGGCCTTCGCCATGACGGAACCCGACGTCGCGTCCTCGGACGCCACCAACATCTCCACCAGTATCGTTCGCGACGGCGACGACTACGTGATCAACGGCCGGAAGTGGTACATCAGCGGTGCGATGAATCCCGACGCCAAGATCGTGATCGTGATGGGTAAGACGGATCCGTCGGCAGACAGGCATCGCCAGCAAAGCATGATCCTGGTGCCACGGGACACCCCCGGCGTCCACATCACGCGCGCCATGAAAGTCCTGGGTTACGACGACCACCACAGCGGTGGGCATGCCGAGATCGAGTTCACCGACGTCCGGGTTCCGGTTGCCAATCTCATCGGCAACGAGGGCGACGGCTTCGGGATCGCCCAGGCCCGGCTGGGACCGGGCCGGATCCATCACTGCATGCGTGCCATCGGTATTGCGGAGCGAGCGATCACACTCATGTGTCAGCGCGCGGACGAGCGCGTGGCCTTCGGCAAGCCGCTCAGTCAGCAGGGCGTGATTCGCGACTGGATCGCCGAGTCGAGGGTTCGTCTCGAGCAGTTGCGCTTGCTGGTCCTGAAGACGGCGTGGCTCATGGATACCGTGGGCAACAAGGGTGCACACACGGAGATCCAGGCAATCAAGATCGCCACTCCGTCGACCGTCGAATGGATCATCGACAAGGCCATCCAGGTCCACGGCGCGGGCGGACTCTCCCAGGACTTCTTTCTCGCCCCGGCAGCCGCGTATGTACGCACTCTGCGGTTCGCGGACGGACCCGATGAAGTGCACAAGAACGCACTGGCGCGCAATGAACTTCGCCGCCAGGCCGCACGACGCAGTGCCTGACCGTACGGCCGGATTCTGCTGAGCTCGTTCGACCCGCTCGCTCACGGAGCGAGTCGGTTTCGCCGTGACGGCCCATTCAGTGTCCCCCTCACCTGAAACCCAGGTGTGGGGGACACTGTCGTGCGTAGGGCCTGTTCGGCCCCGGGTGTCGGGTCAAGGATCGCCGACTGTGGCTATCGCCTTGATAGTGATTCGGACATTGATCGCAACAGCGGGCGCCGCGCATGATCATGGCGTGCCAAATCATCTTGCTCAGCACGGTGTCGACTCGTCCTCGCCCGCATCGCCGGTTACGAGGCGACCCGGAAATCAGACGCTCGAGGTTGCGCGGAAGGACGTCGTGGCAGACGGCGTCGTGAAACTGCGGCTCGCGGAGCCGACCGGGGGGCGGCTCCCGCATTGGACGCCCGGCGCGCACATCGACCTGGTCATGCCGACCGCGGACGGTGGTTCCCAGGTGCGGCAATACTCGTTGTGCGGCGACCGGTGGGATGCTTCCGCCTACGAGGTCGCCGTGTTGCGGGAGCCGAACTCCAAGGGCGGATCGCAGTTCATTCATGAGAATCTGGCAGTCGGGGACCTGCTCAGCGTCGGTACCCCTCGGAACAATTTCGGTCTCGCTCCGGCGAGTCGATACGCATTCGTCGCCGGCGGCATCGGGATAACTCCGATCATGACGATGATCGCCGCAGCGGAGAAGCTGGGACTCGACTGGCACCTGCTCTACGGCGGTCGTTCGCGGCGATCCATGGCCTTTCTCGGCGAACTGGCTCGATACGGAGACCGTGTCACGGTGTGGCCGCAGGACGAATCGGGTCATCTGCAGCTCGATTTCCTCGGAAAGCCGACGGAGGGGGGCAAGGTCTACTGCTGCGGACCCGAGCCACTGCTGGCGGCGGTCGAATCCGCTACCACGAACTGGCCCGGGTGGGCCGTCCGATTCGAGCGGTTCGTTGCGCCATCCCAGCCGCCGCCGGTCCGCACCGAACCCTTCACGGTCGAACTTTCCCACTCCGGCAGGACCGTCACCGTCGGCACCGACCAGACCGTTCTCGAGGCCCTGGACGCCGCGGGTGTCCCGGTGTTGTCCTCGTGCAACGAGGGAGTCTGCGGCACATGTGAAGTCGGTGTCGTGGGCGGTGTTCCAGATCATCGGGATTCACTCCTGAGCGACGCGGAACGCGCCAAGGGGGACCGGATGTTCGTCTGTGTGTCCCGTTCGATCACCGAACGACTCGTGCTGGATCTATAGGAGGTACACAGTGTCGAATACGGATACCGCCGGACGGCAGGGTTCGACAGCCCCGTCCCTCGACGACGACCCCTTCTCGTCGGAAACCCTCGAGAACCCACTGCCGTTCCAGGAGCGACTGCGCGAATCCGGGCCCGTCGTCTTCCTGCCCCGGTACAACGTCCACGCAGTCGGGCGCTACGACGAGGTCCACAGCGCGCTCTCGAACTGGCAGGGCATGACGTCCGGCTCCGGCGTCGGCCTGAACGAGCCCTGGCGGGCCCGGGGACTACTCCAGACCGACCCACCCGCCTCCCGCGTCGTCGACCTGATGAAGCGG
>JBCEBZ010000140.1:4399-5545 GCA_039206675.1 Rhodococcus sp. (in: high G+C Gram-positive bacteria) | reverse complement strand
ACAACTGCCACGCGGAGTCGACGAAGAACTGCAGGGCCGACGCAATCAAGAACACACCCATATCCGCCAGGAACAGCGGCTTGCGTCCGAACTTGTCGCCTGCCCACCCGCCGAGCGGCGAGCCGACCAGGATGCCGATCAACGCGCCCGCCGCGATCATGCCCTCCCACAATGTGGAGAGGCTCAGATCGGTGGCCATGGTGCCGGTCACCGGGCCGATGATCCCGAGGATGTAGCCGTCGAGGAACATCCCACCGGTCAGGACGGCGAGCAGTCTCCACTTGAATCGGCGCTTGAACGCCGCGGAACTCGCACCTTGATCGGCAGCCGTATTCGATATCGAGGGCACCGGTATCCCCTCATTCGATGTAGTGATGTTGTGCAATGGAATGTCCTTCACTGGTTGCGATCTCGGAGGTGGTCCGGTCGAATGTGCTGCGTCTAGTGTGATCCGGGTTACAGCCCGGGGGCATCCGACGGCGTGAGGAAAAACGGCCCCGTCTGTGCTCACGCTCGAGGTTGAGTGGTCTCCGGTTCGGTGCCACGACGACAGCGCTATCCCGTGGCGCTACCGACGGATTCGGTACGACCCTGCGTTCTGGGGGAGCGGTACAGTCCGACAACCCGCAGCGGCCGGCGCTCGACAGGTCCGTGTTCGTCGCCGTCCCCGGTATCGTGGCGCGAGAAGTTCCGGCGGTCCGCTTCGGTGGTGCCGCCCCAGACGCCGTAGGATTCACCGACCGACAGTGCGTGTGCCCGGCACTGGACCCGCACAGGGCAGTCGTAGCAGATCTCTTTCGCTGCGCGTTCACGACGAATTCGTACGGGTTTACTCTCGTTGTCCCGGGCGAAGAACATGTCGGGGTCCAGGTAACGGCACCGGGCGTCGAGTTGCCAGTCCCAATGACCGGTGCAGGGCTCGAGGGCCTTCCGTAGCGGGCATCGTGCCATGTCCGTTCCTCCTCTTCATGTGCCGCGATAATGGAGCTGCCCCCGCGGTGAACCGGCGCGGGGGCAGCAGTCTCGGGTCCCGGACATGCGGGAACGGTTGGGGTCGCATCGGTTTCCGGAACGGCGTCCGGAAGTTCTAGACGCTGCGATCCGGCGTAAGAGTGGCAATCACGGACAGCTCGACCAGTGCGTTGT
>JBCEBZ010000140.1:0-4389 GCA_039206675.1 Rhodococcus sp. (in: high G+C Gram-positive bacteria) | reverse complement strand
GTGCGTTGTCGGCAAGGATCGCCGCCGACACGGTGGTGCGCGCCGGCGGGGTGACCGGAAAGATGCTCTGCCAGGTCGCGTGGTAATCGTCGAAGTCGGCCGGGTTGTTCAGATAGCCGGTCACGTACCGCACATCCTGCAGTGTCAGGTGGTGGGTGGCGAGAACCTTGTCGACCTGCCGGTAGACGGCCTCGGTCTGCGAGACGACGGTCGAGGTGGGACCGCGGTCTGCTTCCGGGGCGATCTGACCCGACAGATAGAGCATGTCGCCGAGCAGAGTCGTGGGAGCGAACGCTGTCATCGGATCGACGCCTCGGCTGCGGTGCGCGCGGTTTCGAGCACGGGGGTCAGTTTTCGCAGGTCATGCATGGTGTCTTCTCCAACGCCGGGATCGGGGGTATCGGGAACTCTTACGTCGAACTCCAGGGTGATCGGAGTGGCCACCTGAAAGCATCCGTCCGCATGAGGAAAGTTCGGCCCGTCGGACCGCATGGGTGAGGACCGGCGGGTGTCGCCGGAGTGCCGTCCGGCCGGCGGCGAGTCGGCGCGGTCTGTTGCGTGTTCCTGAATAACATACTTCGACAACAGCTTTCGTATGGGTTCGCGTGGTTCGGGCAGTGGGCGGCGGGGTGCTTCGTGGAGTTTCCGGCCCCCGGCGGGATGCGACGTCTCTCGCGATCGGTGCCCGAGAGTGCTTGACACCACACCCGGCACTGACTCACACTTGTTTCATATCGCGATCATGTTTCACATTGTGAAACAGCCCGCTCAGCCCACACGCTCGACACCCTTGGAGATGCCATGAGTGCCCCCACCCAGCCGCCCCAGTTCAACCCCGACCTCGCTCGCGAGGAAGCCGCGGTCGATCCGAGCCAGCTCGTCGAGCGTCGGGAAGTGGGTATGAGTCTGGAGGCTCCCTTCTACACCAGCCAGGAGTACTACGACCTCGACATCGACGCGATCTTCGCCAAGTCCTGGATCTTCGTCGCCAACGAGGCGGAGATTCCCGACGCCGGCGACTACGTCACGATCACCGTCGGTCGCTACTCCATCATCGTCACCCGTGACGACGACGAGAACGTACGGGCCTACCACAATGTGTGCCGTCACCGCGGCGCCCGGATCATCAACGACGAGCGCGGGTCGGTCGGTCGCATCGTCTGCGGATACCACCAGTGGACCTACGGCATGGACGGCAAACTCGTCTTCGCCGACTCCCAGGCGCCGGACTTCGATCCGAGCTGCTTCTCGCTGCGCGGTGTCCACGCGCGCAGCGTCGGTGGCCTCATCTTCATCTGCATCAGCAACGACACCCCGCCGGATTTCGACGACTTCGCTGCTTCCGTCGAGCCGTACCTGGCACCCCACCGTCTGCGGGAGGCAAAGGTAGCCAAGCAGATCGACCTGATAGAGCACGGCAACTGGAAGCTGACGGTCGAGAACAACCGGGAGTGCTACCACTGCGGTGGCCACCCCGAACTGCTGTCCTCGTACTTCCCGGTCTACGGCTTCGACCTCGACGACCTGCCGGCCCGCCTGGTGCCGGCCCGCGACCGCTACGTCACGGCGATGGCGGAGCTGGTCGACAAGTGCGAGACGCTGTCCTTGCCGTACGCCGAGATCGAGGAACTCGACACCCGGCCCACGGGATTCCGGATCGACCGCGTGCCGCTCGAGAAGGCGGGCGAGTCCTTCACCCCAGACGGCACGGCCGCGTCGAAGAAGCTCATGGCGGACTTCCCGACGCCGAAGCTGGGGCGCCTGGGATTCCACGTTCAACCGAATGCCTGGTTCCACTTCATGGCCGATCACGCCATCACCTTCAGCGCGATCCCGATCGCCCCGGACCAGACGCTCGTGCGCACCACCTGGCTGGTCCACCCCGATGCCGTCGAAGGCGTCGACTACGACATCGACAACCTCACCGCCGTGTGGAAGGCCACCAACGAGCAGGACGCCGGATTCGTCGAGCGCGCCCACCAGGGCCTGCTCAGCCCGGCCTACATTCCCGGCCCCTACAGCCCCTCCGAGTACCAGGTCGAGGCCTTCATCAACTGGTACATCGGCCGACTCCGGAAGCACCTCGCAGAATGACCATCTTGCAAGACACCCCCACCCAACTCGTCGCCTGGGGCGACCGCCCCGCCTGGGACGACGAGGCAGACACCATCCTGGTGTGCCGGCGGCGCCACGCCGTCACCCATGATGTGACCACCTTCGTGTTCGAGGCTCTCGCACCGCGGCGGTTCGACTACGAACCCGGCCAGTTCATCACCATCGGTGTGGAGATCGAGGGAACGCTCACCGAGCGTTGCTACACGATCTCCTCCTCACCCACCCGGCCGTTCACGATCTCGATCACGGTCAAACGGGTACCCGGCGGCGTCGTCTCGAACTGGCTGCACGACAATCTGCAGCCGGGCCAAACCATCAATGCCCGTGGGCCGTTGGGGCAATTCACCTGCGCCGACTACCCGGCCGACAAGTACTTGTTCCTCTCCGGCGGCAGCGGCATCACCCCGGTGATGTCCATGCTCCGGACCTTGCACGATCTCTCCCACGACGCCGATGTGGTGTTCGTGCACAGTGCCCGGACGCCCGTCGACATCGTCTTCCGCCGGGAGCTCGCGGAAATCGCCTCGGCGTCGCCGTCCGTGCAGGTCGCGCATGTCTGCGAGACCGATGCCCCCACCGAGGCCTGGGAAGGCCACCGGGGTCGGCTCACCGTCGAGACGCTGACGCAGATCTGCCCGGACTTCCGCGACCGGGAAGTGTTCGTGTGCGGGCCGGGCCCCTACATGGCCGCGGTCAAGTCGCTGCTGTCGAACGCCGGCTTCGACATGGACCGCCACCACCAGGAAAGTTTCGTCCTCGACGAGTTGCTCTCCGACTCCGAGGCCGTCGACGCGACCGATGCCGACGCGATCGTGGCCGGCGGCGGCGGCGACAGCGAGACCGACACCGGCTTCGACGTCGAATTCACCAAGAGCAACACGACGATCCACTGCTCCGCGGACACCCCGGTGCTCGACGCCGCGACGAAGGCGGGCCTGAACATGCCGTCCTCCTGTGGGCAGGGACTGTGCGGGACGTGCAAGGTCACGTTGGTCTCCGGCGAGGTCGACATGCAGCACAACGGCGGCATTCGTCCCAAGGAGATCGCCCAGAACAAGATCCTCCTGTGCTGCTCCAAGCCCAAGACCCCGCTCGTCGTCGACGCCTGACCGCCGGCGAGAACACGTCAGACCACACCGAACCCCAACCTCAGTGACGAGGAGGCCAGAGATGGCATCGAACAGAGCAGTAACCTACGTCGGACCCGGAGAGGTCCGCATCAACGACATCCCGTTCCCCAAGCTCGAATTGGTGGACGGGCCCGGAGTCCATCCCGCCAACATCGGACGCAAGTGCGAGCACGGCGCGATCCTCAAGGTGGTCACCACCAACATCTGCGGCAGCGACCAGCACATGGTCCGCGGCCGCACCACCGCCCCCGAAGGGCTTGTCCTCGGGCACGAGATCACCGGCGAAATCGTCGAACTCGGCCGCGACGTCGAATTCCTCTCCGTCGGCGACCTGTGTTCGGTGCCGTTCAACATCGCCTGCGGCCGCTGCCGCAACTGCAAGATCGGGCAGACCGGCATCTGCCTGAACGTCAACCCCGACCGACCCGGATCGGCCTACGGCTATGTCGACATGGGCGGCTGGGTCGGCGGGCAGGCCGAGTACGTGATGGTCCCGTACGCGGATTTCAATCTGCTCAAGTTCCCCGACCGTGACCAGGCGCTCGAGAAAATCCTCGACCTGACGATGCTCTCGGACATCTTCCCCACCGGCTACCATGGCGCCGTCACCGCCGGGGTGCGACCCGGCTCCACCGTCTACATCGCCGGTGCCGGTCCGGTCGGACTCGCGGCCGCAGTCGGAGCCCAGCTGCTCGGTGCCGCCGCCGTCATCGTCGCCGACATGAACGCGGGCCGCCTCGAGCAGGCCCGCTCGTTCGGCTGCGAGACCGTCGACGTGTCCCAGGGGGATCCGGCTGCGCAGATCGAGCAGATCCTTGGGGTTCCCGAGGTCGACTGTGCCGTAGACGCAGTCGGATTCGAGGCCCGCGGTCACGGTGACCACGCCGGCCACGAGGCGCCCGCGACCGTGCTCAATTCGCTCATGGACATCACCACCGCAGGCGGCGGCATCGGCATCCCCGGTCTCTACGTCACCGACGACCCGGGCGGCGTGGACGACGCCGCACGCAAGGGCGCGCTGTCGCTGAGCCTCGGCACCGGCTGGGCGAAGTCACTGTCCTTCGCCACCGGACAGTGCCCCGTGATGAAGTACCACCGCGAACTGATGCACGCCATCCTCCGCGACCGGGTGCACATCGCCGAG
>JBCEBZ010000139.1:0-21671 GCA_039206675.1 Rhodococcus sp. (in: high G+C Gram-positive bacteria) | reverse complement strand
CAGAGCGCGCCCCGCAGACGCGACACCACACCGAGCGCACTGGAGTACCGACGGCATGAACCCCCACACCGGAAACCACGGCCTTCACCTGGTTCAGACGTTTCGCAGCGATCCGGTACCGCCGGGACGCGACGCTCTGCGCGCCGCCACCAGCAGAATCGGCGTCGCGTGCACCCGCGGCGCCGGCGACCACCGCGCCTTCGACAGTTCCGGCCTCGTCCAGTGGGCGTACAAACAGGCGGGCGTATCGGTTCCGCGCACCACCCACGAGCAACTCCTGCACGGAACCGCCGTCGACCGGGACGACCTGCGGCCCGGCGACGTCGTCCTGTTCTACGGGGGCGGCCACGCCGGGATCTATGCGGGTGACGACACCGTCGTCCACGCCCCCTCCCCCGGCCGGCCGGTCACGCGAGTGGCCTTGAGCTCCATGTCGTTTCACGCGGCGCGACGATACTGACGACCGCGCCGCCGCGGTCTCAGTGCGCCGCGTTGTACGCGTCCTCGATCTGCGCGGGAATGCGCCCCCGCGCGGACAACTCGTAGCCCTGCGCCGTCGCCCATTCGCGGATTTCCTTGGCCTGCCCACGCCCCTGCGACGGATCCACCGCAGTCGTCGACCGGCGCTTCCGTCCCCCGACCCGAGTTGCGTGCTCGATGTAGAAATCGAGAGTCTTGTGGAATTCTCTGGCGTTCTTGAGCTTCAGATCGATCTCGTAGTCGACGCCGTCGACCGAGAACGGAATGGTCTCCCCCTTACCGCTCTTGATCGGAGTTCCGTCGATGTCGTCGATGCGTTCGACAACAACTTTGCGCGCCACAGTTCCACTCCTTCATCGTCGATAACCCGGGGAACACTACGTCGAAGTATCGTTCACCTGCCAATCCCTGACCGGGTTTCGGATTGGAATGCCCGACATTCCGGGTACTCGCGGGAGATGACACCGAAGGACGATTCCGGACCGAAGACGACGAGCACCGACAGCGGCGCCCCCGGCGCGGACAAGGACGTGATGTCCGATCCGGCCGAGGACGACAAGGGCTCCGGCGCCGACTGGAGCGGCGAAGGTGGCGCGACCCCGGAGGGTCCCGCCACCGACACCGAGGACTAGGTCACCGGGAAACGACTAGGTCACCAGGGGATCTGCCCGAGGAGCACGCCGACCACCAGCATCGACAGCGACACCAGCGCCGCGCGCCACAGCACCTTCTTGTGGTGGTCCGCCAGCGGGACACCCGCCAGGGTGACGAGCAGGAGGATGGCCGGGACGAGGGGGCTCTGCATGTGGAACGTCTGGCCGGTGATGGAGGCGCGGGCCATCTCGACCGGCTCGATGCCGTACGTGGACGCCGTCTCGGCGAGCACGGGCATGACGCCGAAGTAGAAGGCGTCGTTGCTCATGAAGAACGTGAACGGCAGGCTCAGGATGCCGGTGATGACGGCCAGGTGCGGTCCGAGCGCGGACGGAATGACCTCGAGCAGCCACTGCGCCATCGCCTCGACCATTCCGGTGCCCTGGAACACTCCGGTGAGCACGGCCGCGGCGAACACCATCGCGACGACGGAGACGATGCTCGACGAGTGCCGGGTGATCGCTTCCTGCTGTTCCTTGACCCGCGGGAAGTTCACGGTCAGCGCGATGGATGCGGCCACCATGAACAGCACCGGAATCGGCAGCACGTCCATCACGAGCACGACGAGCAGCGCCACGGTCACGAGCATGTTGAACCACAACAGCTTCGGTCGCAGCGTGGGCCGCTCGGGGTCGAGGCCGTCGACGAAGCCCCGCTCGTCGTCGGAACCGCCGTCGTCCGAGCCGGCATCGCCGGAACCGCCACCCGTGCGGGGTGCGTCACCGGTGCCACCGGAGCCGGTCCCGGCCCGGCGAAGGCTCGAGCCGGCGGAGACGAGGAGGCGCTCGTCGGTGAGTTCGAGTGTGCCGATGCGACGGCGTTCGCTGTAACCGAGCTGCACGGCGAACAGCAGCACGACGACGAGTCCGACCACCAGCGACGGGATCATCGGGACGAACACGTCCGACGGCGAGATGCCGAGCGCCGAGGCGGCCCGGACCGTCGGCCCGCCCCACGGGACGATGTTCATCGCGCCGTTCGCCAGGCCTGCGACCACTGTGAGGACCACGGGGCTGACCTTCAGCTTCATGTACAGCGGCAACAGCGCGGACGTGACGATGATGAACGTCGTGGATCCGTCACCGTCCAGCGACACCACCATCGCGAGCACCGCGGTGCCGACGACGAGCCGCATGGGGTCGTTGCGGACGAGCCGGAGGATCAGTTTCACCAGCGGATCGAACAGGCCGACGTCGATCATGATCCCGAAGAAGATGATCGCGAAGAACAGCAGCGCGGCCGTCGGGGCCAGCGATTTGATCCCGTCGGTGATCATGTCGCCGATGCCGAGGCCCGCCCCGGCCGCGATGCCGAATGCGACCGGGACGGCGATCAGCCCGACCACGGGAGTGGCCCGTTTGGACATGATCAAGAACATGAACACGGCCACCATCAGAAAGCCGAGCGCTACCAGCATTGCCACTCCTCGTCCGAGCTCGTGCCGCGATGTGATCGCGACAACAGCCAGTGTCGGGGGGAGGGACGCTCACAGTCACTGTTGCGTACTTAGAGAAGGTTGTGTTCTTTGTGGTGGCAACTAGCGGCGACCCCGGAGATGGTCGCGCAGGGTCGCCGTCTCATACTCCGCGCGGAACAGCCCGCGCTTCTGCAGGACGGGAACGACCTCGTCGACGAAGTCGGCGAGCCCGTCCGGGTAGAGAGGGGGCATCAGGTTGAAACCGTCGGCGCCGCCGCTGCGGAACCACACCTCGATCTCGTCGGCGATCGATTCCGGGGTGCCGATCATGGTGCAGTGCCCGCCGCCTGCCGCCAACGTGCCCAGCAGCGACCGCACGGTGGGACGGTCCTTCTCGATGATCCGCAGGATCGTGTCGTACCGCCCCTGCGGTCCGGTGAACTCCGACAGCGGCGGCAGCGCGGGGACGGGAGCGTCCAGTTCCCATGCGCTGCAGTCCTGCTGGACGAACATCGACAACTGCGCCAGCGACTGTTCGACGGGCAGGAGCGCGTCGAGTTCCGCCTTCTTCCGGCGCGCCTCCTCGGTGGTCGAGCCCACGTAGGTGACGAGACCGGGCATCACGGTCACCGCGTCGGCGTCGCGGCCCGCAGCGTGGATGCGCCGCTTCACGTCGCTGTAGTAGCTCTGCGCGGCCGTGAGGTCGTACGCGACTGCGTAGATACCCTCGGCGCACCGGGCGGCCAGGTCGCGGCCCTGATCGGACGCGCCCGCCTGGAACAGCACCGGACGCCCCTGCGGCGAGTGCGGCACGGTCAGCGGACCGTCGACGAGGAAATGCTTGCCCCGGTGCCCGACCGGCTTCACCTTGGCCGGATCCGCGAAGGTGCCCTCCCGGTCGAGCACGAGCGCGTCGGGCTCCCACGAATCCCACAGCGCGAGTGCCACCTCGACGAATTCCGCGGCGCGCGAATAGCGGTCGTCGTGCGGCGGCATCTCCTCGAGACCGTGGTTGCGGGCCTCGGCGTCGAACATCGACGTCACCACGTTCCAGCCGGCGCGGCCGCCGCTGATGTGGTCGAGCGACGCCAGCATCCGCGCGGCGTGGAACGGGGTGTAGAAGGTGGTGGACACGGTCGTCACGAGTCCGACCCGCTCGGTTGCCCGCGCCATCGCCGACAGCGCGGTGAGCGGCTCGAGGAACCACATGCCCCCGGTAGCGGGATCGCGCACCGAATGCCCGTCGGCGAAGAACACCGCGTCGAGGCAACCCCGCTCCGCGGTCTGCGCCAGTTCCTCGTAGTAGGCGATGTCGCTGAGCCGCTCCACCTGCGAGGCCGGGTGCCGCCACGCGGCGCCGTGGTGCCCGCAGCCGAAGAGGAAGGCGTTGAAGTGCAGTTGCCTCGTGTCGCTCATGTCAGTCCTTGACCAGTCCGCCGTCGACCACGAGGTTCTGGCCGGTCACCGAACGCGACCACGGGGACGCGAAGAACAGGACCGCGTCGGCGAACTCGTCGGGGGTGGTGACCCGCTGCAGCGGCGTGCTCGCCGCGATGAGGTCGAACACCTCGTCGGGGGTGGCGGCGCTCGCGTCGGTGGTGCGGAGCAGCCCGCCCGAGACCATGTTGACGGTGATGCCGTCGGGTCCGAGGTCGGCGGCGAGGGTGCGGGTCAGCGACAGCGCCGCCGCCTTGGCGGCGGTGTAGTCGTGGTACGGGACGACGGGGTTCTGGAACAGATTGGTGCCGATGTTCACGATGCGGCCGAATCCGAGCGCGCGCATGCCCGGCAGCGCGGCCTGCGTGGTGTTCAGTGTCGCCTGCACGCTGCCGCGCAGTTGCGAGTCGAAGGCCTCCCACGTGATCACGTCCGCCTTGTCGCGTGCGTCACCGTTGAAGGAGAAGTCGGCGAGGGCATTGTTGACCACGGTGGTCACCGGCGATCCGAAGTGCTCTTCCGCGGCGGCGAACAGCGCTGCCACCTGCGCGGCATCGGTGACGTCGGCGTGGAGTGCGACCGCACGGTCCGCACCCAGGGATGCCGCGAGTTCCTCCGCCGCGTCCCGGCTGTTGCGGTAGTTCACGACCACCCGCGCGTGCTGCGCCGCGAACGAGCGCACGATGGCGGAACCGAGTCCCCGGCCACCGCCGGTCACCAGGACGATCTGCTTGTCGAGCTGCATTGCTGTCACCTTCCGTTCGGTCGGCGACGAGACATCGGATGAGCGCATACGGCCGTCTCCGCGACATCCCTTCGCCGGCATTACCCAGTTCAGGTTCGACGGGTGTCTTCTCAGCCGCCCGGATCTTCGCCGGGCAGCACCCCGTGTCACTGGCCAACAGTGTAAGGGCAATTCCCGCCACCGCCTTTTTGGTTGTGCACAACCTAGTTGTGTGCAACTATTCAGGGGTGACCGACAACCTCGCCCTCGACCGCCAGGTGTGCTTCGCGCTGTACTCGGCCTCCCGGGCCATGACGGCGCGATACCGGTCGATGCTCGACTCGCTGGGAGTCACCTACCCGCAGTACCTCGTGCTACTGGTGCTCTGGGAACGGGACGGTCGCGGGGTGCGTGAGATCTGCGAAGCCCTCGATCTCGACACCGGCACCCTGTCGCCACTGCTCAAGCGGCTCGACACGCTGGGCCTGGTCGAACGTCGGCGTTCGTCGGCCGACGAACGCCGGGTCGGAATCCACCTCACCGAGAAGGGCGCGAGCCTCCGCGCCGCCGCGGAGGGCATCCCCACCGAACTCGCCCGCTCGACGGGAATGGGCGTCGATGAACTCGTCGCCCTGCGCGACACCCTGTCGCGTCTGACCGAATCGCTCCACAGTTTCCACACCCCTACAGGAGAGAAGTAACCATGAAGATCGTCTACACCGCCGAAGCCCTCGCGACCGGGGAAGGCCGCAACGGCCACGCCCGCACGTCCGACGGCCGGCTCGACGTGAACCTCGCCATCCCCACCGAGATGGGCGGGTCCGGCGACGGCACCAACCCCGAGCAGCTGTTCGCCGCCGGATACGCGGCCTGCTTCCACTCCGCACTGCAGCTGGTCGGCAGGCAGGCCGGGGCGAACGTCGCCGACTCGGCCGTCGGCGCCCGCGTCGGGATCGGTTCCACGGACGGCGGCGGATTCGGTCTCGCCGTCACCCTCGAGGTGTCGCTCCCCCACCTGCCGCGCGCGGAGGCGCTCGAACTGACGGAGAAGGCGCATCAGGTGTGCCCCTACTCCAACGCCACCCGCGGCAACATCGACGTCACCCTCGAGGTCACCGAAGACTGAGACACCCGCACGGGCGTCGAGGTCATCCGAATTTGTACTCGACGCCCGTGAGGTTCTCCGACAGCGACCACAGCGCCTTCGCGGTCTGCTCGTCCCGCGACTTCTTGTTGGAGCCCACCACCTTCGGGTGGCCCCGCTGCTCGAACAGGCCGTCCGGGCCGATGTAACTTCCGCCGATCACGTCGGGGGCGGTGGCCGCGAACAACATCGGCAGCGTCCCCATCTCCGCCGACTGCGCGAAGATCCGGTTGCCGACGGCCATCAGTGTGTCCTGCACCGATTCGGTGTGCGCCTGCAGATTGGTCGACGCGTAGCCGGGGTGCGCGGCCACCGCTTTGACGGAAGACCCCGCTGCGGCCAGCCTGCGCTGCAATTCGTACGTGAACAGCAGATTCGCGAGTTTCGACTGGCCGTACGCGCTCCATCGGTTGTACTTGCGGTGTTCCCAGTTGAGATCGTCGAGATGGATCGTTCCCGCCTGATGTGCCGCACTCGACATCGTGGCGACCCGATCGGTGATCTTGTCGAGCAGCAGTCCGGTCAACGCGAAGTGCCCGAGATGATTTGTGCCGATCTGCATTTCGAATCCGTCGGCGGTCTTGCGCTGCGGAACCGCCATCACCCCGGCGTTGTTCACGAGCACGTCGACGGCCTCGACGCCGGCGGCGAACTCGCGCACCGACGCGAGGTCGGACAGGTCGAGACGGCGCACCTCGGCGTTGTCACCGATCGACCGTGCGACCACCTCACCTTTGTTGGTGTTGCGGCAGGCCAGCACGACGTGGGCTCCGGCCTTGCCCAGGGCCCGCGCGGCCACCTCCCCCAAACCACTGTTGGCGCCCGTGACGACGAACGTGCGGCCGCTCTGATCGACGATGTCCGAAGCTGTCCACTTGGTCATGCCGTCAACCCTACGGATCTCGGGACGTGGCGTGAACCCGTCACCACGCCTGCGCCCCGACCAGCGGCAGATTGAGGAAACTCGGCCGGTCCGGCGACAACGCCACGTGCTGCGGCTTCAGCTGACTGTCGGCCAGAATCGGTCCGAGCGGCAGGTACCGGGGAACGCTGCCCGCGTACACGTCTACGCGCAACCGGTGCCCCGGCGCGAGGACCGCGTCGGTGGGCACGAAGTTGATGTCGACCGGCGTCACCTCACCCGGAACCAGCGGCTGACGCGCGGCCACCGTCAGATAGTGGTGCGGTTCGGTGTAGTCGCCGTTCGACGACCTGGTGCTCTTCGAATCGTCCACCGCCCGCATCGAAGCGGTGAGCGCACCGTTGGTGAGCGGGGTCGACGTGCCGTCCGGCGCGACGTCGTTCAGCGTCACCGCCCAGAAACCGTCCGGCGCATCGAGCACGGTTTCGAGGTGCAGGTTGACCGGACCCGACAGTTCCGTCGGCCGGGTGACGGCGGCACTGGTGAACGTCAGGCCCTCCGCCTCGGTGAAGCGGGAGTCCTTGCTGCACACCGGTCCGAGGACGACGGCCGCGCCCGCGGTGCCCTGCGTTCCGTCGCGGGAGCAGAGCCCGCGGAGACCGGGAGCGACGGTGAGTTGCGCCGTGTCGCCGGGCTTCTCCGGCACCAGGCTGCCGTCGTGGGCGGCGTGCCCGGCGGTGCCGCTGGGGGCACCCGACAGGTACATCCGCTGGTAGTCGACACCGGCCCGCGGGAACTGATCGGTGGTGGTCCAGCCGTTGCCCTGCTGGTACAGGGTGACCGGGCCGTACTCGTCGATGCCGTTGTCGACGCCCTTCAGCCACTTGTCGAACCACGCGCGTTCGAGGACGTCGAGTCGCGGCGGCGCGCCCGGCTCGCCGAAGCCGCCACCGAACGTCACGTGGTAGGCGTCGCTCATGATCAGCTGCTTCTCACCGGCGGGCAGCGGAATGTCGTTGTAGACCCGCGGCTCGCTGTTGGCGAAGATGTCGTGCCAGGCGCCGTAGAGCATGGTCGGCACGTCGATGTTCCCCGCCTGCGCCTTCCGTTCCTCGTAGAACTGGCCGTCCTGCGCCACCCGCAGCGTGCCGGCGTCGAGGTCGCCGATCTTCGACGCGGTCATGGCCTCGATCAACGCGGGGAACAGCGTCAGCGGATCACGCAACCGGTCCTGCAGCCACCGCTCGTCGAAGTTTCCCTGGGCGAGAGCCTGGACGTCGGGCACGAACTTGAGTCCGTTGACCAGCGACAGCCACAGCGGCATGAAGCCCACCCCGAGACCACCGCCCGTCCCGACGATGTCGCGGAGCAGGTCGTTGCCCGGCTCGGTCGGGAAGATCGCCTTCAACGCCGGCGGCCGATGCCCCGCGGCCTGCAGCGAGTTGATGGCCGAATACGACACCCCCGCCATCCCGACGGTGCCGTCGGACCACCCCTGCCTGCTCATCCAGTCGATGATCTCGACGGAGTCCTGCTGCTCGAGCGGACCGAGCGCCTGCCATTCCCCCTGGGAGAAGCCGGTGCCGCGCGCATCGACCACCACCTGGGTGTAGCCGTTCCGGACGAGGTCCCGGTTGACGCCGAACACGCGCATGCCGCCGCCGGTGAGCACCTTCGCCGCTTCGCCGACACCGTCGAACGGTGTTCCGGCGAGATCGAAGGAGTTCACCAGGTCGACGACCGTGTGCTCGAGCCCCGGTACCGCGAGCACCGAATCGACGAGGTTGCCGACCAGCTTCGTGTACGGCGTGACGTTGAGGACCGACGGCATCCTGGTGCCGATCGGCGTGCCCGACGCGTCCGCGGGCCGATAGACGTTGGCCTTCAACACCGTTCCGTCGCTCATGGTGATGGGAACGTCCCAGTCGATCGCGATCACCGGGTACTCGGGCGGGGCGTCGACCGCGGCGTTCCACTGCGCGCCCGCCGCTCCCCCCGTCGGATCAGCCGACGCCGTCAGCGCCGGAGCGACGACGAGACCCACCGCCATCGCGAGAACAACTGCCACCGCACCCGGACGAAACGCCCTTCGACGCACGATCACCACGAACCCCCGTGAAAATCCTCCGATGACGCGCCTCAGCGGCCATCAGGGTGGCCCGCGTCACAAACTTACCGGATAGTAACCATGAGTCCTCCCGCGGTCAACGACGGGTTTCGGCGCCCTCTCGACTACCGTGACGAACGTGCCCGACGCCCCACTTCCCGTCCGCGACGGCCTCAACCCGACGCGGCTGAGGATGCCGGACACCGGCACGTGGCCCACCGTGCTCGAGTACCTCGTCGCACGCTTTCCGCACGACGAGACCCGCCTCCGCGAGAAGGTCGCCACGGCCGAGGTCGTCGACGAGCGCGGGCAGCCGATCACCGAGTCCACGCCGTTCGCACCCCGCCGGTTCGTGTACCTGTACCGGGATCCGCCGGTCGAGAAGCGGGTGCCGTTCGAGATCGAGATCCTCCACCGCGACGAGAACCTCCTCGTCGTGGACAAACCCCACTTCCTGGCCAGCACCCCGCGCGGCGCGTACATCGCCGAGTCGGCGCTGGTGCGGCTGCGCCGAGACCTCGACCTCCCGGAACTGACACCCGCGCACCGGCTCGACCGGCTGACCGCCGGGGTGCTCGTCTTCACCGTGCGGCGCGAGGTCCGGCGCGACTACCAGTCGCTGTTCGATCAGCGCCGGGTGAGCAAGGAGTACGAGGCCGTCGCCCGTTACGACCCCGATCTCCCGCTGCCCACCACGGTCCGCAGTCGAATCGTCAAGGAACGCGGGGTCCTGAAGGCCTACGAGGCGGACGGACCCGCCAACAGCGAGAGCCGGATCGAACTCCTCGAGGTCCACGGCGACGCGGCCCGGTACCGGCTGCTGCCGCACACCGGCAAGACCCACCAGTTGCGGGTGCACATGAGTTCGCTCGGCATCCCGATCCACGGCGACAACTTCTATCCCGATTTCTACGACGTTGCCGCCGACGACTATTCGACGCCGCTGCGGCTGCTGGCCCGTTCCGTCGAGTTCGTCGACCCGATCTCGGGGGACGGCTGCCGCTTCACGAGCCGGCGCACCCTCGACTGGCCGACCTGACCTCGCGTTCTTTCGCTCACCCCGGTCAGGCGGAAAGATGGTGACATGAGTACCGCGACGTCCGTCTCCGAAGTGGAACGCAAGTACGAAGCGACATCCGAGCAGCAACTCCCGGCGTTGTCGGGGCTTCCGGGCGTCGACGGTGAACCGCGACGCGACACCGTCCAGCTGTCCGCCCTGTACTACGACACGGGCGAACTGCTGCTGCTCCGCGCCGGTATCACCCTCCGCCGCCGGGAAGGCGGCGACGACGCCGGCTGGCACCTGAAGATCCCGGCGGGCGAGGACGAGCGGACCGAGCTGCAGCTGGCACCCGACGCCGAGCTTCCCGAGACGGAGGTGCCGCGCGAGTTCGCGGAACTGCTGACGGCCTTCACCCGCGGCGCCGCCCTGAACCCGGTCGCGCTCATCAGCACCGACCGGGAGCGGCAGCGGCTCGTGGACGCGTCGGGGACGACGCTCGCCGAGGTCGTGTCGGACGTCGTGATCGCCGCCGTCCCCGAGACGGGCACCGGAACCGACGAGCGGGTGTGGCGGGAGATCGAAGTCGAGCTCGCCGCCGGCGACCGAAAACTGTTCGACGCCATAGACTCCCGGCTGACCGATGCCGGAATCACCCGCTCGGACGCGCCGTCGAAGTTGCGGCGGGCACTCGGCGACGCGGCGGGCGGCACCCCGCCCCCCGCACGCGGGAAGAAGCGGTCGGCGCCGCGGACGCTGCTGCTGGAGTATCTGGCCGAGCAGAAGGACAATCTCGTGACGGCCGACCTCGGCGTGCGGCGCGACCTCGAGGAGTCCGTCCACGACCTCCGGGTCTCGGCCCGGCGGATCCGGAGCGTCCTGCAGGTGTACGGGCCGAGCCTGCGAGACCAGGAGACGGTCGACGAGTTGATCGCCGAACTGCGCTGGGTCGGTCAGGCCCTCGGCCCGGCCCGGGACACCGAGGTGCAGTGGAGCCGGCTCGTGGACCGGCTGGGTGACGCCGAGGAGATACCCGACCGCGAGGTCGTGCGGGCGCGCCTCGACGAATACTTCTCGGGACTCGCCGCGGCGGCCCGGCCCGGGGCCCTGGCCGCCCTGAACTCGCGGCGCTACCTCGACCTGCTCGCCGGACTCGACACGTTCCTCGCCGCCGTCGAGGCGTCCGAGGGCTCGGGCCCGTCGAAGAAGTCCGTCCGGAAAACCCTGCGCTCGTTGTCGAAGTCCGTCCACAATCGCGTCCGGAAGGCGGCGGCTGCGACCACCCGGGCCGAGCGCGACGAACTGACACACCGAGCGCGCAAGCGCGCCAAGCGAATGCGGTACGCGATCGAGGCCACGCGGTCGCTGACACCGAAGGCGTCCGCCCGCGCGCAGAAGAAGTTCAAGGGCTTTCAGGACGTACTCGGCGACTACCAGGACGCCGTCGTCGCACGGGAGCACATCCTCGCGGCCGTCGCGGAGGATCAGCACTCCGCCGAGTCGAGCCTGGGCCTCGGAATGCTGCTGCAGCGCGAACTCGATCGCGGTGACGTCATGGCAGCCGATCTGAAGCCGGAGTGGAAGAGCGCGAAGAAGGTGGCCCGAAAAGTCTGGAAGTAGGGCACAGTCGGGGAGTACCCACCAGCGTGAGCGAAGGGAACCGGACGTGAGCACACCCGCCAGTCATTCCGTCGTCGTCGGCCTGGACGGTTCCGACGCCTCCACCGCCGCCGCCCTGTGGGGCGCGTCAGTCGCGTCGAAGTGGGGTGCCACGCTGTCGCTGGTACACGCGCTGCCGCAGGACGGCCCGCTGTACAGCCCGGCGGCGATCATGCTGGAATCGCAGTTCCTCAGTCAGCTGCGCGAGGACGGCGAGGCCATCATCGGGACGGCGAAGAGGCTGCTGGGGCCGAAGTTCCCCGGTCTCGAGATCGAGACGACCATCAGTCCCGGTCCGGCGGGCACCGCGCTGCTCGAGGCCGCCGACTGGGCGCGGTTGATCGTCCTCGGATCCACGGGAGCGGGCGCGTTCCGTTCGGTGCTGGTCGGTTCGACGGCGCTGCACGTGGCCAACCGCGCGCCCTGCCCGGTGACCGTTCTCCGCGGCGAGGTCACCACGCCGGACCAGCGTCCGGTGGTGGTCGGGGTCGACGGAAGCGACCTCAGCAGCGAAGCGGTGGGTCACGCGTTCGAGTTCGCGTCGTTCTTCGAGGCGCCGCTGAGCGCCGTCCACACCTGGCAGGGCTCCCCCACGCTCGGCGCAGGCGGCACCGGCATGCTCGTCGACTGGGACGCCGTCAAGCAGGAAGAGGAGGCGCTGCTCTCCGAGGGCCTCGCGGGTGAGGCGGAACGGTACCCGGACGTGTCCGTGACCCGGGTGGCCGAGCAGGGCGCCGCCGCGGACGTCATCCTGCGGCACTCGGCGGACGCCCAGTTGATCGTCGTCGGCAGCCACGGCCGGGGACCGCTGCTCGGCGCCCTGATGGGTTCGACGAGTCAGAATCTGCTCCACCACGCCACCTGCCCGGTCATGATCTGCCGGAACGAGTGACGGGCGGACGGGCGGCGTCAGGAGATGCCCGTCCCCACCAGCTGCCCGATTCCGTACGTGACGATCATCGCGAGCGCCCCGCCCAGCACCACCCGGAGTACCGCCCGGGTGCGCTTGGCGCCGCCGAGTGCGGCGCTGACGGTGCCCGTCAGCGCCAGCGCCACCAGCACCGCGACGAACGCCACCGGAATACGCAGGTGCACAGGGGGTAAGAGGATGGCGAGCAGCGGGATGAGGGCGCCGAGGGTGAACGACAGCGCCGACGACGCCGCGGCCTGCCACGGGTTGGTCAGATCCTCCGGGTCGATGCCCAGTTCGACGTCCACGTGTGCGGCGAACGCGTCGTGATCGGTGAGTTCCCGCGCCACCGTCCGGGCGGTCTCGTCCCGCAGGCCCTTGTCCTCGTACATTCCGACGAGTTCCTCGAACTCCGCCTCGGGGGTCTCGGTGAGTTCGCGGCGTTCCTTCGACAGCAGGGCGCGTTCGGTGTCGCGCTGGGTGCTCACCGACACGTATTCACCCAGGGCCATCGACACCGCTCCGGCCGCGAGACCCGCGAAGCCGGCGGTGAAGATCGCCGATCGCGCGGTGGTGGCCGCGGCCACCCCGACGACCAGACCGGCGGTCGAGACGATGCCGTCGTTGGCCCCGAGGACACCGGCCCGCAGCCAGTTGAGGCGGCTCGCCAGACTGGGTGCGTGCGGTTCGCCCGGATGCCGTGCGGGCTCGGCACGCTCGGCGTTCTCAGCGGACATGTGTTCAGGCTAAGACGAAAAGCCCTGGTCGGATAGCCAGGCAAGGCTGCGCTCGGCCGCGGTGGACGGTTCGCCCCACACCGAAACCAAGCAGTTGCTAGGTTAGGGTTCGCCGTCCCCACACGCTTGGAGTTCCTCATGGCGACACCCGCCACCAGCACCCCCCGACGTCGCTGCGCCGCGCTGGTCACCGGCGGCACCGGCGGCATCGGCTCCGCCATCGCACGGCAACTCGCGGCCCTCGGCCACGACGTCGCCATCACCTACCGGTCCAACGCCGACGTCGCCGCGGACCTCGTCGGCGAACTGGAAGGCAGCGGCGTCGCCGCGGAGGCGTTCTCCGCAGACCTCACCGACCAGCCCCGGGTCGCGAGCGTCGTGAAGCAGACCGTCGAGCACTTCGGCGGCCTCGGCATCCTGGTCCACGCCGCCGGACCGCACGTCCCGATGATCCACCTGTCCGAGGTCGCACCCCAGGACTACGCCGAGCACCTTCAGCAGGAGGCGGTCGCGTTCTTCACCGTCGTCAAGGCCGCCCTGCCCGCGCTGCGGGACGCGTCCGGATCCGTCGTCGCCGTCACGACCGCGGCCACCAGCCGCTTCCCGGTGCGCGACGGCCTCTCCCCCGGCACCAAGGGCGCGATCGAACAACTGGTCAAGGGGTTCGCCGCCGAGGAGGGCCGCTACGGCGTCCGCTTCAACTCGGTCGGCCCGGGGATGCTCACCGACGGCATGGCCGAGCGGCTGATCGCCTCCGAAGAACTCGACCAGCGCGCACTCGACGCCGCGATGAGCCGGATACCGTTACGCCGGTTCGGCACCGCCGCCGACGTCGCCGAGGCCGTCTGCTTCCTCGCGAGCGACCGGGCCGGGTTCGTCACCGGGCAGAAGCTCGACGTCGACGGCGGATACACGGTCTGATCACCCGCCATGTGTAATGGACGCGTATGACTGACGCCGAAGACACCCGCCCGACGCCCCGCAGGCGTCGCGTCGAATGGGTGATCGGCGGCCTGCTCGTCGTGGTGCTCACGGTGGAGATCGTCCTCATCTGGCCGGACCTCTCGGAGAGCGTCCAGAACCTCGGCGACCTGAGATGGGGATGGGTGGCCGCGGCCGTCGCCGCGTCACTGGCGTCGATGTCGAGCTTCGCCCGGGTCCAGCGCTGCCTGCTGGGGGTCGCGGGCGTGCGCATCAGGCAGCGGCAGTCCCTCGCCGTGACGTTCGCCTCCAACTCGATGAGCGTGACGCTGCCGGGCGGCCCGGTTCTCGCGACGACGTTCACGTACCGGCAGACGCGGATCTGGGGTGCGTCGCCGGTGATCGCGACGTGGCAACTGGTGATGGCCGGCGTCCTCCAGGCGATCGGCCTGGCGCTCGTCGGACTCGCCGGCGCACTACTCGTCGGCGCCAAGACCAACCCGTTCTCGCTGATCTTCACGTTCGGCGGCCTGTGCGCCTTCCTCGTCCTGGCCCAGTACGCCGCGTCGCGGCCCGACGCACTCGAAGGGGTGGGCATCACCGCGCTGCGCGGCGTCAACGCGCTGCGAAAGAAGCCTCCGCTGACCGGGGTTCGTCAGTGGAAGCACATCGTCGACCAGATGAGCGCCGTCCGGATGGATCGCCGCGACACGGCCCGCGCGTTCGGGTGGTCGCTGTTCAACTGGGTCGCCGACGCCTCGTGCCTCGCGTTCGCGTGCTACGCGGTCGGCGCCCATCCCGGGTTCGCCGGCCTCGCCGTCGCGTACGCGGCGGGCAACGCCGCGGGTTCGGCCATCCCGCTCCTCCCCGCAGGACTCGGCGTCATGGACGCCGTGCTGGTGCCCGCCCTGACCGCCAGCGGAATGGCCGGCTCCGAAGCGGTCTCCGCGATCGTCGTGTACCGGCTCGTCAGCTTCCTCCTGATGGCCGCCATCGGCTGGATCGTCTTCGCGGCGCGCTTCCGGGGTGCGCAGCAGGGCGAGGAGGGCCCCGACCTCGAACCGCTGTGGGGTCGCGGCACCTGAATCCCTCCCGCTGAGAGAGAGGGCCGTGCCGAGGCCGCCGTCGACGGTCCTACCGTCGAGCCGTGACGAAACCGGAATCAGATGAGAAGCAGGTTGTCGTCGTCACCGGCGCGGCCTCGGGCATCGGCGCGGGGATAGCGCGTCATGCGCACGCCCGCGGCATGGCGGTGGTGCTCGCCGACATCGACGCGGACGCGCTGGACCGTGCGGCCGCGGGCCTCGGCGGCGCCCTCACCCGCGTCACCGACGTGTCCGACTCCGAATCCGTCGACGCCCTCGCCGAACTCGCGTTCGACTCGTTCGGCCGGGTGGACCTGCTCTTCAACAACGCAGGCATCATGCGGGCCGGATTCCTCTGGCAACTCGGCGAATCCGACTGGGACGCCGCACTCGGCGTCAACATCACGGGCGTCGTCAACGGAATCCGCGCGTTCGTTCCGCGGATGCTCGACCAGGGCGGCGCAGGCCGCGTCGTCAACACGGCATCGGTCGGCGGCTTCGCACCCGGTCCGATGATGTCGCCGTACAGCGCTTCGAAATTCGCGGTCGTCGCGATCACCGAATGCCTGCAGATGGAGTTGAGCATGATCGAGGCCCCGGTGTCCGCGAGCGTCCTCGCGCCGGGGCCCGTCGTCACTTCCGTGTTCGACAACCCGTTCGGGGCCGTCTCCCACCCGGCCGTCGATCGGATGGTCACCCAGATGCGCGAATTGCTCGACACCGACGGACTCGACGCGGACACGTTCGCGGAGTTGGTCTTCGCGGGCATCGACCGGGGCGACTTCTGGCTCGCACCGCAGGGTGAGCACCTCGACACCATGGTCCGCCAGCACACCGCCACCATCCTCGAACGGCGCGAACCGATGATCCGGCAGTCGTTCCGCTGAGATCGACGCGTTCCGTCGAGATCCTCCCGCCGAGTGAGACATTCCACGAACATCGACCGTTAGTTCTGCTACCTTTTGCCGAACCAAGCACTTGCTTGCTTACGTCAAAAGGGGCGCTCATGCGAATTCGATCCTCAGCACTCACTGCGGCGCTCGCCGTGACCGCACTCGCGCTCACCGGATGTTCCGGGGCGGGCGCAGACGACGCCGACGCCGCCGGCGGCCCCTACCGAGTGCTCGTGACCGGCGGAATCAGCGGACAGGGCGCGCTCGCCGCGAACGCCCAGACGTCCGTGCTCGCAGCGAAAGCGTCCGCCGAGGCCGTGAACCGGGCAGGCGGCATCGGCGGACGCCAAGTGGAGATCACCGCCGTCGACGATGGAGGCGACGCGACAACGGCCGTGTCCAAGCTGCGGGAGGCCATCGCGTCCGGGAAGAAGCCCGACCTCTTCCTCAACTCCGGCCCGTCGACCATCACCACCGCGACACTGCCGATCCTCGCGCAGAACAAGATCCTCTCGTTCAACATCGGGCCCACCGAGGATTCGGCGAACCCGGAGAAGTACCCGCTCAACTTCGACCTCGCCTCCGGACCGTCCGAGAACGCCGAGACCATCGCCCGATACATCAAGGGCAAGGGATACCAGTCGGTCGGCGTCATCCACGGGAGCAGCGCCTACGGTGAAGTGTTCGGACAGGCGATGGAAGACGCACTGGCCGGTGAAGGTGTGAGCAGCACCGGATCCGAGGAGTACGACACCGCGGCACTCGACATGACCGCACAACTGCAGTCGCTGAAGAACCGGGGCACGCAGGCGCTCGTCGTGGACGCCTACGGGGCACCACTCGGATATCTTCTCGCGAGCCTCCAGCGCCTCGACTGGAACATTCCGCTCGTCGGGAACACGTCCGTCGCCGGGACGTCGCTGGTCTCGAAGGCCGCACCGGAAGGCGTGCTCGGCACTCCGGCCACGGCGAACCTGGTCATGCACGCGCTGTCGAGCACGGTCTACGACGCGAACGACACCGCCGTCAACACCATGGTCGAGAACATGAAGGCGATGGGCGACATCCCGTCGACGCTGATCCTCGCCGACAACTACGACGCGCTCCCCCTCGTCGTGGCCGCCGCGAACAAGACCGGATCCTCGTCCGATCCCGAAGCCCTCGCCGAGGCCCTCGAGAACCAGGAGGTCCTCGACGGCGCCGAGACCGCGTTCTCCCCGTCCTACCACTTCACGGCGGATTCGCACGCCTCGAAGCCGGGCGACGAGGCGTACAAGTTCGTGCCCCCGAGCCCACTCCTGAACGGCCAGTACGGAAACCCGAGCGCGTGACACTCGAGCACAGGAGATACCGGTGACCATAGTCTGGTCAGGCCTCGCGCTGGGGGCGGTCTACACGCTCGTGGCGATCGGCTACAACATCGTTTTCATCTCGTCCCACACGTTCAACTTCGCTCAGGCCCAGCTGATGATGGTCGGAACGTTCGTCGCCTACACCGGCCTGGTCACCCTGAAGTTGCCGATCCTCGTCGTCGCGGTAACGGCGACGGTCGCCGTGATGATCCTGGCCGGGGTCGAGGAGATCATCGCGGTCCGGCCGGTCCGTGATCACCAGAATCAGCTCGTCACCACGCTCGGCGCCGCGACCCTGATCAACGGTGCGACGCAGCTGATCTGGGGAAGCGAACCGCTCACCGTCCCGTTCTTCGGTTCGAACGATCCGATCACGGTCCTCGGCGGCCGCACGTATCCCGTCGAGATCGTGCTGCTGATTCTGGCGGTCGTGCTGGTCGTCGTCCTCGGCCGGGTCGGTGCGAAGACCATGACCGGTCTCGCACTCCTGGGCGTCTCCGAGGACCGCGAAGCCGCCCTGTTGCGCGGCGTCAACGTCCGGGCGCTGGCCCTCGGCGCGTTCGCCTTCTCCGGCGCGCTCGCCGGATTCCTCGGGCTCTTCGTGGGTCCCAAGACGTTCGCGGTGGCCACCCTGGGCTCGGCGCTGGCGATCAAGGGCTTCGTCGCCTTGGCGATCGGCGGATTCGGCTCGCTCCCCGGCGCACTCGTCGGCGGCCTGACCGTCGGTCTCGTCGAGTCGTTCGCCGCTCTCGAACTGGGTAGCCAGTACAGCAACATCGCGGTCTTCGTGGTCCTCATCGCGATCCTCATGGTGCGTCCGGCCGGACTGTTCGGCCGCACGCGGGAACGGGTGGTGTAAGCAATGGCTCTGTGGCGCCTGATGCGATCGGCTCCGGGTTGGCTCTTCCCGCTCGCCGTCGGCCTCCTCGTGCTGTTCCTGCCGGAATTCGGTCTGGACTTCGCGTTGTCCCGGCAGGTGCAACTCGCCTGCATCCTCGCACTGGTCGTCAGCGGCCTCAATCTCAGTCTCGGCTATGCGGGTGAACTCGCGCTCGGCCAGGCCGCGATGTACGCCGCCGGGGCGTACACCGCAGGGCTCATGTCGATCGCCGGATACACGGACATCGTGCTGCAGTTGACCGCCTCGGGGCTGGTCGCGCTCGCGGTGGGCATCGTCACCGGAATTCCGGGATTGCGGCTCGGCAGTTGGTCATTGGCGATGACGTCGTTCTTCCTCGTTCTCCTCGTGCCGGACATCATCGCCGTCTTCGGGGACTCCACCGGCGGCCGCAACGGGCTGAGCGGGATCGAACCGGCCACCCTGTTCGGTGAGGCGATCGACGCCGACCGGTTCTACATGGTGGTCGTCATCGTCGCGATCCTCTGGTTCGCGGTCTTGCGCAACCTGGTGGTCTCCCGGCACGGCATCGCGTTCCGCACACTGAAGCAGAGTCCGGTACTCGCGTCCTCGGTGGGCATCTCGGTGTTCAGGATGAAACTCCTCGGCTATGCGATCGGCGCCTTCCCCGCCGGCCTCGCGGGCGCCCTGTTCGCAAATCTCGACATGTACGTCTCCCCCGAGGCGTTCGGATTCACCTTCGCGACAGCAGTTCTGGCGGCGTGCATCCTCGGCGGCGCGACCAGCGTCTACGGCGCGGCGGTCGGGGCGGCGATCATGCAACTCGGCCCGAACCAATCGTCCGAGTTCCAGCAGTACGCGCTCGTCTTCTACGGCGGCTTCCTGATCCTCGGCGGCGTCCTCCTCAGTGGCGGCCTCGCGAAGGTCGCCAAGCAGGCCGCGGCGCGGTTGGATCGCGCAGCCGGTCTCACCGGCCGCGGAACACGCACCCGCCCCGGAGACACGGATCGACCGGCGATGGAACCGATGTCGGGCCAGGTGCTCGTGGTCGACGGCATCTCGAAGGCATTCGGCGGCAACCAGGCACTCGACGACGCGTCGCTGCGGGCGGAACCGGGCCGCATCACCGCACTGATCGGACCGAACGGCTCGGGCAAGACGACGATGCTGAACATGATCTGCGGGTTCTACCGCCCCGACAGCGGTCGAATCCTGATCGGTGACAACGAGGTCCAGGGCAAGGCTCCCGAACGGGTCGCCGCATGCGGCGTGGCCCGAACGTTCCAGACACCCGACATCCCCGACGGCGTCACCGTCCTCGAGGCCGTGGCCTCGGGTCGCTACAGCTCCGACCGCGTGTCGATGCTCTCGACCGTGCTGCGACTCCCCCGTCACCACAGGGTCCGCGCCGCCGACATCGCCGAGGCCGAACGCGCGCTGGACGTCGTGGGACTGTCGCATCTACGCGACGAGACGGCAACGGCACTCCCCCTGGGAATGCGGCGACTGCTCGAGGTCGCCCGCTCGGTGGTCGCCGAACCGCGGGTCCTGCTGCTCGACGAGGTCGCGTCCGGCCTCGACGAGGACGAAGTGGAACGACTTGCCGGCCTGATCCGGCAACTCAGCGAGGCCGGCTGCACGATCGTCCTGGTCGAGCACAACTTCCGCCTGGTACTGGCACTCGCCGACACCATCATCGTGCTCGCCCAGGGCCGAGTGATCGCCGAAGGTCCGCCGTCCGAGATCGAACACAACCCTCGGGTACTCAGCGAATACCTCGGCGTAGTCGCCGAAGACACGGAACTGGCCGGAGAGGCGACCTCATGAGCGAGCAGACGACGACACCGCTGCTGAGTCTGCGGAACGTGCAATCCGGCTACGGTGACCTCCGGGTGGTGTGGGACGTGTCGCTGGACGTGTGGCCCGGCAAGGTCACCGCACTGCTCGGCCGGAACGGTGCGGGGAAGACCAGCACCCTGCGTGCCATCTCGGGACTGAACAGGGTTTCCGCCGGGACGATCGAGTTCGACGGCCGCGACATCGCGAAGGTGGCGCCGCACCGGCGGGTCCGCCACGGAATGGCCTACGTGCAGGAGGGGAAGCGGGTCTTCCACCGGCAGACCGTGGAACAGAACCTGATCCTCGGCGGGTACGTCCGCAGGATGAGACGGTCGGCCGTCCGCGAGGAGGTCGAGCGGATCTACGAGCTATTCCCCGTCCTCGGCCGCAAACGCGGCCTGCTCGCGGGTGCGATGTCCGGCGGGCAGCAGCAGATGCTGGCGATCGGGCAGGCGCTGATGGCGAAACCCACCCTGCTTCTGCTCGACGAGCCTTCCGGCGGACTGGCGCCGGTGATCGTGGGCGAAGTCATGGAACGCGTGCGCACCCTCAAGGAAGCCGGGCTGGCGGTGCTCCTCGTCGAGCAGGCCGTCGACGCCGCGATGAGCGTGGCCGATCACGTCACCGTCCTCGACGTCGGACGCGTCGTCATGGACGCCGATGCGGGCGACATCGACGACACAGCGGTGATCCGGGACGCCTACTTCGGACGCGTCGGCTGACGAACTAGCCGCCGAGGCGGCGGAACACGAGACGGACCGCGAGCCCCAGGTGGGCCATCACCTCGTCCACCGAGATGCGGCCGGCCACCCAGGACACCAGGCTCGACATCCAGACGTCGCCGATCACCCGGATGGCGTTCAACTGGTCGTCGGAGACCTGCTCGACCCCGATGGTCTTGGCGAACATCTCCGTCATCAGGGCGCCGAACGCATCCAGTTCGGCCGACGCCGACGCGTCCGCGAACATGAACGCCCGCACGAGCGCCTCGTATCGCGGCCGGTCCTTCTCGAGAACTTCGGTGTTCTTCCGGAGGACGAACAGGATCCGCTCCGACGGCGTGTCGCCGGGGATCGCGACATCCTCGAACCGGGACCGCATGCCCTCGAACACCATCAGCAGGCCCATCACCAGCATGTGGTTCTTCGACGGGAAGTACCGGTACACGGTGCCCAGCGCGACGCCCGCCCGATCCGCGATGGCCCGCATCTGCACGGCGTCGTACCCGCCCTCGGAGGCGAGTTCCATCGCCGCGGCGACGATCCGCTGGTAACGCTCCCGCTGCGGGGCCTTGGCCCCACGCGAGGGCAGCTGCCCGTTGCGGAGCAACGACAACAGCCCGTCGCGGCCCGCCGTCAGCGGCTCTTCAGCAGTGCTCATGGACGTCAGCCTAGCGACCGTCCCGTCGGCGCCGTCGGGCGACGGTAGCCCCATGTGAGTGCCAAAGTGTGTTCCTGCACACTTTGGCACTCACATGGGGTGGGAACGAAAAAACTCCGCTGTCGACGTTCTCGACAACGGAGTTTCTGTAATTCGTGGTGGCCAGGGCCGGGATCGAACCGGCGACCTTCCGCTTTTCAGGCGGACGCTC
>JBCEBZ010000138.1:3600-21784 GCA_039206675.1 Rhodococcus sp. (in: high G+C Gram-positive bacteria) | reverse complement strand
CGGCCACTACCCGCACCTCGAGGATCCGGCCGCGGTGGTCGACATCATCGACGACTTCGTCACCACCACGCCCGCACGCAGGTGAACTCGATCAGGTGGCGCGCAAGCGGCGACCGGTGACGAGGATGTAGATGCTGACCAGCAGCACCCAGGCCGGGAACGCCAACGTCGTCCACAGGCTGAAGCTGACGACCAGCAGCAGGGCCAGGGCGAGGAGGTACGTGGTCACGACGAGAAATCGCGGCATCAGCCCGGTCCGGAGCCAGATCGTTCCCAGCGAGATCATGAACACCCCGGCCATGCGCAGCGCGTAGACGTGGTTGATCTGCAGCATGATCTCGCGGCCGAAGTAGACGATCTCGTCCGCGGAACTGCCCGAGTGCCGGGCAATCGCGAGGACGCCGCCCGCGACACCCATCGAGACGAAGCCCATCGCGAGGAACAGCAGGCCACTGCCCAGGAATACCGTCGCGAAGAAGCGATCCTCGAGGTCGCCGAGGCGGTCGCGGATGACGCCGATGAACCAGAGGAACGCGATGCCGGCGAACGGGGCGAGCACGAGGGCCGTCTTGATCCGTGTCTCACCGCTTCCGACCCAGGGTGTTTCGTCGAATGGGTCGGCGGGCAGTGCGGTGTGCAGGAGGACGAGGCTGGCGGAGAAGACCGCGGCGAACACGATTCCCGCGACGGCCGCCGAGCGTGGTGTTCTCAGCCGGCGGAACTGTTTCTCGCGCTGGATGTCGGCCATGGGTCAATCCTCGCTCGAGCGGTGTCCGGGAATCGCCGATTCGCGTCAACCGGCCCCGTGCCCGGCGAAGAAACCGACCGCCGCGTCTGCTACGCCCGATTCGGGGGCGCGAACTGGCCTTTCCCCCGGCGCGGGTGCAGGCCGGGCGTGTCGGCCTCCCGCTGGGCGGAACGCCGCATGGCGTGCCGCATTCCCGAGAACTGTGATGTCAATTACACATTCGCGAGACTTCGACCACCGAATGTGACCACCCACCCCACTACCGCCCGGCTCGGGTGCGCCGCACTTCCGCGGCACCGCCACGAGTTCCCGTGCAGGTATTCGAAAGGACCCGATGATGGTCACCCATGCGCCAGACGGCGGATCGGCTCGGACGCGACAGCAGGACGCGGCCGACGAGCGATGGACGCCCCGACTGATCTTCTCGCTCGCCTCGATCGTGTTGCTGCTGGAGATGCTCGCGGTCAGCTACATGATGATCTCGATCGCGTTGCCGCAGATCGTCACCCATTACCGGACGACGCAGGGTGCGTGGTTGCTGACGTCGTTTCTGCTGGTGGGGGCGATCACCTGCCCGCTGATCGGCAAGCTCGCCGACACGCACGGCAAGCGCAAGCTGTTGCTGACGGCCGTCGGCCTGTCGGCGGTGGGATCGCTGATCTCGGCGATCGCACCGACGTACGCGGTGCTGATCGCCGGCCGCTCATTGACCGGGCTACTCGTGCCGTGCCTGTTCCTGAGTTATTCGCTGATTCGTGACGTCTTCCCCGCCCGGACGGTGGCGCTGGCGGTCAGCATCGCCACCAGCGGCATGGGGCTCATCGCGATCCCCGCGCCGTTCTTCACCGGTTGGCTGATCGACAATTTCGGGTTCCGGAGCATCTTCTGGTTCTTCCTGGCCGGTCTCGTGGTCCTCAGCGTTCTGATCCGGGCGACGACCGGCGAATCGTCCGTCCGCCTGCGGTCGCGCATCGACCTGATCGGCGCCGCGCTGCTCGGCGCGGGACTCGCCGGCATCCTCGTCGGGGTGAGCTTCGGGCCGTCGTGGGGCTGGACGTCGGGGTCGACCCTCGGGTTCATCGCCGGCGGTGTCGCCCTGCTGGTGGCGTGGATCGTGTCCGCACTTCTGCTGGCGGATCCGCTGATCGACATCCGGTTCTTCGGCAAGCGGCCCGTGTTCCTGACGGCATTGGGCGCCGGATTCTGCTACGGCACCTCGTCGGTGTTCACGATCATGCTGCCGATGATGTGCATGACCCCGGCGATCCTGGGGCTCGGCTACGGATTCGGTATCAGCGCAGAGGGATTCGCGATCTTCCAGGCTCCGTTGGGTGGTGCGGTGGTGCTCGGCGGACTGATCGTCGGAACCCTCGTGCCGCGGAACGTGAGGCCGCGGATCCTGATGGTCGTCGGCATGCTGGTGATGGCGGTGGCCTGCCTGCTCACGGCGACGATCCACGACGACAAGGCCCTGCTGATCGGCTTCGCCGCCCTCCTGGGGGTGGGAATGGGCATGGGGTACGCCTCCATCCCGAACCTGCTCATCGCCGCGGTGCCGCCGCAACTGCAGGCGACGACGGCGAGCATGGTGGCGGTGTTCCAGAGCATTCTGCCGGCCATCCTGCCGGTCATCGCCTTCACCGTGTTGAACTCGCACATCGCGACCGTCATGCAAGGCGCCGTCTTCTACACCGATACCGGCATCACGATCGCGTTCGTGATCGGTGCGATCTCGGCGCTGCTGGGCGCGGTCGTGGCCGTCGCGCTGCCCCGCAGGATTTCGCAGCTGAGCGCGCCCGGTACCGAGTCGACGACCGCGACCGACGTGGTCCTCGCCCACTGAACCCGTCACACACGGTCGTCGCCCCGTCCCCCCCCCGGGCGCGGCGACCACCTCCACGCGGGCGCGCCGGCGCCACCGGGCACCCGCCGGCGGCCGCGTGGGCCGCCGAGGTGTGGGCGCCGGTCTCAGGTTGGCCCCACACGGCAGGAGACCACCATGCGACTGACCACACTCGGCGACCTTCCCGGACGCATCGCGACCGGGGGCTTCATACTCCATTCGGGATTGCAGAAATGGTCGGCGGACGAGCAGACCGCGCAGGGCGTCCACGGTATGGCGGCGGGGGCGTTCCCGTTTCTGAACGCGATCCCGCCGGAACGATTCGTCAAGTTGTTGTCCGTCGCCGAAATAAGCACGGGCGCATTGTTACTCGCACCGTTCGTGCCCACCGCCGTGGCGGGGGCCGCGCTCACCGGGTTCTCCGGCGGACTCGTGGCCATGTATGCGAGGACCCCCGGCCTGCGCAACCCCGGCAGTATCTGGCCGAACGAGAACGGCATCGCCGTCGCGAAGGACACGTGGATGCTCGGGATGGGCCTCGGTTACGTGCTCGACGGGTGGACGCGGTTGCGCGAACGCTGACCGTCCGGCGGTGGGGTCGAGATTCTCGTCACTGTTCGGGGACGGCGCAGAAGTCGCTGTCGGAGAAGCCCGAAGGCCGCACACCGAGCGCCTGGTTGAGGCGTCCGCGGTGATTCTCCCAGGCGATGGCCGCGGCGAGTTCGGTCACCTGGGACTCGGAGAAGGCGGCGAGCAGCGAACGACGCAGGTCGTCGCTGATGTGGGCGGGGGTGCGTGTCATCGCGTCGGCGAACTCCAGGACCAGCTTCTCGGTGTCGTCGAACGCGGAGCTCTCGCGGAACGCCGGCAGGGCGCGCAACTGGGCGTCGCTCACGCCGAGTGCACGGCTGAATGCCGATCCGATGTCGAGGCAGTACTCACAGTTGGTCAGCGCGGCCGCCTTGATCTCGGCGAGCGCCTTCAACCGGGGGTCGACCCGGGCGCTCGCCGCCAGCGCGATCTCGTGGAATCCGACGGCCGCGAGCAGCTGCGGTCGGCGGCGCAACCAGCGGAACAGGTCTGCCCGGTTGCGGCGGGCGGTGGGAAAGACGCGGCGAAACGAGTCCATCTGACCGAGGACGCTCATGCTGTCGGTTTACACCTGCGGGCGGGTCGAGACAACCCCGGCCATTCGGCAATCGCCGTGTCCCGGCGGCGGGAGTGTTCTACGTTCGGAACTGAGGCCGACCCCGCCGCACCCGAGGAGTCACCATGAAGGCAGTCGTCTGCACCGAGACTCGCCTGGAGGTGGGTGACGTCCCGGCTCCGGTCCCGGGCAGGGGTCAGGTGCTGATCGACGTGTCCCGGTGCGGGATCTGCGGCTCGGACCTGCACGCCCGCATGCACGCCGACGAGATGGCGGAACTGGCCGCCCAGACCGGCTACCGCGACTTCATGCGTTCACAGCAGCGGGTCGTGCTGGGTCACGAATTCAGCGGAACCGTTGCCGGCTACGGGCCCGGCTGCCGGAAGCGGTGGCCGGTGGGTACCGCGGTGGTGGCGTTGCCGGTCGTCCGCAGCGGCGCCGAGGTTCACCTGACCGGCCTGTCGGCGTCGGCGCCCGGCGGCTACGCCGAACAGGTGGTGGTGCAGGAGTCGATGACACTGCCGGTCCCGAACGGCCTGACGGCGGAGAAGGCGGCGCTGACCGAGCCGATGGCGGTGGCGTGGCATGCGGTGCGCAAGGGCGAGGTCGGCAAGCGCCGGAACGCGATCGTCATCGGGTGCGGCCCGATCGGTCTCGCGGTGATCACCATGCTGAAGGCGACCGGTGTCCGTACCGTGGTGGCCGCCGACTTCTCCACCCGCCGCCGCGAACTCGCCCGGCAGTGCGGTGCCGACGTCGTCGTCGACCCGGCCACGGCCTCGCCCTGGACGTCGTATCCGCGCGGCCGGGAGACGACGTCGATCACGGACGTGCTCGGTCTCGGGCTGGACACCATGGAGAAGCTGCGCCGAATCCCGAGGCTGCCGTGGTGGCACGCCTTCGCCCTCGCCGACGCGGTGGGCGCGACACCGTCCGGGCCGGTCGTCTTCGAATGCGTCGGCATGCCCGGGGTCATCGACGGCATCCTCGCCGGGGCTCCGCTGCGGTCCCGCGTGGTCGTGGTCGGGGTGTGCATGGAGACCGACACCTTTCGGCCGGCGCTCGCGCTGAACAAGGAGATCGAACTGCGCTTCGCCGTCGCCTACGACCCCGGCGAATTCCGCGACACCCTCCACATGCTCGCCGACGGAAAGGTCGATCCGACACCGATGATCACCGGCACGGTCGGCCTGGCCGGGGTCGAATCCGCGTTCGCCGCGCTGGGAAACCCCGGGGTGCACGCGAAGATCCTGATCGACCCCGAGATCGCCGCCGCGTCCCTGTGATCCGCCGCCGCCCATGAACTCCCACCATCCCCGCCTCCGATGGGTCGCCCCGGCGCTTCTCCTCGCGTTGATCTACGCGGCGTCGCTCACCGTGTACGGGTTGAGCAGTCGCATCGAGGAGGAGGGACCGTTCGAGGGCAACAACGACGAGGTCGTGGTCCTGGTGACGGCGAAGTCGCTGCAGCCGACGACCGACCGCGTGCAGGCCGAGGTGACGATCGCCGTCGGCGAGGAGTACCTGCACGCCAACGGCGACACCCTGAATCGGGACATCACCCTGCTGCTCTTCCCGAGCACCAGCCACGAGGAGATCGTGTTCCGGGCGGGCGCCGCACCGACGACGTTCGACACGGAGTTCATCGCCACCGGCAACGCGGCGTACTGGCCGTTCGACCGGTTCGAGGTGAACCCGATGGTGGTGGAGGCGTACCAGGGCACCGGTGCAGACCGGGAACTGCTGCCCACGGGACTTCTGGTGGACGGCCGAGTCGACGGGTGGAAGGCGCGGGCGGAGGCGGTGACCGTCGACACGGACCTGTCGCGGAACGGCACCGGCGCCGCGCTGTTGTTCGCGCGCACGGGCGGGAATCTGATCTACGCCGGCATCCTCCTGCTGATGATGACGATCCTCGCGGGGCTGGCCGCGTTCGTCGCGCTGCAGACGTTCCGGCGCAAGCGGGTCGTCAACACGGACATGCTCGGCTGGATGGCGGCGATGCTGTTCGCGGTCGTGCCGTTGCGGGGAATCCTGCCGGGAAGCCCGCCGATCGGGTCGTGGGTGGACATCGCCCTCACGGTGTGGGTGGTGTCCACCCTCGTCGCCTCGCTGGCGTTGTTCGTCTTCTGCTGGTGGCGGGACAGCGAAGCGCCGGATCAGCCCGACACGGTTGCCACGAGCGCGACGGATTCGGAATAGTCGAGCACATGGTGCGCCGGACCGGGAGAGTGCTGCCGCCGTGGTATCTCGGCCACGTCAACAGGGTGATCGTCGGCCTGCACCGGCTGGGCGTTCCGATGCCGATGCCGGCGCTCACCGTCCCGGGCCGGAAGACGGGGGTGCCGCGGTCGACGCCGGTCTCGCCGTACGAGGTGGACGGCCGCACCTACGTCGTCGCGGGGTACGCGGAATCGGATTGGGCGAGGAACGCCCGGGCGGCCGGGCGCGGCGAACTGACCCGCGGGCGTCACCGCGAGCGGGTTCGCCTGATACCGCTGCCGGTGTCGGAGCGGGCCCGGATCCTCCGTGAGTTCCCGATCCGGGTACCGCACGGGGTCACCATGTTCCTGAAGGCGGGGACGGTCGCGAACTCCTCTCCCGAGGCGTTCGCGGCCGCGGCGGACCGGTGCGAGGTGTTCCGCATCGAGCCGCTGGACTGATCGGAGTCACCGAACTTCGAGCGTGCCGACCATGTTCGGGTGGTAGGTGCAGTGGAAGGCGAACGTGCCCGGCTGGCCGGGCACGGTGAAGGTCGCGGTCGCGCCCGGTTCGACCTCGACGTCGAACAGGTCGCCGGTGTCTGCGGTCACGGTGTGTTCGGCGGTGTCGTCGTTGCGGACGGTGACCTGCTCTCCGGGCGCGAACGTGCCGGGCAGCGTGTATTTGAAGTCGCTGATCACGATCTCCCGTGCTCCGGCCGGCATGGACATCGGCATCGACATCGACGGCATGTCGGTCATCATGTGGTTGCCGCCGTGCTCCGATTCGGAGGAGGCGGACGAGTCGTCGCTGTCGCTTCCGCACGCGGCCAGCGCGAAGGCGCCCAGCAGGATCGGCAGGACAAGTGTCAGTACGCGTTTCATGATGGTCGCCTCCGGGTGCCGGTGGGAGCGGAGGCCCGACGCCCCGTTCCTCGCGGAAGTAGTACCCGTTTTCCCGGCAGACACCCCTCGCCGTGCGCAGTGACTTCGTCAGCCGCCGTTCAACGCCTCCTGCGTCTCGAGGTTGGCGACCGGGGTGCGCAGCGAGGCGACGGCGTCCGCGTAGAGAGACGACTTGATCTCGCCGAGCGTGCGGCCCCGCGTCGCGACGAGTCCCTGCGCGTGTGCGACGGCGTCGGCGAGCACCTGCTGTTCGGGGGCGACCTCGTCGACGAATCCGAGTTCCTTCGCCGCGGTGCCGCCGTACCGCCGGCCGGTCACCAGAGCGGTGTGCACCGCCCGCGCGGGCAGGCGGGCCGCGAGCAGCGCGATGCTGCCGGGTGCGTAGCTCGCCCCGATGGTGATCCCCGGCAGGCAGAAGTAGCCGCGGTCCTCCCGCATCACCCGGTGGTCGTGGGCGGCCGCGAGGATGGCGCCGCCGCCGAAGGTGTGCCCGGTCAGCGCGGCCACGGTCGGCAGCGGGAAGGTGAGGATCCGCGCGAACAGGGCCTGCACACGGTCGATGTAGGAGTTCAGCTTGTCGGTGTTGGCGAGGACCCAGGCGGTGTCGAGCCCGGTGGAGTAGAACTTTCCGACCGCGGTCGTCACCAGCGCGGCGGGGCCGTCGTGCTGCTCGACCCGATCGAGGAGACCGTCGACACTCGCGATCCAGTCCGGGTGGAAGGCGTTCTCGCTGTCCCGTCCCCCCTCATCCCCGAAGTACAGGACGAACACATCACCCGAGCGTTCCAAGTACGGCATGCGGCGAGGCTACCCGCAGACCGGCGGGCTGCGCCCCTCGAACACCCACCGGTGGGTGAAGTTTCAACTGTCGCGGGGCCGGGTATGTCGATCGTCAAAGAGCTGAGGCGGTGGACGATGAAGAGCGGAACAGGCATTGCCGACACCCGCACCGTTCGGGACTACATTCACACGGTGGCCAGGAGCGTTCACGCCGATTCGATCGACTGGTGGGACTGCGACGGATTCGACGCCGTCCTCGTGCTGCCGTTCCGGTTGCACTATCTGCCCGGTCGCAACGCGGTGCTGGCCTGGAACCGGACCTTCGGCTGGTCGCTCGGCGTCGAGGGACTGGGCCGCCGCAGTGTCATCGTGATCGACGGTCTCGGCCTCGGCCGGATGCCGTCGCCCGCCGGGTGCGCGGAACGTGCGGTGGAGTTGATCGACGACTACTGCCGCTCCACACCGGCACTGCCGGGGCCACACGGCGGCGGTCCCGGCGCACCGGCCGCCGCGGATCGCTGTCCCCGCATCGGCAACGCCGCCGCCGGTGGCGGACGGCGGGACAGAGTCGTCAGACGACCGTGACCGGTGGCGCCGACGGCCACGACGACAATGTGGCCCAACCGCATTCCGCCGCGCAGGAGCAGCCGATCGTCGCCGCGGAGCAGAGTGCGGCGCGGATCAGCACGGCGGCGCATCCGCTCGGTCGACCCGGCCCGCGGTTCGACCGCCGGTCCCCGTTCTTCATCGGCATGGCCGGGGCCGCCGGTGTCGCCGTCACGTACGCGCTGATCGAGGTCGTGCTCGCCGCCCACGGGGTGCTGGTGCTCATCGCCGTCGCCGCGTTCCTCGCGATCGGTCTCGAACCGGCCGTGTCCTGGCTGGTGCGGCACGGGTTTCCCCGATGGGCCGCCGTCACAGCGGTTTTCGTCGTCGCGTTCGCGGTGCTGGCCGGGTTCCTCGCCGCGGCGATCCCGCCGATGGTGACGCAGGGCGGCGCTCTCGTCCACAACGCCCCCGACTACCTGGGCCACCTCGAGCAGCGCTACCCGGTCCTGCAGGAACTGAGCGCCCGCTTCCATCTGCAGGACGAACTGCGCCGCGCGCTCGACGCCGGCAATGCTCCGGTGGTGGTCGGCGGGATCGTCGGCGCGGGCAAGTTCGTGTTCAGCGCCATCAGCGGCACGGTGATCGTGGTCGTGCTCACCGCGTATTTCCTGGCCGACTTCGGGCACATCCGGGCGTCCCTGTACCGCCTGGCCCCGAACTCGCGGCGTCCGCGCACCATTCTGATCGGCGACGAGATCTTCGCGAAGGTCGGCGGTTATGTGCTCGGGAACCTTCTCATCTCGCTGATCACCGCGGTCCTCACGTTCGTGTGGCTGGTCGCCTTCGACGTCCCCTACCCGCTGTTGCTGGCCGTCCTCGTCGCCGTGCTCGATCTGATTCCGGTGGTCGGTTCCACGCTCGCCGGTGTCGTGGTGGCGCTGGTCGCCCTCACGGTCTCGCTGCCGGTGTCGCTGGCGACCATCGTCTTCTTCATCGCCCTCCGCCTGTTCGAGGACTACCTGCTCGTTCCCCGCATCATCGGCAGAACGGTCAAGGTGCCGCCGATGGTCACCGTCGTCGCCGTCCTCATCGGCGGGGCGCTGCTGGGGATCGTCGGGGCGCTGCTCGCGATCCCCGTCGCGGCCGCCGTACTGCTCCTCGCCCGCGAAACGGTGTTTCCGCAGCTCGACCGGGGCTGAGCAGGCGCGCCGCGAAAACGGCCCTGTGGAAGAAGTTTCCATGTTCTGCTTACCCTGGAGACGTGGGATGCGCCGGGGCATGCTCGGAGTCGTGTCCCGAGCAGGAGAAAGAGGCGCTGCATGTCGGTGATGAGTCCCACCGAGGCGATGTTCGTGCTGTTCGAGACACCCTCGCACCCCATGCACATGGGTGCACTCGAACTGTTCGAACCGCCGAGCGAATCGGGACCCGATCACGCCCGGGTCATGTTCGAGGCGCTGATCTCGCAGGAGAGTGCGTCCGACACGTTCCGCCGGCGCGCCGTCCGCCCGCTCCGCGGCGCGAGTTACCCCTGGTGGTCGTTCGACGACCGCGTCGACCTCGGCTACCACGTGCGGCACACCGCGGTACCGGGGCGGGGCCGCATGGAGGACCTGCTGTCGCTGGTGTCCCAGATGCATGGCATGCCGCTCGATCCGCAACACCCGATGTGGGAGATCCACGTCATCGAGGGGCTGGCCGACGGGCGGACGGCGGTGTTCTCGAAGATCCACCTGTCGCTGATGGACGGACCGGCGGGGCTGCGGCTCCTCCACCACGCCCTGTCCACCGACCCCGACGCCCGCGACTGCCCCGCACCGTGGACACCCGGAGTGTCCGGCACGCCGCGGCGCGAATCCGCGCTGCCCGTCGCCGCGGTCCGGGCCGGGGTGCGGGCGGCCACCAGCATCGTCGGGGTGCTGCCCGCGCTCGCGAAAGTCGCGTACGACGGTGTCCGCGAACAGCATTTGACGCTTCCCCTGCAGTCCCCGCCCACGATGCTCAACGTTCCTGTCGGCCGGGCCCGGAAACTTGCGGCGCGGTCGTGGCCGATCCGGCGTCTGGTGTCGGTGGCCGCCGCCGCCCGCACCACGATCAACGCGGTGGTGCTCGCGATGTGCTCGGGGGCGCTGCGTCACTATCTCGTCGAGCAGTACGCACTGCCCGAAGCGCCGTTGACTGCGATGCTGCCGGTCCCGCTCGACCTCGGCGGCACCATGATCGGACCGCGCGGCCGCGACCACGGGGTCGGCGCGATGGTCGTCGGGCTGGCCACCGACGAAGCGGATCCGGCGGCCCGCCTCGCCCGCATCAGCGAGTCGGTCGAGCACACCAATCGGGTGTTCGGGGCGCTGAGCCACACCCAGTTCCAGGTGATGAGCGCATTGGCGATCAGCCCGATCCTGCTCGAACCGGTCCGCCGGTTCGTCGACGACACTCCCCCACCGTTCAACGTCATGATCTCCTACATGCCGGGCCCGTCGCGGCCGCGGTACTGGAACGGCGCCCGCCTGGACGCGGTGTACCCGGCGCCGACGGTCCTCGGCGGTCAGGCGCTGAGCATCACCCTCACCAGCCGGTCCGGTCAGCTCGACGTCGGCGTGGTGGGCGACCGGCACGCCGTCCCGCACCTCCAGCGGATCATCACGCACCTGGAGACGTCGCTGACCGATCTGGAGAACGCGGTCGCCGCGTCCGGCACCTGACCGGCCGCTACCCGGCCGATTGCCTCAGGGACGTGCGATTGCGCTCCCAGCACCGGGTGACGTGGTCGCCGACAAGATCGTCGAAAGCGAGACACGCCGCGGCCCCCAGCAGGACGTCGTCGGCCGCCGCGGGCCGGGCGGCCACCAAGCCGCCCGCGAGATCCCGGCACACGATCTGTTCGTGCACGGAGTCGGCCTCCACGTGCTCGTCGAAGAACAGGGTGGCCGCCTTCCCGAACCCGAGCCGACGCAGTCCGGCGGCGTACTTCTTGCTCGGCAACGCGGACGTGGCCTCCACCGCGCACAGGTGCCCCACCAGGGCGCCGAGCCGGCTGCGGTGGAGGCCGAACAGGGACAGCGCGTTCAGCGACGCGAGGGTAACTGCGGGCACCGCGTCGACGTAGTGTGCGTACGCGTCGGACAGTCCGAGTTCGCGCATCGTCGTCGCGAACAACGCCGAGTGCATCCGCTCGGGCCTGCCACCGCCGTATTCGTCGGACTGCACCTCCACCAGCGCCGCCTTCGGTGCGCCCGCGAGCCGAGGAATGCCGAGCGTGTGCACGTCCGCCTCACGCAACTGGTTGAGGGAGCGGTGGATCAGCAGTTCCCGGAACTGGGTGAGATCCGCGTCGTGGGCCATGTGCCCGGACAGTCCCGGCTCCGTGCTGGGGGCGGTCATCGCCCACAGCGCGGCCACCACGTCGTCGACACCCGTCGGCGGATCCGCGAGCACGCGGATCGCGGCATCGAACGGCACCTCCAGCGCGGACCGGGCGGCGATCAGGTCGCTGTCCCACTCCCACCGGTCGTCGACCCCGGCGATCCCCTGCAGGTGCAGTTCGTACAGTGCGGTCAGGCAGATCTGCGCGTCCTCGTCGAACAGGAACGCACGCGGGTCGTCGCGTTCCACCGATACGAGCGCGCGCGCCGCCGTCACGAACGGTCCGGCATCGGCGGCGTCTCCGCGCAGAATGGGGAACAGAAGACCGCTGACGGGACCGCGCGGCGCCGGACAAGGCATGGACGTTCCCGACTGCGGCGCCGTGCCCGACGCCGACCGAGAGTGCAAGGTGGTCATATGAACCCCATTCCCATTTCCGGGACCGGCGAATCCGACGTGACCATCACCGTGTGCCCGGACGGCCCGCTCCTGGTGCGTGGTGCGGCGCGGATCCTCGACACCGAAGGTAACCCGATCGGCGGTGACCGGGCCACCGTGGCACTGTGCCGGTGCGGTCGGACGAGCATCGCCCCCTTTTGCGACAGCTCGCACAAGAAGAAGCGGCGCCGACCGCAGTAGCGACTCTCCACGGCCGAACAATGCAGTGGAGCAACGGAACCCGCAGAATCTTCGAGCGGCGACCGCGCCCCGTGGAGAGAAAGCCCCGGCCGCTGTTGACAGAATGGGGTAACGTCAGAGTCCTGCACGGTTGAGCCCCCAGCCGCAATGGACGGGCACGGTTCACGCGCCTTCTTTCGTGCCTGTCTCCTTCGATGCTCGATCGTGAGGAAACGCCATGAAATCTGTTCTCGGAGCGCGCCCGACGCGCCGCGCCCCCGCCGAGAAACCGGCACTGTTCAGCTGGACCGTCGAGCCCGAGCACGGGCGGCTCTCCGTCGACAGTGCACCCGCGGCCGGCGGGATCCTCGTCGTCCGGATCTCCGGTGACATCGACGTCACCACCCTCCCGTCGTTCGGGAGTCATCTCGAGGAAGCGATCGACGAACGGTTGCCGTTCGTTCTCGACCTCACCGACGTGCAATTCTTCTGTGCGTCGGCGCTGCCGGTTCTCGAGATCATGTCCGCCCGCGCACACCGGCTCGCCGTGCCGTGGGCGGTGACCGGGAACAACGCACTCCGCAGACCGCTGACGGCGATGAACATGGCCGCGGGCATCCCCTTCTGCACCGACCTCGAGGGCGCGTTCCGGCTGGTCGCCGGTGGAATGCAGCAGGGTGGGCGCTCGGCGTGAACCAATCCGCTCCGCACGGCACGTCCGACTTCGTGGTGGTCGCCAACCGGCTGCCCGTGGACATGGAGACACTCGACGACGGAACGACACGCTGGAAACGCAGCCCCGGAGGTCTGGTCACAGCCCTGGAACCGATCCTCCTCGGCCGGGAGCGCGGGTCCTGGGTGGGCTGGCCCGGGGTGCCCGACACGAAGGTCGAACCGATCGTCTCCGGCGGGGTCGATCTGTTCCCGGTGGAACTGAGTTCGGACGAGGTGGCCCGGTACTACGAGGGGTTCTCCAACGCGACGCTGTGGCCGCTGTACCACGACGTGCTCGTGGCCCCGGTGTTCGACCGGGACTGGTGGCATACCTACCTCGAGGTGAATCGCCACTTCGCCGAGGAGACCGCGCGCACCGCGGCCGAGGGCGCCACCGTGTGGGTCCAGGACTACCAACTCCAGCTGGTGCCACGCCTGCTCCGGGAGATGCGCCCCGATCTGACCATCGGATTCTTTCTTCACATCCCGTTCCCGCCGGTCGAACTGTTCATGCAGCTGCCGTGGCGGAAGGAGATCGTGGAGGGGCTCCTCGGGGCCGACCTCATCGGTTTCCATCTGCCCGGGGGCGCCCGCAACTTCCTGTTCCTGGCCCGCAGACTGCTCGGACTCGACGCCATCACGGCCGGTGTCGGCGTGCGCGGCGCCCTCGGCCGGGTGACGCTCGGCGACCGTGTCGTGCAGGTCGGTGCGTTCCCCATCTCCGTCGACTCCCGGCAACTGGTCGAACAGGCCACCGACCCCGCCGTCGTCGCACGGGCCGCGGAGATCCGCCGGGAGCTCGGGAACCCCCGGAAGATCCTGCTCGGCGTCGACCGACTCGATTACACGAAGGGCATCGACCTACGACTGTCGGCGCTCGGTGAACTGCTCGACGAGGGGCGGCTCGACCACTCCGACACCGTGATGGTGCAACTCGCCACCCCCAGCCGTGAACGCGTCGAGCACTACGTGAAGATGCGCAGTTCCATCGAGGAGCAGGTCAGCCACATCAACGGCGATCACGGGCAGATCGGCAGGCCGGTGGTGCACTACCTCTACCAGCCGGTCGATCGCAGCGAGCTGATCGCGCTGTTCCTCGCCGCCGATGTCATGCTCGTCACCCCGATGCGCGACGGAATGAATCTCGTGGCGAAGGAGTACGTCGCCTGCCGGGCCGACCTGGGCGGTGCGCTGGTGCTCAGCGAATTCGCGGGTGCCGCCGCCGAACTCCGGGGTGCCTACCTGGTGAACCCGCACGACCTCGACGGCGTGAAGAACACCATCGTGGCCGCACTCGGCCAGGAGCGGGAGCAGGGACGGCGCCGCATGTCGCGGCTGCACCGGCAGGTGGTCGAGCACGACGTGCACCGGTGGGCGCAGTCGTTCCTCGGAGCACTCGCCCCGGTCGCGGCCGACTGATCACACCGTCCCCGGCCCGGCCTCACTCCGGATTTTTCGTCACCGATTCGACGATGCGGCGCGCCACCTCCGCCAACTTGACGTGCTCCTGCTGCGACTGCGCGACGAGGATCTCGAATGCCTGGTCCGCGGCCACACCCCGCAGTGCCATCACGATTCCCTTGGCCTGCTCGATGACCGCACGGGTTTTCATGGCCCGCGTGAGACCCGTCACCTCGTTCCTGGCCAACTCCACGCTCCGCGCGCTCCTGAGCAATCCTTCGATTGCCGTGGTGTAGACGAGGAGCACCACGGCGTCGAGTTCACTGAAACCGTGATCGCCCCGCCCGTAGATGTCGAGGGTCCCGGCCAGGGCCTCGTCGACGGCGAGCGGCGCGGACAGGAAACTGCGCATTCCCGCCTGGTCCAGGTTGTCGGCGAGGGACGGCCACCGGGCCGCGGCCTCCCCGAGCCTCGCCTTGACGACCTTCCGGGTGCCCGCCACACCGAAGTAGTCGCCGTCGATGGCCTGGAAGTGCTGAATGTCGATCTGCCGGACCGCCTCGTCCGTGAAGGCGACGGTCTCCACGAGCCCGTCGCGCAGCAACGAAATTCCGGCGATGTCGGCGCCGGCGATCGCGTCCACCACCTGTTCGCAGACCCGTTGCAGCAGCAGGCCCATCTCCACCTGTGAGCCGGAGTTCCGGTTGAACTCGTCCAACGCGGTTGCCAAGGAGCCCAGTTGGGCGGCGATCGTCGCCCCGTCGACATCAGGGGACATCGACTCAGGGCGCTCACCCGCAGTCTCGGCCATTCTCGGATACACCTCGGATTCCGGGTGTAACCGACAGGACACCCACTGAACGAACGCAGCAGTTGTCTCTACCGTCGAGAAGACCTTACTCGACCCGGGAACCGACTTCGTCCACCGATCCCGTCGCCGGGCGTGCCCGGTTCACCCGAAGCGGTTCGAACGGGGCTGGGACAGCTCGCTCAGCCGCCGCCCAACTGCTCCCGCAGCCCGGACAGGGTGCGTGCCAGGATCCGCGAGACCTGCATCTGCGAGACGCCCACGCGCTGGGCGATTTCCGTCTGGGTCATCGATCCGAAGAAGCGCAACATCAGCACTCGGCGTTCGAGCGGCGGAAGTTTCTCCAGCGCCGGCCGTACCGAGGCGTGGCTCTCCACGTTCGCGAGCTCCGGGTCCTCCTCGCCGAGCGTCTCGGCGAGGGGTAGGTCGTCGGGGTCATCTCCCATGGCCGCATCCATCGACAGGGTTTGGTAGGCGTTCTTCGCGAGCAGGCCCTCGGACACTTCCCGGACGTCGAGTTCGAGTTCGGCGGCGATCTCACTGGCCGACGGTGAGCGCCCCAGTTCCTGCGACAGCTCGTCGACGGCCTTGGCGATCAACGCGTGCAGTTCCTGCATGCGACGGGGGACCCGCATCGACCAGCCGGTGTCGCGGAAGTACCGGCGAACCTCGCCCATGATCGTCGGTACCGCGTAGGACACGAAGTCGAAGCCACGGTCCGGGTCGAAACGGTCGACCGCCTTCACCAGCCCCAGCCGGGCGACCTGCAGCAGGTCTTCGTGCGCCTCGCCGCGGCCGCCGAACCGGCGGGCGATGTGATCGGCCAGCGGGAGGCACCGTGTGATGATCTCGTCGCGCAGCGCGGACGCCTCCCCCGACGCCTCCCCCAGGGTTCGCAGGCGCGCCACCGCGGGCGCCACGTCCTTGTAGTCGTCTCTGCCGGGACGGTGCCGTTCGCTGCGTTCCGAAACAGGTGACACTAGGTAGTGCCCCGGTATTTGACCAGGTCCACCGCCACGGTTCGTTCGGCGGACCCGTTGCCGACGGGTCCCTCCGACACCGAAACCGCATTCATCAACGTCTCGAGCACGTGCCAGCCGAAACTCTCCCGGTTGGGCACTCCGCGTCGGCTGAGGGGTGCACTGATCGTCACGTGCAACCCGGTTTCCGTCACGGCGAAGGAGCACGTAAGTTCGGCGCTGCCCGGCGTAGCCGCGATCAGTTCCGAACACACCTCGTCCACGGCGAGTTTGATATCGGCGACGTCGTCGAGCGTGAAGTCTCCCAGAACGGCGAGAGTTTCCGCCACGGCGCGCACCACAGGCAATTGTTCGAACTCCGCCGCCACACGAAGTTCCACGGGCACACCGGATCTCGTTTTCATTCGTCTAACCTCGCCGACCTCGGCCATCTGCACTCCACGTCTGTGTCGTCGGTTTCTGCGACTCCCGGCAGCGTACCCAGCTGCCGCGGCCCTCAACCCGCCGGCGAACGAAAGTGCGAACGTGTCCCGAATGCGTCCCTGACGTGTGGTTCGACGAACCCGATTCGGTGGGTCTCAGGCGATCCGGACGTCGCGTGCCTGGTTGCCCGTGTCGGTGCGGCAGACGGTGAAGCTGACGCACTGCCCGTCCACGAGGATGCGGTGACCGTCTCCGGCGATCTCGGAGACGTGGACGAAGACGTCGTCGGATCCGTCGGCCGGGGCGAGGAACCCGAAACCCTGGTCGGCGTTGAACCATCGCACCGTGCCGGTCTGCAGGGCCGTCGGCGGGTGGCCCGGCAGTGTGTCGCCGGCGCTCATCGCGCCGCCCGCCGATCGGCCAGGCCGTGGAGCGCGGCGCCGCCCCCCAGGCTCGCAACGAGCAGAACCACAAGCAGAGCCACGTTGAGCATTGCTCCTCCTCGGCGTGCGCACTTTTCGGCCCCCTGGCCGAATTCACCCGAAAATAGTGTGTCTGCTTCGCGCGCGAGGCGGTTCAGGCCGAGCGTTTGCACAATCGAGATCTGGCGGACACAACGCATCCACGTCGGCAGCCACAGAAGATCTGGTTTGCCAGGCATAGATTTTGTAGTACGGTCGAAGCGTCGGAACTTCGGCGGTCGAGTCGCGAACGCTCAGGCGACACGAACGGAAGCCGCCGGGGAGGTAGGGACCCGTGATTCGAGACCTACCGCCACGGGTACGCGGTGAGTTCACCAGGCACCGCCCCGCCGGTGGCCGAACGGGGCATCCACGCCTCGGAGTTCCGCAGGCAGTCAGTAAGCGAATGAGAGGACCGAGAATGTCGAAGTTCACCGTGCCAGGTCTTTCCGACGATCAGGGAGCGCGCGTCGCCGACATCCTGCAGAAGCGGCTCAGCGCCTACAACGATCTCCACCTGACGCTCAAGCACATTCATTGGAATGTGGTGGGTCCGAATTTCATCGGCGTGCACGAGATGATCGACCCGCAGGTCGAGTTGGTGCGCGGATACGCAGACGCGGTCGCCGAACGCATCGCCGCACTGGGGAAGTCGCCCGACGGCACACCGGCCGCCATCACCCGCGACCGCACGTGGGACGACTACTCGGTGAACCGCGACACGGCGCAGGCGCACCTCGGTGCCCTCGACCTCGTGTACAGCGGCGTCGTCGAGGACAACCGCAAGGCGATCGCCGAAACGGGCGACCTCGACCCGATCACCGAGGACCTCCTCATCGGCCAGACCGGCGAACTCGAGAAGTTCCAGTGGTTCGTGCGCGCCCACCTCGAGAACTCCGGCGGCAGCCTCTCCAACAACGGGGCACACTCCGAGAAGGAGGCCGCCTCGCAAGCGCGGTGAGCACGGACCGACCTTCCCCCACTACCGAAAGGTGACGAACATGGCTGAGAACAACAGCGGACCGGCCGAGGCCGTCAAGGGCGTCGTCGAAGACGTCAAGGGCAAAGCAAAGGAAGCCGTGGGCGCGGTGTCCGGCCAGGACGACCTCACCCGCGAGGGCAAGGCGCAGCAGGACAAAGCCGCCGCCCAGCGCGAGGCGGCCGCGAAGGAAGCCGAAGCGGAGAAGGCCCGCGCCAAGGCCGAGGCACACGAAGCACGCCAGCGCGCCGAACAGTGAC
>JBCEBZ010000138.1:0-3500 GCA_039206675.1 Rhodococcus sp. (in: high G+C Gram-positive bacteria) | reverse complement strand
GAGACCGAGACTCAGCGGCTCGACCGGAATTGGAGCGGTCTTCTCCAGGAACTGCGCGTCGTGCAGACCGGTGTGCAACTCCTCACCGGCTTCCTGCTGACGCTGCCGTTCCAGCAACGTTTCGAGGACCTCACGGACAGCGAGGTCGCGATCTATCTGGCGACGGTCGCCCTGTCGGTGACGTCGACCATGCTGCTCGTCGCGCCGGTCGGTCTTCACCGCATGCTCTTCCGCAAGCACGCACTCCCCGAACTCGTCGCGGCCTCGCATCGTCTCGCGATCTGCGGCATCGCCACCCTCGGGCTGGCACTGATCGGTGTGGTGGCGTTGATCTTCAGCTTCGTGATCTCCCCTCTCGTGGGAGGCGTCGCGGCCGCTGCGGCGCTGGTGATGTTCTGCGGACTCTGGGGCTTCGCCGCAGTCCTGCAGTCGCGGCATCGGTGAGCCTCGCGTTTTGGTCTCACCGCTTCCGGGTAGGCGGAGCGGGGGCAGCGGAAGGAGAGGGTGATCGTGTCCGAGAGCACGCGCGACGAGAAGGACGAGCCGAAAGGCGGCCGCCCGGGCCCAGCCGATCACGGCAAGGACGGCGGCATGGCGACGAGAGAGAACGCGCCCGAATTGACGGAAGACTCCGCCGACGCCGAGAACGACTGACCGAGCCCGGATTGCCGCTCGAGCACAGGAGGAATGGTGTGACGTATCAACCGGACAACGGACCCAGCCGCGAGTTGAACTCCGAATTCCGCCCACAGGACGACGCGCACACCATGCGCACTCACGTCGGTGAGGCGATCACCGACGGCCGGAACTGGCCCGGGTACATCCTGATCGCCGCCGGCATCGCCGTGCTCGGGTTGACACTGGTCGCGGCGGGCTACGGATTCGAGGGCTGGGCGCTGATCGGCGGAATCGCCTGTGTCCTGTGCCTCGTGCTCGGCACCGTGCTGGTGCTCCTCGAACGGCGGCGCGTCAAAGCACTCGACGGCGAGACGCTCACCAATCAGGAAGGGCATTGACCGATCCGAAGGCGGACCTCCACGACTACCTCCAGGCGGCACGAGACGCTCTGCTGTGGAAGCTGGACGGATTGTCCGAGTACGACATCCGCCGACCGATGACCGCGACCGGCACGAACCTGCTGGGGCTGGTCAAACACCTGACCGGCGTCGAGATCGGCTACTTCGGGGAGCCCTTCGGCCGAAGCGCCGACTTCCCACCGTGGGTGACCGACGACGCCGACGACAACGTGGACATGTGGGCGACCGCCGACGAGTCACGCGACTACGTCGTCGGCCTGTACCGCCGGGCGTGGGAACACACCGACGCCACCGTCCGGGCGCTGCCGCTCGACGCGCCCGGACGGATACCGCACTGGCCGGAAGACCGCCGCGACGTCACCCTGCATCGGATCCTCGTGCACGTGGTCGCCGAAACTCACCGGCACGCGGGACACGCCGACATCGTCCGCGAACTCGTCGACGGAACTGCCGGCCTGAGAGCGGACAACGACAACTTGCCTACAGCCGAGCGCACGTGGTGGGAGAACTACCGGGCGCGGGTCGAACGGGCGGCCCGGGACGCCGGCCGGGGCTGACCGACCTCACCCGGCCGCCGGTTGCACCGTCGTCGTGGTGACTGCCGGCGTGGTCGTGGTCACCGACTCCGTTGCCGTGCTCGGCGCGGGTTCCGCCGTGGTGGTGGTCGCCACCGCGGACGGTTCCGAGACGGCCTGCGCCGCAGGCGGCGACGTCGTGGTTGCCGCGGCCACGTCCGCGGCTGTCGTGGGTTCCGGCGACGTCGTCGACGCGACCGTCGTGGGTGCCGGTGAACTGGCGGTCGTCGTGGTTGCACTGACCGTGCTGCTGGCCAACTCGGGCTTCTTCACACCGGCCGTGGTGGTGGGTGCGAGATCCGCCGCGTCCGCGTCCTTCGTCGAGGCGACGGCGAGTTTCGCTGTCGATTGCTGCGTCGCAGCCGCGCGCGCCTCGCCCTTCTCCGCTTCCTGCGCGAGGTGCGTCAGCCAGGCCGCTGCGTACTGTGCTGACGTCAGCGGTTTCCCGTTTCCGGCGTTCGCGTCACGCCAGTAGTCGAAGTGGTGGCCGGTCCCCTCCCCGAGCGTCTGCTGGTACGGATCGCTCATCGCCACCTGGATCGTGTTCTGGTTGTCCGCGATGAATCCGATGATCTCGTTCCGCACCTTGGTGGGCAGGTAGACGAGGTCGACCGCCTGATTGGACGAGATCGGACCGGTCGGCGTGTCGGACTGCGCCGCAACGGGATCGGCGGCTTTATACGCCGGATCCGACACCTTGACCAACACGTCGAGGAACGTCTCGTCGGACTGCATCCAATCGTCCTGCGACTGGATGTCCGCGAACGCCGCGAGAGCGATCTGCCCGAGCACCACCGCGAGATCCTGTCCCGTCGCCGGAGTCAGACCCTCCTTCTGCAATGCGTCGACGTTCAACTGCCGTCCCACGTTGATCGCGAGTTGCAGCAGCGCAATGTTCTCGGGAGCGGAACAGGTCAGATCGCCTTCCGAACAGAACGATGCCACCTTCCCGTCCAACGCGCCGAAACTGCCGGACGTCCCGGGCAGAGCACCCCGCCCGGACGTGCCGGTCTGACCGGACTGGTAGGCCAGATCGAAACCGTCGGGATTGCGGAATTCGTTCTCGGCACCCGGAAATGCCCCTTCGCCGAGGGTGCGGCCGGCGTCCGCCAGGATGACGACACCCACAACGGACGCGGGATCGAGAATGTCGTACGAGCCGTCCTGGCCGTCCTGATTCCCGACCTCCATCGCAACGCGTCTCGCGACGTCGGCGCCTTCGCTGTACCCGACGATCGAGAACTTCGTGTCCGGGCACGACGCATGAATGGAGCGCATGACGGTTTCGGTGTTGTCGACACCGGCGTTCACGGCGTCCTCGTAGGAGTTCATGTTCGCCGGATACTCGATGTAGACCGCGGCGTAGGACCCTCCCCCGACGGATTGCTGCGGCGCGTTCACCACCTCATCGATCCAGGGACTGGTGTAGTTGCTGGAGTACGACGCGGGAAGCGGCGTGCCGTCCGGTGCCACGAGCATCTGGTGGGTGCCCGGCCTCGGGCTGTCGCCGCGGCCGGCCACGGCGATGCTGACCATGTCGTAGCACGCGTCCGAGGCCGCTGCAGTCAAGGCTGTCGCCGTCGTAGCGGGTGAACCGGGGTTCGACCACGGCGTCGCGAGCAGCGCCGCAAGTCCCAGTGCGCCGGGGGCGACCAGACTGCCTGCGATCCTCCGTCGATGCGCAACCTTGCGTGCTGAAACGCGACGTTTCATGGTCTACCCCATCCATCAGTGGCGCGTGCCGAACACCCGAGTAGGTGTCAACGCGTTAACAGACAAGTCGCGCAACGCCGCAGCGGTGTTACACGGTTCCCGTAGACGTCGATTCAGGATGCTCGGAGGTGTGCGATGAGGATCGCCTCGATCTCCGACCTCCGCGCCGCGGACG
>JBCEBZ010000137.1:1591-5600 GCA_039206675.1 Rhodococcus sp. (in: high G+C Gram-positive bacteria) | reverse complement strand
CTACCTGACAGCAACCACCCGGTCACCCATGGAATCCACCATTGCGCTCGGCACGTGGGCGGTCAGCGCCGCCGTCATCGTCCGCCACGAGCACTGCCGACACCCACCGGACACCACCCGGTGACCACATCGTGGCGCTACGGAGTCAACGCCGCAGGCGACGTGGCGTGCGACGCTTCGACGGCGCCCGACACCCGACTTGCCGCACCATCACCAAGGGAGAGGACCAGGCCTGTGGTGGCATTCGACGAGACCGAGTTCGACACCGAGGCGGCGGAGCGTACCAACGTCTGCGCGATCGTCGGACTGTTCTGCGCCCTGACGGGCTATTTCTCCCGGCCTTGGTGTTCGGTGCGATCGGGCTACGCGGAAACCGGTGGCCGCGAACACGGCACCGGCTCCGGTCTCGCTGTTGCCGCACCGATCCTCGGGGCGCTCGAACTGGTGGCCGTCGCGCTGACCGGCGTCATCGTGCTTGTGTCCGTGCGGTGAGCACCGACGGCGGGTGCGGGACTCGACAACATCCGCATCGGGCCAAGGATGAGCGAGACCGATCACCCTCTCCCCGAGTCGATCCCACCGCGATCCGACGAAACATGGCCGGAATGCGACCGCAACTTTGCCGTCCGGCCAGGAACTGTTCGACCATGTCGTGGCTGATGTCGAGGCAGCAAAAGCCGCACGCGATGAATCGAATCGGAAGGGATCCCGATGAAGCAGTTTCTGACAATCCTCGCAGCCCTGCTGATCTTGGGCTTCACCATCGCGTTCTGGAAGGTGATCCTCGCAGTGGCCCTTCTTCCCGCGCTCGCCTGGGGCGTATACGCCGTGGGGGTTCCGTCGTGGCGCAGACGCCAGGGGCGCGCCCTGGACCGACGAAATGGCGACCGCACGGCGATCTGGCCTCGCGGCCCGGGCACAGATTCAGCATGAGCAGTACCTCGCCGGCGACGATCGCGGCGTGTACGGAAACCACCGACCCACCGATCTCCGAGAACCGGCCGCACACCCGCTCGCACGGGAGCCGTTCGAATGAGCGAGGCCTCCGGGGTTCGGCCTCGCGGCCGCCACATCAGGAATCGGGAGGTCTGCGCGACATCAGCGCGACGGCGATCGCTCCGGCAATGCCGCCTACCCCCCTGCCGACCACACGACATCCCCGATCCCGCACCCACCAGCACATGAGATGAACACATCCGGGGGGCGTCTCGGCGGCGTCACCGACGCACTCCTCGCACCCGAGCCCACGCCTACAATCGGGCTATGCGCAAGGACCGTCCGGTGCTCGAGGTACCCGACGTCGTCGGCCTGAACGCGGACGACGCCTGCGCGATCGTCCGCGGCACCGGACTGACACCGGTCGGACCGGACGGGACGAAGGCGCCGACCAGCGGCGTCATCGTCGCTCAGCGACCGATCGGGACCGCCGGATCCGAGCAGGGCGCCGACGTGATCCTGTGGAATCAGCACAGCGGCGGCCGGCACGGTGCACCGGCGCCGCACCTCGACGACTCGGCGGACCTCGACCCGGTCTGAACTACATCCGCACACGAACCCACACACCACGGATGCGTTGGGCGCCAGACGGACTCGGCCATGCGCTCCCCGCGCCGCCGAGGGCGCGGCCACCCGACGCACGACGCAGCGGTTCGGGGTGGACCACCGCTTCGGCGAGCCGCACGTCGAGGTGTGCGACGCCGGCCGCAGCCCCCCGCCCTCGTGACACCCGTGACCACCTTGGACCGGGGATCGTCGAACATGCCGTGACCACATAACATGAAGCGAGGCTGCCGACGTCGGCCGCTTTCCTCGGGACCCAGGAGCGCTCCGCCATGAAGTACACCGTCTCGACCGAGATCGCCCTGCCGCGGGAGAGAGTGCTCGAGCTGCTCGCCGACCCGGCGCACCTGCCGAAGTGGTTGCGGGGCCTGGTGCTGCACGAGCCGCTGAGCGGGGTGCACGGGCAGGTCGGTACCACATCGCGGGTCGTGATGCAGATGGGGAAACAGACGATCGAGTGCACCGAGACCATCACCCGCCGGGAACCGGCAGACCTGCGCGGGATCCCGACAGGGAGCGTCGTTCACTTCGACCGCGAGATCGTCGGCGAGGGCATGTGGAGCGCCGTGCGCGACCGGCTGACCGAAACCGGTCCGGAGCTGACGCTGTGGGTGAGCGAGAGCGAATACCGGTTCAGCGGTGTGCTGATGCGGCTGGTGGGGCTGGTGATGCCCGGCGCCTTCCGCACGCAGTCGCAACAGCACCTGCAGGACTTCACCGCGTTCGCCGAGCAGGGCACGGACGTCCGCGACGCGGACGCGACGGACTGATCCACCATCAGCGCTCGACTCCCCACGAGTGAGGAGAAGCCGGACGTCACGGCGTGCCGACCACCGTCGGGAACGTGCCCAGGGGCGGGTACGTGGGTGCAGCGGCATGGCGGTCGCTCCTCGGCCGGTCACCGACACCGCTCCCGCACCGCGCCCCGGCCCGAACCGTCGGCACACCGCGCGGGCGCGCCCGGCCCGCGCCCATCCCACCCCGCCCCCATCCCACCCGGAGCAGCGCTGTAGGGCACCCGACGGCGGCGACCTGCGCGAATACCCGGGGGCGGGCCACGGAACTTTCACGGCATCGCGTTCGGTGCCGTTCACGCAGGTCGCGATGCGGGACGTGCACATCGGATCGAGATCTGTCATCGACCGCCCCGGCCGCGGGAGCCACGTCACCCCGGCCGCCACCGACAGACCGGCACAACCCTTTCGGCCCGCCGAGACCCCGCTACCCCTGCCCACCCGGCAGCGGGGAACCTACCGTGAACGTCGCCCCGAAGGGATCGGTGACATCCGCGGTCCGCCCGTACGGCATGTCCGTCGGGTCCTGCGCGGTACCCCCGTTGGCCCGGGCCGCGGCAACGGCCGCGTTCGCATCGGCAACCTGAAACAGCGTGCCCCAGCAGGACCCCGAGGCGGCCGGATCGCCCACGATGCCACCGATCTCGTGCCCATCCGGTCTGCGCAGAAAGGTGAAGTCCACTCCGGGCAGGTCGTCGTTCCCGTCCAGCGTGAAGTCGAACACCGCCGCGTAGAAGTCCCGCGCCGGACCGGGAGTCGGTGTCACCAAGTCGTTGCGCAACAACGTGTTCGGCTCGTTCACGAGCTCGCAGCCGACATGCGCCCGCCCCTGCCACAGGCCGAACTGCGCACCGGAAGGATCCCGCACCATCGCCATCCGACCCTGGTCGGCGATGTCCATCGGCTCCACCAGCAGCGCGCCGCCCGCGTCCGCGGACCGAGCGAGAGTCGCATCGACATCGTCGGTCGCCAGGTACACGTTCCACCAGAACTCGGTGGCGTTCTCGTCGGGATTCGGCATCAGCGCGGCGACCTTCCTGCCGCCGAGCAGACACATCGTGTACCGCCCATACTCTTCCGGACCCACATCGAACTCCCAGCCGAAGACCGACCCGTAAAAGGTCATCGCCCGGTCCAGGTCGGGAATGCCCAGGTCGATCCAGGTGGGGGTGCCGAGTGGTTGATTCGTCGTGACCGCGCTCATCGCTGCTCCTCCGCTGTCCGATACCCACCCGACGCTAGCCTGCGGCACCGACATCCGACGGCACAGCCACGATCCGCTCCCCGCTCCGCGACCCCACCCCGCACTCGACCCCACGAAACCCTCGAGGGTGCAGAGCACACCGATACCCGACAGTCACCTCGCCGAGGCCCCCTTCCGGTCACCGAGAGCGGGGCATCGGACAATCAGCAGGTCGACCGTCCGATGCACCTCGAACGGTCGCCAGCACACGATCGGCGACCGGGACGCCGGCGTCCACGTCGACGACGTCGTCATCACCACGGGCCGCAACCCCCTCGGGAAACACCACGCCGAGGCCCGTCACTGATCTCGATGCGATCGACGTCCCGACCCTGCACCCGCTTCCCGAGACGAAACCCGGGCGACCGGCGCACCGAAGCAGCCGGACGACACCCGGTATCCGGGCGGCAAA
>JBCEBZ010000137.1:0-1491 GCA_039206675.1 Rhodococcus sp. (in: high G+C Gram-positive bacteria) | reverse complement strand
CCGGGCGACCGGCGCACCGAAGCAGCCGGACGACACCCGGTATCCGGGCGGCAAAGATGCCGTCGCCCGCGCCGGACCTCGCCGCGACGGTAGGCGACCTGCACCCACCCGCCCACACCCGCTCGCCGCCGGAGTCCGCACAACGCTTGCGGGGATGGACATTTCAGGAACCGACGATCAAGCATGCGCCGCCACCGCGTGCCGGCCCTCGCGCCGCCCACCGCCGGAGGAATCGACGGTGGACTCCGTTGTTCTCCATTACTCGGCGACACACATAATGTGAAACTCGAGTGCCGAGTTACCGAATCGAGATAAGTCGGCGCGCGAACCAGACAATGATCTTTCAAGCGCGTTGCCCATCCGCCGGGAATGACATCCATGAGATATCCCGAAAGAAAACCGACGCGGCCGAGACACGATAGGCAGTTCCAGTACAGCGGACGGGGTCCGCACCGGAAAATACGGACCCTTCCGCCACGAAAGACCAGTTCCGCTGCTACGCGCCGCCGAGCGCCTCGGCAGAACCCGAGAAGAAGTCGAGGACGCCGAGAAGGGTGGAGACGTTCGAGAAGAAGTCGGCGAAGAATGCGAGGTCCATGTGTAACTCCAGTTCGATTTTTTCAGAGAATCGTGACGCACAGCACACGATGTGGATCTTTATACCGGTCCGATAACAATTTCGCAATACGGCTGACCAACGGCGAACCCGAGACCCCGGCTGGTCGCAGCACACCGGGCACCGAGGAACGCAACCAGCCCCCCGGGTCGATGGCGCCGAAGCCGAGCAACTCGACCAGCAACCACACTGCCCGGGCGCGACCGGATCGATGCCGCCCACGATCCGCGTCATCGCTTCGGTGGGAACAACGGGGGCGCAGGCTAAGTCACCGACCCGCAGCGCCCCGCTGGCGGCCGGACAGCGGACCTCGTGACAGTTGCCGGTGCGCACGTCATCAAGCGTCAGCCCCTCACCCGGACGCACCACCTCGACCGCGCGCACCCACACGCGGCAAGAGCCGATCGACGGGGAAGAAGCGACTGGAGCCAGTCGTACATCGGTTCGTGACAGCGCCGCCGCCACCGGGTCACCACCGACGGGCATCCGATGGTGGCCTGCCGGGCGGTCTTCGAGATGACCACCAACCTCCGGGAACCGGCACACGCTCCGGCGCCGCGTCGGATCACGGCGACACACACTGCACGAGGATCGCGGCCCCGTCCCACGGGGACCGGGCACGCGGCGACACAGCGCAGGATTCCGACGCACAATCGAGGGGAAGGGACAGACACGAAAACCCACCCGGGGCGCACCCGGGCAACCGGACCACTCGGCACCAGCACCGACACCCACACATCCGGCGGTGGCGACCGAGACCGTGGAACCACAACCCACAACCCACACCCGCCGCGCCGCACCCCGCGCCGACGACAACCCCATCGACCCCTCCCCCACCAGCGGGAAACACGATCGCGACGACGACCCCACCCGCA
>JBCEBZ010000136.1:0-5641 GCA_039206675.1 Rhodococcus sp. (in: high G+C Gram-positive bacteria) | reverse complement strand
AGTACGACCTCGACGGCTGGACGGTGCCCGACCTGATCGGCAACGACGACGTCTCCTACTTCGGCCGCAGCTGATTTTCGGACCAGGAGAAACCATGACCACCATCGAAAGTCCCACCGCGGTCGGCTCCGGTAACGCCGCGACGGACAAGTTCAAGGGCGACAGGTTCAGGGCCGACACGTCACCGGAGCGCCTGTCCGCCATCGCCACCGAGGCGCTCGCCGGGTTGAGCGCACTGATCCAGAAACACGCTGTCACCTATCCCGAGTATCGCGTCCTCAAGCAGTGGCTCATCGACGTGGGTGAGGGCGGCGAGTGGCCGTTGCTCCTCGACGTGTTCGTCGAGCACGAGGTGGAAGACGTGAACTCCCGGAACTTCCGGGGCACCAAGGGAAGCATCGAGGGACCGTACTACGTCCCCGGGGCGCCGGAACTTCCCGCGCAGTGCACCCTCCCCATGCGGGACGAGGACCGCGTCCACACCCCGCTCGTCCTCCGCGGACAGGTGACCGACTTGGACGGCGACGGACTCGGCGGCGCGCTGATCGAACTCTGGCACGCCGACGACGAGGGCTACTACTCGCAGTTCGCGCCGCACCTGCCCGAGTGGAACCTCCGCGGCGCCGTCGTCACCGACGCCGACGGCCGCTACGACATCACGACCATCCAGCCTGCGCCGTATCAGATTCCGACCGATGGCCCGACGGGTCAGTTCATCGAGGCAGCGGGCTGGCATCCGTGGCGTCCGGCGCACCTGCACCTGCGGGTGACCTCGCCGGGCAAGCAGCCGATCATCACCCAGCTGTACTTCGCGGGCGGCGACTGGATCGACGACGACGTCGCCACCGCGACGAAACCCGAACTCCTCCTCGATCCGCAGCTCGACGACGCCGGGCGTAAGGTCGTGACCTACGACTTCGCGCTCGATCCCGCCGCGGACTGATACACCGACCATTTGCCCTGGGCGACGCGAGACATCGCGTCGCCCAGGGTTTCAGACGTTTGTGGAGGAACTATGATGCCGAGCAGCTCACCGGCGCGGACGACGGAATTCGTGCACACCGCGACCGCGGTGATCGAGGTCGTCGTCGAGGGCAGCGGGCCGACGGTGATCCTGTTGCCGTCGCTCGGCCGGGAGTCGTACGACTACGACGAGGTCGCGGACGGGCTGGCGCAGAACGGGTTCCGGGTCGCCCGGCCGCAGCCGCGGGGCATCGGCCGCAGCACAGGCCCGTTGGAGGGCATCACGTTGCACGACCTGGCCGCCGATGTCGGCGCGGTGATCGAGGCGCTGGACAACGGGACGGCGGTGGTGGTCGGTCACGCCTTCGGGCACTACGTCGCGCGGATGCTGGCCGCCGATCGACCCGACCTGGTACGCGGTGTCGTGGTGGCCGCGGCCGGGGCCCGCAACTACCCTGCCGCGCTCACCGAACTGGCGGTGAAGTGCGCGGATTCGTCGCTGCCCGATGCAGAACGGATCGGCTACCTGCAGACCGGCTTCTTCGCCCCGGGCAACGATCCGACGGAGTGGCTGACCGGCTGGTACCCGGAGGTGTCGCGGCGCCAGCTGGCCGCATCCGCCGCCACCCCGAAGGACGAGTGGTGGGCGGTGGCGCGCCAGCCGATCCTCGACCTGCAGTCCGCACTCGACCCGTTCCGTCCTCGGGAGACGGCGAACGAATTACGGGACCGGTTCGGCGAATTGGTCACCGTATCCGTTGTCCCGAACGCGAGCCATGCGCTCATGCCGGAAGCGCCCGCACACGTTGTGCGGGCGCTCACCGACTGGATTCGTACTCTCGACAGCTGAGTGGTCAGACCCTCTCGAAGATCGCGGTCAGCCCCTGGCCGCCGCCGATGCACATCGTCTCGAGCCCGTAGCGGGCGTCGCGACGCTCCTTCTCGCGCAGCAAGGTGGTGAGGATTCGGACTCCGGTCGCCCCGACGGGGTGTCCGAGCGAGATTCCCGAACCGTTGACGTTGGTGCGTTCGAAATCCTGTGCACCGAAGTTCCATTCGCGTGTGACCGCGAGTGCCTGCGCCGCGAAGGCCTCGTTCAGTTCGATGAGGTCGATGTCTGCGAGCGTCAGCCCGGCACGCTTCAGGGCCCGCTCGGTGGACGGCACCGGCCCGATGCCCATCTCGGACGGCTCCACACCCGCGACCGCCCAGGTGACCAGCCGGGCGAGCGGACGGAGTCCGAGGCGCTCCGCCTCCGCCCGGGTGGTGACGAGGCAGGCCGCCGCACCGTCGTTCTGTCCGCTGGCGTTGCCGGCGGTGACGGTGGCGTCGGGGTCGGTGCGGCCCATGATGGGCCGCAGGCGAGCCAGCGACTCGACCGTCGTGTCGGCGCGGGGGTGCTCGTCCCGGTCCACGATCCGCGGATCGCCTTTGCGGACGGGCACTTCCACCCGAACGATCTCCTCGGCGAACTTTCCCGAGTCGATCGCGGCCACCGCCCGCCGATGAGAGCTGACCGCGAGTTCGTCCTGTTCCCGACGACTGATGCCGTACCTGCGGCGCAGGTTCTCCGCCGTCTCCAGCATGCCGCCGGGCACCGGGTAGTGGCGTCCGCCGGCGGTGACACGACCGCGGGCGAGCCGGTCGTGCAGCGCGGCCGGGGCGCCCTTCGCTCCCCAGCGCATCGACTCGGTGTAGTACTCGGCGCGGCTCATCGATTCCGCGCCACCGGCGATCACCAGTTCCGCAACCCCCGTCTGCACGCGCATCGCCGCGTCGAGCACGGCCTGCAGCCCCGAACCGCAGCGACGGTCGAGTTGCTGGCCCGGAACCGTCACCGGCAGGCCCGCGTCGAGGGCCACGACGCGGCCGATGGCGGGCGCCTCGCCGTTCGGGTAGCACTGGCCGAAGATCACGTCGTCGATGCTGCCCGGATCCACCTGGGTGCGGGCGAGCAGTTCGGCCACGACACGGGCGCCGAGGTCGGCGGCGGGAACGTCCGTGAACTGGCCGCCGTATCGGCCGACGGGGGTGCGCAACGGCTCACAGACGACGACATCGGCCGCCTGGGCGTTCGAGTTTTCAGGCACTGCGGAAATCCCTTTCGTGATCGGTCCAGCGCTGCGCCCATTCGCGCAGTTCGACCGCTCGGATCTTGGCTCCGTTGCCGCCCACGGTGGTCGGCATCTCCTCGATCATGTGCACGGCGGCCGGAACCTTGAACGCCGCCAACGACTCTGCGCACCAGGCCTTGAGCTCGGCGGCGTCGGCGGGGGTTCCCTCGGCCGGGACGACGAACGCGACGGCTTCGGTGTATCCGCCCCGGCCGGTGATGCCGACGACCTTCGTGAGATGGACGGCGTCGTGTTCGGCCAGCCGGTGCTCGATCTCGGCGGGATCCACCAGGAAGCCGCGCAACCGGAGCACGTCGCCCATCCGGCATACATACGTATAGCCGCCGTCACCGGTCGCGACCGCGAGGTCGCCGCTGCGGAACCACCCGTCCGACGTGAACGCGCGCGCAGCCGCCTCCGGGTTACCGAGATACGCATCGACGACGTTCGGTCCGCGGACCTGGAGCTCACCTTGCTCACCGTCCGGAAGAACCGAGTCGTCGAGCGGGTCGGCGATCCGAATCTCGATGGCGGATTCCACCGGACGCCCGCCCCCGTTCCAGCGCACGGATTCCGGGTCGGTGACATCCCACAGCAGCATCAGGGCGAACACCTCGGACGATCCGAAGACACCGGTGGTCACCGCGTCGAATTCGTCGCGGACCCATGCGGCCACCTCGTGCGACCGGCCGAGGAAGTCGGCGATCCCGAGCCGCTTCAACGACGACAGGTCGGCGCGTTCGCCACCGTGCCATGTGTCGTGCAGGCGCGTGAAGAGGTCGTCGCCGCCGACGACGTGCGTCACCTTCAGCGACTGCATACGCCTGAGCGTGACGGCGGCGTCGAAGACGGGTTCCATGAGCAGTGCGCCGCCGCCGGCGAGAGTCGCCAGGGCGGTACTGAATCCGAACACCCCCGACACCGGCAGCACACACAGGGTGACGTCGCCGGGCTCGACGCCGAGGACGGCGGCGTCGGCCCGCGCATGCCGGACCACCGCGGATTCGCGATGGGCCGCGAGTTTCGGGACCCCGGTGGATCCGGACGTGGTGAAGGCGACCGCGAGCGGGTCGCCGGGGTCCGCCTGCTCGCCCGCGGCGGTCGTGGTGGCCATGTCGGGCGTCTCCGGCACCTGCACGTCGCCGGTGTCCGCGCTGCCCGCGGTCCAGGCGCCGCCGCCGAGGTCGAATCGCGTCGGGTCGATCGCTTCGCCGGCGATTCCCGGACCGCGCACCACGGCGACCGCCGGGGCAGGGAGATCGACGGACTGCTGCGCCTCGCCGAGCCGTCCGAACAGGTCGAGGCCGTGGAAGTGATCGGCCACGGCCACCACCGCGGGTCGCGCGGAGGTGAGGATGTGCGCGATCTCGTGTGTGTTGTAGCGGGTGTTGACGCCGATGACGTGCGCGCCGACGGCCGACGACGCGAGCTGCCAGACGATGGCGTCGGACCAGTTCGGCAGCAGCACCGCCACGCACTGGCCGCGGCGCACACCGACCCTCACGAGTTCCGACTTCAGCGCCTCGACGCGGTCGCGGAGATCGGCGCGGCTGCTGACGAGCGGTTCTCCGTCGACGACGTCGACCGTGGCGGGGGCCTCCGGGCCGGCCGTCACGAGTTCGTCGAGCAACGCGGTGAGGGTGTTCCGGCGCGTCGCCGTGTCGTGCGGCGTCACGAGAGCACCGCCGCCGCACGCAGTTCCGTCAACCAGCCGTCCGCCACCGAGGCGAAATCGTCGATCTCCTCCATGGGGTAATGACCGATGTCGTCGAGCAGGGTGAACGTCGCCGATCCCGGCCGGGTGTCCTCGATTCGCGACGCTGCCTGCTCCACGAGTCCGGCCTGGATCCACGGATCCTGCGCTCCCGCGACGAGCCTGATGGGGCAGGTGATGTCGGCGAGGCGGTCACGTACGTCGTGTGTTCCCCAGGCAATGAGGTCCGAGGACGAGATCTCCGGGTCCTCACGCTTGTGCATCGTGGCGATCAGGCGGGCCTGCGCCTCGGGCACGGACCGCCCGATGGACGCCAGGGTGCCCAGGTACGTGCGGTCGGCGCGGCTGGGTCCGGCGACATCCTCGAGTTCGCGGCGCAGTCCGCCGACGTTGACGCGGCCGGGACCGGCCTCGGCCGCCATGGCGATCGCCCCGGCCAGGGGCCTTGACGGACGCGTCGCGAGTTCGAGTGTCAGCTTCGCGCGGTTCTCGATCGATCCGCCATAGGCATCGGTGCGCTTGTTGGTGGTCGCGCGTGCGAACTGCTCGAGCAGATAGCCGTTGGCGGCGTGGATCTCGACGCCGTCGAAGCCGGCTTCAACCGCGTTCTTCGCAGCGCGCTTGTAGTCGTCGATCAGGCCGGGGATCTCGGCCAGTTCGAGCGCACGTGGCTCGGAGACGTCGGTGAAGGCGTTGTTGACGAAGGTCTTGCCATTGGCGCGGATCGCCGACGCCGACACCGGCGCGCCGCCATTCGGCTGCAGCGAGACATGCGAGATGCGGCCGACATGCCAGAGCTGGATGAAGATGTGGCCGCCCTTTTCATGGACCTTGTCCGTGACCTTGCGCC
>JBCEBZ010000135.1:0-21973 GCA_039206675.1 Rhodococcus sp. (in: high G+C Gram-positive bacteria) | reverse complement strand
GAGCAGAGCAGAGCCCGCGGGCAGTCCCTCCACACCCGACACCGGGGCCTCCGGAGCCTGGGTTGCCGAGGAGTTGTCGAGCTCATTGAGAAAGTCCGCGCGGAAGACCGACGTGGTTTCCGCCGGCGTCTCCCCATAGACCGCGTCGTTGCCGTTCTCGCTCACCGTTTCTCCTCCTAGTTCGATCATCCAGCAAGATTCGCTGGACTACGCAATGCCACTCGGTACTACATAATTCGGTTCCCGTGCACATTAACTTCTGTGCAAACTCCCACGATCACATTCAAACTACGGACCTGCGCCCCGACACGGCACATGCGTTCAACATTGACCGTACCCTGCGCACGCCGGTGCGTGTAGTGAGACAGGCCGCCAGTACATTACGAACCGGTATTCCGACAGCGGATTTCCCCGGCAACCCCGTTTTCCGGGCTGTCGGCACCTTCCGAAACTATCCGATTACCGCTTCGCGTGTTCGACGGGAAATTATCCCGCCGTGATGCCTGCATACCCGGCGGCGTCCAGCATTTCGGCCAGTGCGGCGTCGAGGGCCGCCTCGTCGTCGACACCGAGTTCCACCAGCCACCCCTGCCCGTAGGGCGCGGAGTTCACGAGTTCCGGGTTGCCGTCCAGATCAGCGTTGGCGGCAACGACTTTCGCCGTCAGCGGGGCGAAGATGTCGGAGACGCTCTTGGTGGACTCCACCTCGCCGAACGATTCGCCCGCCGTCACGTCCTCGTCGACCGCCGGAAGCTGGACGAACACGACGTCGCCGAGCTGGGACTGCGCGAAATCGGTGATGCCGACGCGCACCGTCGTGGGCCCCGTCCGCTCGACCCACTCGTGTTCGGCGGTGTACCGACGGTCGGCGGGGATTTCGAGCTCACTCACAGTGGCTTCCTTTCGATGGCAATCCGCGGGCGGATGCGAAGATCAATTTCCGGGCTGAGCGTATTGGCGAGGTTTCGCCTCCCGCAAGGCGGAGATCGTGACCTGCTGCGATTGTTCGATCGTCAACTGTCCACCGCTGCGTGCAACCGTGTCGACCACCCCGCCGGGAATGTTCAGGGCCGCCGCCAGAGTCGGCGGATCACCGATGGCGACAACGCCGTAGGGGGCGTTCACCTTGCGGCCGTCCACCGACACGCCGCCTGCCGAACCGGCCACCCAGGAGTCGACGCCGATCCGGATGGGTGGGCCGTCGGCGCCCTGGACCTGGACGGCTTCGGCGCCGGCGGCGCGTAGTTCCTGGACGAGGTCGAGCAGGACCTCGGATCCGACCCCCTTGTTGGGGTCGGTGATGCGCATCGTCACGCCGGGGCCGGTGGCCGGTGCGCTCCCGACCTGGATCGACAGGGCCGTCAGTCGAGCCTGCGCCTCGTCGAGCGCCGCCCCGGAACTGCCACTCTGTTGCAGAGTTGCCAAGGTCTGTTCCAGCGATGCGATCTCCTGCCGCAGGGCCGCCTCCCGCTGATTCAGCGTGTCCAGGACGACCAGTAGATCCGCGGGGCTCGCCGAGTCGAGCGTGTCGCCGGACCCCGTGTTCTTCACCTGCGTCACGATCGCGATTCCCAGCCCGCCGAGCAGGAGCGCGGCCAGCAGCGCGAAGACGACGTGTGAGCGCCGCGACGTCGTGGGTTCGGTGCCGTGCAGTTCGTGTCTGCCCTCGTGCCCGCTCACGTCGCGATCACGCCCCGAACAGACGCCGCCGCAGCGCGGCCGCGTTGCCGAAGATGCGGATGCCGAGCACGACGACGATCGCGGTGGACAGCTGGGTCCCGACACCGAGTTGGTCACCGAGCCACACGATCAGCGCCGCAACCAGGACATTGAACACGAACGAGACGACGAACACCTTCGAGTCGAAGATCTCGTCGAGGTATGCGCGCAACCCGCCGAACACCGCGTCGAGCGCGGCGACGACGGCGATGGGCAGGTAGGGCTGCACGGCGTCGGGCACTTGCGGGCTGAACACCACTCCCAGCACGATTCCCACGATCAGGGCGAGTACCCCGTAGATCGCGGATCCGCCCTTCAGCGCTGCCTTCATTCGTGTGACTCCTCCATCCGACTCCGCCGTTGTCATCCTGTTCCTGCTTCCCGGGCTGCCCGCACTTCCCGCGCCGGGGCTGCGGGCAGGTGGAGATCGTCGGCCTCCGCGACCGCGAATCCGATGCCGTACAACTGCGCAACGCTGGACATCCGCAGGTAGGCGTCGCTCACCACGAATCCGGTCTGCATGGGTCCCTGCGGGCCGATGGCGGAGACGACGTACGGCGAGAACACCGGCTGGTTGTCGACGAGCATCGCCCCGCCCGCCTGCCGGATCGTCACCGACGGGCCAATCCGCACGTCGCCCACCGCGATGGCCTCGGCGCCGCCCGCCCACAGCGAGTTGACCACCGACTGCAGGTCGCGATCGAGCACCACCGCCTTCCCCCCGACACTGCGCTGGGACGAGTCGGACAGGTTGGGCTTGGCTGCGGGGTCGGTGAGCGTCACGGTCAGTCCGGGACCGTGCACGGCCTCGACCCCGGCGTCCCCCTCGAGCCCACGTAGCTCGTCGAGCAGCGCGGCACCGCGGGCGTCGCCGGCCAGCGCGGTGGCCCGGGCGTCGTCGGCCTGTGCCGACAACGTGTCCCGGGTTGCCGCGAGGGCACCGGCCCGGTCCTCCGCGTCCTGCACCTTGCTCAGCAGTTCGGACCGCACCTGCTCGGTACCCGGGATGCGTTCGGTGGCCTGCCGGTAGGCGACCGACAGCACCAGGCCCACGAGCAGTGCACCGATCGCGATCCACACCTGCCGGCCGACCCGTGTCTGCCGCGAATGTCCGTGCTCGCGATCCTCGGCCGCGCCCTCGTAGCCGGGGTCCAGATGATCGTTCATCAGAGACTGCAGCAGGGACGGCACCGGATTCCTGCGGACGCCGGACTCGATCCGTTTCATCAGCGGGCCTCGCGTTCGTCGCCGCCCGATCCTCGCGCGGGAACCGTGCGCGCGACGGTCAGCGCATTGACGGTGTAGAGCAGCCCCGTCCACACGTACAGCACCGTGCCCCAGACGAGGAGCGCGGCAGCGAGCGGCTGCGCCACCGTCGCGATGCTCCAGTCACCCTGTGCCGCGAGGGTCATCGGCAGCGCGAACATGAGCAGGAACGTGGCCCCCTTGCCGAGGTACATCACGTCGGGGGGTGGCAGTCCGCGCCGCCGGTAGACGAGCAGTGTCAGCGCGAGAACGGCGTCCCGGCCGATCAGGATCGCCGCCACCCACCACGGGATGAATCCGCGCACGACGAACGTCACCAGCGTCGTGACGACGTAGAGGCGATCGACGAACGGGTCGAGCAGCGCACCCAGCTTCGACGACTGGTCGAGGATCCGGGCCAGCTTGCCGTCGAGCCAGTCGGTGAAGCCGCTGATCATGAGGATCGCGAGGGCCCAGCCGTCGGAGTGGGTGACGAGCAGCAGGTACACGAACAGCGGCACTCCGAGCAGGCGCACCACGCTCAGGAGATTCGGGACGGTCACGATCCGGTCCGACCGCGCAGTGTCCCGGTCCACCGAATTCACCAATGTCTCCCCAGCGTCGAGTGCGGACCTGTTCTCGGGCGCTCGTCGCACCGCTCTCGCCACTCTTCCACAACCGCGACCGTGGCCCGTCGATCGTCCCCCGGAGAATCCATCGGAGCAGGTCAGGCCCCTCTCACCCGCCCGCAGCGATGTCCGGCCGTGGCGGCACCGGCACCCGTGCGACGGCATCAGCGGTCAGACTGCCCAGGTACAGCCACCCGTCGTGCTCGCGCACACCGGTGACGGGTGCGTAGCTGCCCTTGCCGCCGCGCAGGCTGTGCACGATCCGGCCAGTCTCATCGAGAGCGACCACCCAGCCCGCGTGCACCGGGTTCGGCTGGACGGCTTCGGGCAGGTTCGCCGCGACGATGCGCAGGGCGGGGTACGGCGCGAGCAGATCCAGCAGCCGCATCCGCGGGCTGTAGAGCGCCACCCAGAACAGCCCGTCGTGGGTCTGGGACGTCATGTTGTCCGGGATGCCGGGCAGATTCTCCGCCCACACGGACGTCCTGCCCTGCGACGGACCGGTCAGGTCGACGCGGGAGATCTGGTACGAACCGGTCTCGGCGACGAGGACGAATGATTCGTCCGAGGCCAATCCCACGCCGTTGGCGAACTGCAGTCCCTCGGCGAGGAGGTCGGTCTCCCCCGTGCGCGGGTCGAGACGCAGCAGTCGACCGGTCCCCCGGTGTTCGAGAAGGTCGTACCGGTGGTCGGCGATCGTGAAGTGCGCGGACGAGTCGGTGAAGTAGACGGTGCCGTCGCGGCCGACCGCAGAGTTGTTGCACGCCACGAGTGGGCGCCCGGCCGCGGTGTCGGCGAGCACGTCGACGCGCCCTTTCTCGTCCACCCTCAGCACGCCACGCTCGGCGTCGCAGATCAGGTACCGGCCGTCGTCGAGGACCTCGACCCCGAGGGGCCGCCCGCCCGTGTTCGCGAGTTCGGTGGCGTCGCCGCGGCTGTCGAACCGCCAGATCCGGCCGTCGTTGCCTCCGGTGACCACCCGGCCGTCGTGATCGACGGCCACGTCCTCCGGCCCCTCCCCGGTGGGCAGGGCCCACCGGTGCACGCCGTCGAGGACTCCGTTGGGAGCGAGCACTCCCGTGAGCGGAGGCGGTGACGGGGCGTGCCAGACGACGGGGTCGACCCCGGTGCGGTCGAGCTTGCGGGCGAGAGACTCGAAGAAGGTCACGGACTGTGAGATTAGTCGCGCACGCCGGTGGACGTGGCCGCCTACCGCCAGGCGAAGACGGGTTGGTCGAAACCGTCGATCCGGGTGTGCCGGTCGTGCAGCGCGACCTCCCGGAACTGGTAGACGACCGCGCCCGTCGGGGCGTGCACGAGGTGACGCCGGAACGGCCATTGGATCACCGGTTTCGACGATTCGGGAATCTCCACGAATCGCGGCTCGGCATCGATCTCGGCGACGCCCACCGAGAACACTTCCGCCACTTCCTCGTGATTGGGGACCAGCGAGGCGATCGACTGCTCCGACCACACGACGAACGGCGTGATGACGTACCCGGAGCGGGTGACGTAGTCGTCGAGCCTGCCGAGCACCGCGGACGGCCCCACGTCGAGGCCGAGTTCCTCGTGCAGTTCGCGCCGGGCGGCGTCCTCACCGGTTTCCCCCGGATCCACGCCGCCACCGGGCAACGCGAACTGCCCCGGATGCGCGCGCATCTTGCTCGGGCGCCTGGTCAGCGGAACGGCCTGACCGTCCGCGCCGTCGTTCATCACGGCGATCACGACCGCCGCGGACCGCCGGTTCGTCGGGTCCACGATCCGTGGTTCGAATCGTGCCAGCGCGTCGGCGAGCCGTTCCCTGCTGAGTACGTGCCCATCCACCATCACCCGACAGTATCGCCACTCGCCGCGAAACCCACGTTCCGGTCCCCCGCGTTTCGAGCGTGCTACCCGAGCAACTGCTGCCTGATCTCGTTCTTGAGGACCTTCCCGAGTTTGGAACGAGGCAGATCGGGCCAGACCAGGATCTCCTTCGGGGTCTTGACGCTGCCGATGCGCGCCTTCACGAACGCCGTGAGCGCGTCGGCCTCGATCGGTGTTCCGGCCCGCGTCTGGACGACGGCGACGACGCGTTCGCCCCATTTCTCGTCGGGGAGCCCGATCACCCCGCAGTCCTGGATCCCCGGGTATGCCATGAGCGCCTGTTCCACTTCGACGGAATAGACGTTGAATCCTCCGGTGATGATCATGTCCTTGGCGCGGTCGACGATGTACAGGAAATTGTCCTCGTCGAGGTACCCGATATCGCCGGTGTGATGCCAGCCGTGTGCCGACGCCTCCTGCGTCGCAACGGGATTCTTGTAATACCCCGCCATGACGAGTGAGCTGCGCACGACCACTTCGCCTCGTTCACCTGCCGGCAGCAGGGTGCCCTGCCCGTTCATGATCGCGACCGTGACCAGCGGGGAGGGTCGGCCCGCGGAGCTCAACCGGGTGGTCGCCACCGAGCCGTCCTCCTGGAAGTGGTCTTTCGGCGCCATCGTCGCGATCATCATCGGTGCCTCGCTCTGCCCGAACAGCTGGGCCATCACCGGCCCGATCCGGGTCAGCGCCTCGCTCAACCGCGTCGGCGAGATCGGCGCCGCGCCGTACCAGAAGCATTGCAGCGAACCGAGGTCCGTCGTCTCCAGGTCGGCGTGGTCGAGCAGCATGTAGATCAGGGTCGGCGGGAGGAAGGTGTGGGTGACGCGGTCCCGGTCGATGTGCGCGAGGAACTGCCCGAGATCGGGCGCGGGCATGATGACCACCTGCCCGCCGAGGGCGAGGATCGGAAAGCACAGGACACCCGCCGCGTGGGTCAACGGCGCGAGGGCGAGGTACACCGGTCTGCCGTCGAACGGGTAACTCATCAGCGTCAGCGCGGACATCGTCTCGATGTTCCGGCCGGTGAGCATCACCCCCTTCGGGCGTCCCGTCGTCCCGCCGGTACCGACGATCAGCGCGAGGTCGTCGACGGGCTCGACGTCGAGGTGTTCGGCACCCAGCCAGGTGTCGAACGATTCGGCGTAGGCCTCGTCGCCGTCGAGGCACACGAGCGTCGTGAGCAGCGGCAACTGCTGTCGGATCCGATCGACCAAGGGCGCGAATGCTTTCTGGAAGATCAGGCAGCGGCAGTCGAAGAGGTCGAGCAGGTCCCGGTTCTCCGACGCCTCGTTCCGGGGATTGATCGGGCACCACACCGCCCCCGCCCGGCTGATCCCGAACACACACGAGAATGCGGTCGGATCGTTGCCCGACAGGACGGCCACCTTGTCGCCCGCGGTGACCCCGGACCGTGCCAGTGCCGCGGCGACCCGCCGGCTGAGGTCCTGGACGTCCGCGTACGACAGCGTCCGCTCGCCCATCGTCAGACACGGCGACGACGGTCCGAGTGAGGCGCCCTTGTCGAGGTAGTCGGTCAAGCGCATCGTGCGGTCCTCCTGACAGTCGGGCGGGACGATCAGCTCTGCACGGTGACGACCGGCTCCATCACGAGACCGAAACTGCGCAGGATCCCGAGGAGTTCGCGATGGCCGAACGCCTGGCACGCCGACGCGAGGCCCGCCTTCCTCGGCGGTTGCTGCAACAGGGAGTGCGCTGCGTAGGCCTGCAGGAGACCCGTCTGCTTGTAGTTGCAGTTGCCGTGGATGACGCAGTGCGCACGCCCGAGCGGCCCCGACGCGTACACGGAGTCGAGGGACGTGTTGACGCGCGGGTTCTCCCGCGGCGGCATCCCGGCCTGCACGGAACCGGCGATCTCCGCGAGCGCCGCGTCCTGCTCGTCCGCGGGGAGGGTCTTGATCTGCTCCTCGACCATCTTCTGTGTCGCGACGACGCCCTCCATGACGGAGCGGTCGAACACACCGCCTGCCGCCTTCACGTTGGCCACCCGCGGATCGTCCTTGAACCACACGGGATGACAGGTCCCGCCCCAGGGCAGTGCGAGCGCCATCTGGTGCTGCCCCGGAACGACGACGTCGAATGTGGTACCGGGGTCCCACTTCACGTACCGGTTCTGCTCCAGGTAGTACCAGTCGGCCTTGAGGATCGTGAAGATCGTCTGCGTGGACGCGTAGGTGGGAAAACCCTTCCACAGCACCAGGATGTCGAGGGTGTCCAACCCCGGCGTCTCCAATGCGATGTTCGCGGCGATCTCTCCGGTCGTGTACATCTGGGCGACGCCGGGAGACAGCAGCAGACCCTTCTCCGCGAACTGGTCGCCGAACTTCGCCTGCACGTCCAGAACCCAGTCCTGCTCACCGGTCGTGTCGGTGTAGTGGCATCCCGCGGCGAGGGCCGCCTCGACGACGACGGCGCCGTACTTGATGAACGGACCCACCATGTTGCTCACCACCCGTGCCCCGCTGAACAGTTCGGTCAGCGCCGGGACGGTGTGCTCCACCTCGACCACGTCGTGGTCGACGGTGTCCAGGCCGGGAATGCGGTCCAGCACTTCCTGGATCCGCTTCTTGTCCCGTCCCGCGGCGATGAACGGAATGTTGAACTCGCGCAGGTATTCACACACGAGCCGTCCGGTGTATCCGGAGACTCCGTAGACGATGACGGGTTTCTTGTCGGTCATGGCGTGCCTTTCGAAATGTGAGAAATGTCCGGGGAGATCGGTTACATGCCCATGCCACCGTCGACCGGCAGGCCGATTCCGGTGACGAAGCGGGCGGCGTCGGAGGCCAGGAAGACGACGGTGTCGGCGATGTCCGCGACCTCACCGAGCCTCCCGAGCGGGGTCAGGCCGATGACGTCGGCGACCGCGGCGTCGGCGCTGGGCCACAGACCGAGCCTCTCCATGTCCGCGGCCAGCCCGAGCCCCATCTCCGTGGCGACCAGCCCGGGGTACACGCAGTTCACGCGGACGCCGTACCCCAGTTTTCCCGATTCCTGCGCCGCGACCCGGGTCAGCCGGTCGACGGCGGACTTGGTGGCGGAATAGCCGGCGATGCCGGGGAACGGAATGGTCGCGGCCACCGACGAGACATTGACGATCGCCCCTCCTGCTCCCGCGGCGCCGCCGGGACGCATCGCGCGCAGACCATGCTTCAGGCCGAGCGCGACACCGAGGATGTTCACGTCGCACATTCGGCGAACGTCGGCGGGGTCGATGTCGACCACGAGTGACGAGATCTCGATGCCGGCGTTGTTGACCAGGAGGTCGAGTCCGCCGAGTTGCTCCACGGTGTCGGCGACGGCGCGCTCCCAGTTGCCGTCGTCGGTGACGTCGAGGGTCACGAAGCCGGTGTCGACGCCGGACTTCCCGAGCGAGTCGGCCGTCGCGCGTCCCTCCTCCTCGAGGACGTCGCCGATCACGACCGCCGCGCCGGCGTCGGCGAGGGCAGCGGCCATTCCCGCCCCCAGCCCCTTCGCACCACCGGTGACCAGCGCTTTTCGTCCTGCAAGATCACACACGCTCATTCCGACCTGCCTTCACACCGAGACGATTCGCGGAAACCACGTCACGAGACACTGTTCGCATTGTGGTGTGGATCACAGCGTATTCAACTTTGGACGACTGTCAAGATTTCCCTTGACGACTGTCAAGAATTTGTTACACAGTCGTCAAGGAACGCGGGCTAGACTGAGGCACACCGTGCTGGACTCCGCGAGCCGAACAGGAAGAATGCCGTGACACCCGTCGCCGAGAAGAACGCCGACCGGGTCTCGCGCCGCCAGGTCGACAAGTTCGCCGAGCGCCGGGATCAACTCGCGGAGGCCGCGTTGCAGACCCTCTCGGAACTCGGCTACGCCCGCACCAGCCTTCGGGAGATCGCCCAGAACTCCGAGTTCTCCCACGGCGTTCTGCACTACTACTTCAGCGACAAGGTCGATCTGATCACGCACTGCGTCCGCCACTACAAGGCGCGCTGCGTCACGCGCTACGACGGCGTGGTCGCCACGGCGCAGACGTCCGAGGAGTTGAAGGCGGGATTCGGCCGGGTACTGGTGGATTCGCTCCGCGGCGAGGCCTCGATGCATCGCCTCTGGTACGACCTCCGCTCGCAGTCGCTGTTCGAGGAGTCGTTCCGCGCAGATGTCGCCGCGATCGACAAGAGTCTCGAAAACATGATCTGGCGCATCGTGTCCCGATACGCGGAACTGGCAGGACGCACGATCACGATCGCCCCGCCCACCATGTACGCCGTGTTCGACGGGCTGTTCCAGCAGAGTCTCGCTCGGTATCTGTCGGGCGACGACTCGGCGGCGGACGCCCTCGCCGACAACGTCGATCAGATACTGGCGCTCGTCATTCCGGCACGGTAGGGGCGGTCACTTCTCCGCGGCGACCTTGATTCGCTGCGCGAATGCGGGTGCATCCTTGCGGGCCGCCCGAAGTGCGAGGGGCACGATCAGTTTTCCGATCCCGTGCCCCTCCAGCACGTTGAAGATCGTCACCCTGGTGCCTGCGCCCGACGGTTCGAGGTCGTAACCGCCCTCTTTCGCGATCACGGAATTCTTCGAGCGCTCCGCCCAGCGAATCTTCCGCGGCGCCTCGAACTCGGTGAGTTCGAACTCGCGCTTCGTGGTCATCCCCGCGTCCTTGACGGTGCTGACGAAGACGGTTCCGACTCCGGGCGGGCCGTCGGTCTTCTTCACGATCTCCTGGACCCGCGGGCTGAACTCCCGGTCGTTGACCCCGGCGGCGAGGTATTCGAACACCTCCTCGATGGGGCGATCGATCACCACAGTGCCTTCGAACCGTCCAGCCATGCCAGCCTCCCGTTGCCGTGACCTGCCGGGTTCCGACAGTACTCGCGCCGCGGCCGGTGCGCGGTCACATCGCCGCCGGGCCGTCGGTCATAGAAGTGACGCCCCACGATCCGGCGTCTCCCCCCAGGGATCACGAGCACAGGAAGAATTCGACATGGACATCTCGATCACCGGCGCGTCCGGGTCGCGACACGGGGCGGCGGTACCCCCGTTTCTCTCCACCACACGCGGCCGACTCACCCTGGCATTGTTGTGTGCCGTAGCCTTTCTGGACTTCGTCGACGCCTCCATCGTCAACATCGCGCTGCCCGACATACGCGCCGACCTCGACTTCTCGGTGCAGCAACTGCAGTGGGTGCCGAGCGCCTATCTGCTCACGTACGGCGGGTTCATGCTGCTCGGCGGTCGCCTCGCCGACCTGCTCGGGCGCCGTCGCATCCTCGTCACCGGCACGATCGTCATCGGATTGTCTTCGCTGATCGGCGGATTCGCCGGCAACGCGGAAGTCCTGATCGGCGCGCGGCTCGCCCAGGGAGTCGGTGCTGCGCTGATGCTTCCGGCCGCCCTGTCCATCCTGACGACGACGTACGAGGAGGGCTCCGAACGCCATACCGCGCTCGGTGTCTGGGCCGCCGTGGGCGGTTTCGCGTCCGCTGTCGGCGTGTTTCTCGGTGGCGTGCTCACGGAGGGCCCGGGCTGGCGATGGGTGCTGTTCGTCAACCCGCTGGCGTGCGTTCTCGTGCTGCCCGCGGTCTATGCGCTGATTCCCGGCGACCGCAGGCGCGCCCGGTTCGCGAACTTCGACGTCGTGGGCAGCGTGCTCGGTACCGCCGGGATGCTGCTGCTCGTCCATGCCCTGGTCGAGGCACCCGACCGGGGCTGGGGAGCCGCCCGCACCATCGGCGAGTTCGTCGGAGCGTTCGTGCTGATCGGCGCGTTCCTGGTGAACGAACACCGCAGCACCCATCCGCTGCTGCCGCTGTCGATCTTCCGCATCAAGGGCCTGGCGGCCGCCAATGTCACGGGTCTGATCTCCTTCGCGGGTCTGCTCGCGATGTTCTTCTTCCTCACCCTGTACATGCAGAACGTTCTCGGCTACTCCCCGGTGCAGACCGGTGCCGCCTACCTTCCGCTCTGCCTCGGTGTCGCCGTCGCCGCGGGGATTTCCTCCCAGTTGCTCACCCGGACGGGAACCCGCCCCGTCGTCGTCGTGGGTGCTCTGGTGGCGTCTGCGGGCCTGTACCTGCTCTCCCGCATCCCCGTCGACGGCTCCTATCTCACCGATCTGCTTCCGGGGCTGATGATCGTGTCGTTCGGCCTCGGCGCCGTCTTCGTCGGCGTCACCACCGCTGCCAACACGGGTGTTCCTGCCGACGAGGCCGGGCTGGCGGCGGCGTTGCTGAACGCCTCCCAGCAGGTCGGCAGCGCACTCGGGCTGGCGATCTTCGCGGCCATCGCGACCTCGCAGTCTCGGCACCTGATGGCAACGAATTCCCCTGTGGCCGAGGCACTCACCTCCGGTTTTCAGCGAGCGTTGCTGGCGGGCAGCATCTTCCTCGTCGCGGCAGCACTGATCGCGCTGCGCACCGGCAACACCCGCGGAGACGGCACGCAACGAACGGAATGACCACGGCGGGCTCGTCAGTCGAGGTTCTCGACGACGAGCCCGGCGAGGCGCTCCCGGTCGGCGAGGATGTCGATTTCCACGATCCGCCCCTGCCGGATCGTGACGCCCAGGACGGACAGCAGTTGTCCGTCGGAGATCGCGACCGCTCCGGCAGTCCCGTTGACGAGGGCCGGATGCGCGAACCGAGCCAGCCGCGCAAACCCGAGAACCCGGCCCGCGACGGTCTCCGCGCCGCGCACCATCGTGGACGCACCGGCCGGGATTGCTCCGGCATCGGCCCGGAGCACGACATCCGGATCGAGCAGCGACACGAGTGCGTCGAAGTCACCGCCCCGCGCGGCTGCCAGAAACGCGTCGACGACCGCACGCTGCCGGACCGGGTCGGTGTCGTCGGGAACGGGCGCTCCCTGCAGTCGACGGCGTGCGCGACTGGCCAGTTGGCGGGCGGCAACCGGGGATCGCTCGACGATCGGGGCGATGTCCTCGAACGGCACCGCGAACATGTCGTGCAGCACGAACGCCAACCGCTCCGACGGAGTGAGCGTGCCGAGAACCACGAGCAGCGCGAGGCCGACCGAATCGGCGAGCACCGCCTCCCGTTCGGGGTCACCGCCGTCCGACAGTGTCACGATCGGGTCGGGCACCGACGCGTCCAGCGAATCTTCCCGCCGCGACCTGCGCGACTGCAGCATGTTCAGGCACACCCGGGCCACTACCGTCGTCAGCCAGCCGCCCAGATTCTGCACCGAATCGGTTTCCGTGCGGCTCAGTCGCAGCCAGGATTCCTGCACGGCGTCCTCGGCCTCGCTGAGCGACCCGAGCATCCGGTAGGCCACCGCCCGCAGGTGCGGACGATGGGTCTCGAACTGCTGCGCCAGCACATCGTTCTCGTTCATCGGTCACATCCCTCCGTTCGCGTCTGTCACGTATATGACCGGCGAAACGCGGCCGATGTGACGACGACGCGTCGCCTGCGGCCCTCTGGTGCGCGTAATGCATCCAGTTTCCCCGGTTCCGCTGTCGGATCTCGCCGTGGTTAACTGAAATGACGCTCACAGTCTCCGAAGGGCTGGACGTCATGTGGAAAGCGCAGCACGTCGGTCGTCTGTTTCTCGTCTCGGTACTCGCGGCACTGGCCGTGTGCGGAGTGGGCGCCGCCGCGTCGGCGGCGCCGCCGGCCGTCACCGGAAAAATTCTCGCGCCGGCACTCTCCCCCGCGAGCGGTCAGGTCGTCGGGATCGCCCATCCGGTCATCGTCCGGTTCACGTCTGCGGTACCCGATCGCGCGCTCGCCGAGCGTGGTGTCCGGATCACCCCGTCGGCACCGGTGCCCGGGCAGTTCTCCTGGATCGACGATCGCACCCTGCAATGGAGCCCGGACCGCTTCTGGCCGGCGAACACCGGGGTGACCGTCGAGGCGGCGGGCGCGAGATCGCAGTTCCAGGTCGGTGACGCACTCGTCGCAGTCGCGAACACGACGACGCACCAGTTCACGGTCAGCATCAACGACCAGATCGTTCAGACCATGCCCGCGTCGATGGGCAAACCCGGATACGAGACACCGCTCGGGACCTTCCCCGTCATCGAGCAGTTCCGCGACATGATCATGGACTCGTCGACATACGGTGTCCCGATCGACGACGAGGAGGGCTACCGCCTCTACGTCGAATACGCCACCCGCATCACGTGGGGCGGGATCTTCGTGCACGCCGCACCGTGGTCGGTGGGTTCGCAGGGCTTCGAGAACGTCAGCCACGGCTGCATCAATCTCAGCACCGAGAACGCGCGGTGGTTCTACGACAACGCCAAGATCGGCGACCCCGTCATCGTCACGGCGTGAGTTCCGCGCTCGAGACCCAACGCGCCGGTGCCGGAGACACAGAAAAGGCGGCTTCCCGTTTCCGGGAAACCGCCTTCACTGATCATCTGGTCGGGCTGACAGGATTTGAACCTGCGACCACTTGACCCCCAGTCAAGTGCGCTACCAAGCTGCGCCACAGCCCGTCCACACCCTCGTTCAGGTGCTCGATGAGATTACATCAGTGGCAGTCCGTAACGCTAATCGCCTGGTCAGAGCGCATTCTGTCGGATCAACGACTCCGCCGCTCACGCTTTTCCCGCACCCGCACCGAGATGCGGACGGGACTGCCGTCGAAATTGAACTCCTCACGCAGACGCCGCTCCAGGAACCGGCGGTACCCCGCCTCGAGGAACCCGGTCGTGAACAGCACGAACGTCGGGGGACGCGTTCCGGCCTGTGTGGCGAACATCACGCGAGGCAGCCTGCCGCCGCGCATCGGCGGCGGCGTCGCGGCGACGACTTCCTTGAGCCACGTGTTGAGCCGGCCCGTCGGAATGCGCTTGTCCCACGATTCCAGCGCCGTGTCGAGAGCGGGAACCAGCTTCTGCACCGCGCGTCCCGTCTGCGCCGAGATGTTGACGCGCTGCGCCCACGGCACCCGCACCAGGTCCCGATCCACTTCGCGATCGAGTTGCAGTCGCCGGTCCTCGTCGACGAGGTCCCACTTGTTGAACGCGATGACGAGGGCGCGGCCGGCGTCGGCAACCATGCTCAGCACGCGCAGGTCCTGCTCGGAGATCGGCTCGGACGCGTCGATCAGCAAAATCGCGACCTCGGCGGCCTCGATGGCGCTCTTCGTCCGCAGCGACGCGTAGAACTCGGCGCCGCTGGCGTGGCTGACCCGCTTGCGCAGACCCGCGGTGTCGACGAAACGCCACGGCCTGCCGCCGAGTTCCACGATCGAGTCGACCGGATCGACGGTGGTGCCCGCGACGTTGTGGACCACCGAACGCTCGTCACCCGACAGCTTGTTCAGCAGGCTCGACTTCCCGACGTTCGGCTTCCCGACCAGAGCCACACGCCGCGGCCCGCCGCCGGGGATGCCTTCGCGCGGGGTCTCCGGCAGGGCGGCGAGCACCTCGTCGAGGAGATCACCCGTACCGCGACCGTGCGTCGCACTCACCGAGTGCGGCTGCCCGAGCCCCAGCGACCACAGTGCGGCCACCTCGGATTCGGTGCGGCCGTCGTCCACCTTGTTGGCCACCAGCAGAACCGGCGTCTTGGACCGGCGCAGCACCTTGGCCACGGCCTCGTCGGTCGCGGTCGCGCCGACGACGGCGTCGACCACGAGCAGGATCGCGTCCGCGGTCTGCATCGCCAGCTCGGCCTGCCGGGCCACGGACTGTTGCAGGCCCTTGGCGTCGGGTTCCCAGCCGCCGGTGTCCTGCACCATGAACCGGCGTCCGCTCCAGTTCGCCTCGTACGAGACACGGTCCCGGGTCACACCCGGAATGTCCTCGACGACGGCCTCGCGGCGGCCGATGATCCGGTTGACCAGCGTCGACTTACCGACGTTCGGGCGTCCGACCACGGCGAGGGTCGGAACCGGGACGTGGGCTTCCCCGTCGCCGCCGTCTTCGAGGTCGAGGACCTCCCAGTCCGATTCCTCACTCCAGGTGCCGTCGCCTGCGAACTCGGTGGTGAATTGTTCGGTCACTGCCCTGCTCCACTTCTTTCGCTTACCACCAGCAGCAACCTGCCGATCACGTCGTCGATTCCGAGTTCGCTGGTGTCGACCAGCACGGAATCGTCGGCCGGCCGCAGCGGCGACACGGCGCGCGTGGAGTCGAGGTGGTCACGACGCTGCACATCGGCCAGCACGGCCGCGAAGTCGTCGCCTCGTCCTTCCGCGAGATTCTGCGCATTTCTGCGCTGTGCCCGGGCTTCTGCCGAGGCGGTCAGGTAGATCTTCACATCGGCATCGGGAAGCACGACCGTGCCGATGTCCCGGCCCTCGACGACGATCCGTTCGGCCTCGTAAGCGAGGCGACGCTGCGCCGCGACGAGCAGTTCACGCACCGCGGGAACGGCGGAGACAGCCGAGACGGCCTTGGTCACCGCGTCGCCGCGGATCTCCTCCCCCACGTCCTCGCCGTCGAGCAGAACCTGCTCGCCGGCCGGGTCGGTTCCGATCGACCAGGGCAGGCCGACGGTCGCGTCGGCGATCGCGGCGGGATCGGTGAGGTCCACGCCCTTGCGCAGCACGTGCAGCGTCGCGATGCGGTACATGGCTCCGGTGTCGAGGTACCGGGCGCCGAGTCGCTGCGCCAGCATCCGCGAGACGCTCGACTTCCCGGTTCCGGAGGGGCCGTCCATCGCGACGACCAGCGACGAGGTGCTCACAGGCCCACCGCCCCGTAGAGACCGCCGACCTCGCCGCGACCCAGAACGCGCAGCGTGCCGGGCCGCTGGTCGCCGAGCGCGACCGCGCCGATGTCCGTCCGGACGAGCCGGATGACGGGGTGTCCCACGGCGTCGAACAGGCGGCGCACGATGTGCTTGCGGCCTTCGTGCAGTGTGACCCGGACGAGCGACTTGCCCTCGTTGATGTCGAGGAGCGTGAACGTGTCGACCTTCGCCGGTCCGTCCTCGAGCTCGACGCCCTCCTTCAGCTTCTTGCCGACGCCGCGCTCGAGGGCACCCGACACGGTCGCCAGGTACGTCTTCGACACCTCGAACGACGGGTGCATCAGCCGATGCGCCAGGTCGCCGTCGTTGGTGAGCAGCAGCAGACCCTCGGTGTCGGCGTCGAGCCGACCCACGTGGAACAACCGCTGACCAGCGGCGACCCGTTCGGAGACGATGTCACCGACGCACGGGCGGCCCAGGTCGTCCGACATCGTCGACTGCCAGCCGCGGGGCTTGTTGAGGGCGAGGTGAACGAGGTCCTTCTGGACGACGACGCGGACACCGTCCACGCGTACCACCGCGTTCTCGGGGTCGATGCGCAGTCCCTGTTCGATGACGATGCGGCCGTCGACCTCGACACGACCCTGCGAGATCAGTTCCTCGGCCGCACGACGCGACGCGACGCCGGCCTGAGCGAGAACCTTCTGCAGCCGCATGCCGTCGCCCTGCGGCGGGCCGGCGGGCCGATCGGCGTCGGCGTACTGGTGCCGGGCCGGCTTGGCGTTGCTGATCTTGGGGGCCTGGGCCTGCGCGCGCTGCGGCTTGGCCGACTTGGGCTTGCCGCGCTTGTTCTTCGCGGCAGGGTCGGGCCTGCCGGGTTTGCCCTTCGCGGCGTCGGGCCGGCCAGAACGATGACCGGCCTCGGCCCTGTCCGGACGCCCTCCGGCCTCCGACCTGGTGCGCCCTCCGGTCTCAGACCTGGCGGGGCGCTGCTTCTTGTTGTTGCGATCCGGTGTGCCATCTCGGCGAGCGGGTTTCTTCACTTTTGTACTATCCCTGTCAGTCTTCGGTGTCCAGCCCGGTGTCCAACTCTTCTGTGGAAGCCGTAGCTTTATTCATTCTCGCAAATCGTGGGTCAGATTCCAGACTGTCACTGATGTCATCTATCAGGTCCACATCCGGCAACAACGGAGCCAAGGCGGGAAGATCGGCCAGAGACGCCAGGCCGAGCCGTTCCAGAAAGAGTTCCGTCGTCGAATACTGTGTGGCGTTGGTATCGGGATCGACGCCGGCTTCGGCGATCAACCCGCGAGCGAGAAGTGTGCGCACCACACCATCCACGTTGACGCCGCGCACCGCACTGATCCGTGCGCGGGTCAACGGTTGACGGTATGCCACCACGGCCAGAGTTTCCAACGCCGCCCTCGTCAGTTTGGAGCGGGCTCCGTCGAGCAGGAGCCGTTCCACATAGGGCGCGTACGCGGTGCGGGTGTAGAGACGCCAACCGTCACCGGCATATCGGAGGTCCATCCCGCTTCCCCGGGCGGTGAGCTCGGCGGACATACGGTTCAGCGTCTCCGTGATGCGATTCACAGAAGCGCCGGTCGCGGACGCGAGCTGCTCCGCACCGGCCGGAGAGTCGACGATCAGCAGCAACGACTCGAGAACAGCCGCGAGTTCGGTGTCCGACAACTCCGGTTCGGTGTCCGACAGCTCGGGTTCCGTGTCGACGCCCTCCTGGTCATCCGGCTCGTCGAACGGGGCCGAACTCATCCGTAATCCTCCTCGGTCACCGGGGCGTGTGTGCCTTCCCCGGTCCAGCTCACCAGCAGTTCCCCGAGCGGCTCGGGCTGTTCGAACAACACCGACTGCTCGCGGTACAGCTCGAGCAGCGCGAGGAATCTTGCCACGATCTCTACGGTGACCTCGCACTCGGCGACGAGGTCGCCGAAGCTCGCCCACTCCCCGGCGCCTCGCTCTCGGAGTAGTTCCAGCATCCGCGCCGCCTGTTCGGGGACCGACACGGCGTGCATGTCGTGCAGGTGGTCGAGTCCCACGGTGGGCTTCGGGCGGGGTGTGAACACGGTCGCGGCGATCTCCGCGAACCGCTGCGGGTCGACGCCGAGCAACACTTCCGGGAGCAACTGGGTGAACTGGTCCTCCAGCGCCGCCGACCGCGGGTACCGGCGCAGCGCGGCCGCCTCGAGCTCACCGAACAGTTGCGCCACCTGCTTGTACGCGCGGTACTGCAGCAGCCGGGCGAACAGCAGGTCGCGCGCCTCGAGGAGCGCGAGGTCCTCGGCGTCCTCCACCTGTCCCGCGGGAAGCAGACGCGCCGCCTTCAGGTCGAGCAGTGTCGCGGCGACGACGAGGAATTCGGTGGTCTGGTCGAGTCCCATCTCCGCGCCGAGCGTGCGCATGTAGGCGATGAAGTCGTCCGTCACCTGGTGCAGCGCGACTTCCGTCACGTCCAGCTGTCGCTGGTTGATCAGGGTGAGGAGCAGATCGAACGGTCCCTCGAAATTCCGCAGCGTCACTCGGAAGCCGGGCTTGACGGGGCGCGTCTGCGGATCCTCGCCGTACGAACCGTCGGTCTGCGGTGGAGCCGGAATGTCTTGCGTATCCACCACTTACCGGCCGGACCGGTGAATGACCTCGCGTGCCAGCGCACGGTACGCCTCGGCGCCGGTCGACTTGGGCGCCCACGTGGTGATCGGTTCCCCGGCGACGGAGGTCTCGGGGAATCGCACGGTCCGGTTGATCACGGTGTCGTAGACGAGATCCCCGAACACCTCCACCACGCGGGCCATCACCTCGCGCGCGTGCAGGGTCCGCGCGTCGAACATCGTGACGACGATGCCGGCGAGTTCGAGCCGCGGGTTGAGCCGGTCGTGGACCTTCTCGACAGTGTCATTGAGCAGCGCCAGGCCGCGCAGGCTGAAGTACTCGCACTCCATCGGGATGATCACCGAGTCCGCGCAGGCCAGCGCGTTGACCGTGAGCAGACCGAGGGACGGCTGGCAATCGATGAGGACGTAGTCGTAGCGGTCGAGCACGGGATGCAGCACGCGTCCGAGCGTCTGCTCGCGCCCCACCTCGGTGACGAGCTGGATCTCCGCGGCCGACAGGTCGATGTTGCTCGGCAGAAGGTCGAGGCCCTCGACACGCGTCCGCATCAGTACGTCGTCGATCGACACGCGCGGTTCGACGAGCAGATTGTGGACGGTCAGTTCGAGGTCGTTGTGCGCGACGCCGAGGCCCGCGGACAACGCTCCCTGGGGATCGAGGTCGACGAGCAGGACCCGTCGGCCGTATTCGGCCAGGGACGCACCCAGGTTGATCGTCGACGTCGTCTTGCCGACACCACCCTTCTGGTTGCACATCGCGACGATCTTGGCCGGGCCGTGCGAGGGCAACGGCGCGGGTTCCGGCACCTCACGCGTCGGCCGTCCCGTGGGGCCGAGTTCCTCCTCCACGACCACGGCAGCGTCGTCGAGCAAGGCTGCGGTTTCGGTTTGCCGCACGTCGAACATGTCGCCCTCCGGTTGCGAGTGCTCTGACTCCGCCGCTGGCGGCTGCGGTGTCACCACGGTCCGATGATCCCCTGTTCTCTCGATGATCGCTGTCGATCCCACATCGTTATACGAACGCTACCGCCTCGTACCGTGAATTTTCCCCTCGACACGCTTTCCGCCACCGCGCCCGGGGGTGCGCTCCCGCCCACACCCCGCGCGGCGCACCCACCGTCACCAGCGCATATGTCGGGATGATCGTCACCGACGCGTGTCCCCACAACTCCACGACGCGAACGCCGGCGAATCCACCCGGCGGGCGATCACCGCGTCATGCCCGCGCGGCTTCGTCCCCGGCGGCACGTGCCCGTTTCCGCTCGCTGAACCGCTCGGGGCGATCCACCCAGGGGGCGCTCACGTCGCGGAGTTCGCCGAGACCGCCCGGCCGGGACCGGGCGGCGGCGAGAGCCATCACTCCGGATGCGGCCGTGGCGTTGACGATGGTCCCGTTCAGCACCATCGACACGACCTCGTCGAACGGAATCCGCTCGATCTCGAGGTCGGCTTCCTCGTCCTCCGGGTCGGGCCGGTCCACCTCGGACAGGTCCTCGGCGAGGAACACGCGCACCGACTCGTCCGTGAACCCTGGTGAGAGAACGACATCCACGAGGACGGACCAGCGCCGGGCCGCGAGACCGGTCTCTTCCGCCAGTTCGCGGCGTGCGGCGTCGACAGGGTCCTCACCCGGTTCGTCCAGCAGACCCGCCGGGATCTCCCACAACCGACGCCCCACCGGGTGCCGGTACTGGTGGATCAGGACGATCCGGTCCTCGTCGTCGAGCACCACGACGGCGACCTCGCCGTGGTGCTCGACCACCTCACGTTCGGCGGTCCGGCCGTCCGGCATCGCGACGTGATCCACCCGCAACGCGAGGATCGCGCCGCTGTAGACGGCGCGCGAGTCGAGAGTGTCGAATTCGTGCCGGCCGGTGTCGGTCATGGTCCGTCTGGCCCTATCCCGCGCTGTCGACCGACGCGACCTCGTCGCGGTCGGCGGACTCGGCGATCTCGTCGTCGGCGGACGCACGCTCCTCACCGTGCACGTCGACGGGGAGGCGCTCCTCGAGCTTGTGCCGCAGCGCCGCGTCGACGAACGCCGCGAACAGGGGATGCGGACGCGTCGGACGGCTCTTCAGCTCGGGGTGAGCCTGCGTCGCGACGAAGAAGGGGTGCTGGTCGGCCGGGTACTCGACGAACTCGACGAGGTGACCGTCGGGAGAGGTGCCGCTGAATCGGAGTCCGCTCTTGGCGATCCGGTCCCGGTACGCGTTGTTGACCTCGTAGCGGTGACGGTGCCGTTCCGACACCTCTTCGCTGCCGTACGCCCGGGCGACGACGGATCCCTTCGCCAGGACGGCGGGGTACGCGCCGAGGCGCATCGTGCCGCCGAGGTCGGCCTCGCCGGCGATGACGTCTTCCTGATCGGCCATCGTGGAGATTACGGGGTGCGTGGTCTCGGGCTCGAACTCGGCGGAGTTGGCGTCGTCCAGACCCACGCTGCGCGCGGCTTCGATCACAACGCACTGCAGACCCAGGCACAGCCCCAGCAGGGGCGTCTTCCGGTGGCGGGCGTAGCGGATCGCACCGAGCTTGCCCTCGATGCCACGGATTCCGAAGCCACCGGGAATCAGCACGCCGTCGACGTCGCCGAGCGCGGCCTGCGCGCCCGCCTCGGTCTCACACGCGTCGGACGGCACCCACGAGATCTCCACCTTCGAGCGGTTCGCGAAGCCACCGGCACGGAGCGCCTCGGTGACGGACAGGTACGCGTCCGGCAGGTCGACGTATTTCCCGACCAGGGCGATCCGGACCGTCTCGCGGGGCTGGTGGACGCGCTCGAGCAGGTTGCCCCACACGGTCCAGTCCACGTCGCGGAACGGCAGGCCGAGCTGACGAACGACGTACGCGTCGAGACCCTCGCTGTGCAGCACCTTCGGGATGTCGTAGATCGACGGCGCGTCCGGGGTCGAGATGCAGCCGTCGACGTCGACGTCGCACATGAGCGCGATCTTGTTCTTCAGCGCCGGGGGAACCTCGCGGTCGCAGCGCAGGATCAGCGCGTCGGGCTGGATGCCGATGTTCCGCAGCGCGGCAACCGAATGCTGGGTGGGCTTGGTCTTGAGCTCACCCGACGGCGCCAGGTACGGGACCAGCGAGACGTGGAGGAAGAAGACGTTGTCCCGGCCGACGTCGTGGCGCACCTGACGGGCGGCCTCGAGGAACGGCTGCGACTCGATGTCGCCGACGGTGCCGCCGATCTCCGTGATGA
>JBCEBZ010000134.1:0-5652 GCA_039206675.1 Rhodococcus sp. (in: high G+C Gram-positive bacteria) | reverse complement strand
AACAGCGGTCCGGGCTGGTCGTTCTCGTCCGCGACGAAGCCGTCCACCGACACCGTGCTGTACATGACCACCTTGCCCACAGGGCTCTCCTCTGCATTGGGGTGCCCCCAAACTAGCGGGTTGTGGGCTGTTTCCGTTGTAAGAAATCAATCGGCCTCGCGTCCAGCCTGTGGCCGGGTGTGGGCCTGGTCGACATTGCCTGCACCACCGGCGAGGCGCTCCGGTCGCACGGCGGACGGCACGAGCAGCCGGTGCCGCTGATCACGAGCCGTCCCGTCACCGGCCACTCGCGTCCCGGTACCGAGCGAATGTGATGCGCAGCCGCGACATCCACGACCTGGTACTCAACCAGACCGCTCAGACGCATGCGAGGAATCGTCTCCGACGATGACGAGCGCGGGGTTCGGTGCCCACGGCCGCCGCGGTCGGTCGGCGATGACCCGAGCGCCTCGGCTCATCCGATTCGGGTGAGGACCCGGCCGGTGAATCGGATGATGCTGGAGACGACGCCGACTCGAAGGACGGGGAGAAGCATGTGCCAGCACCCGAAGGACGCGACGCCGTTCACCGCCGACATCAACCGTGCGGCGGTGCCGCGCTATGACCTCGACAACCGGGAGGACTTCGTCGACGCCCGCCGCGGGCTGATCGCCGAGCTGCCCGGCAACGTCACCGGCGCGGACGGCAACGTCATCTTCGATCCGCACGCCTTCGACTACATCACCGACGACGCCGCGGCCCCCGACACCGTCAATCCGAGCCTGTGGAGGCAGTCGCAGGTGATGGCGCGCGGCGGGCTGTTCGAGGTCACCAAGGGTCTCTACCAGGTCCGCAACAACGACATCGCGAACCTGACGGTGGTCGAGGGCGAGGACGGGCTGATCGTCGTCGACTGCATGGCGGGCGTGGAGTCCGCCAAGCAGGGGATGGACCTGATCCGCGAACACGTGAGCGACAAGCCGGTGGTGGCGGTGATCTACACCCACACCCACATCGACCACTACGGCGGCGTCAAGGGCGTCGTCGACCCCGACGACGTCGCCTCGGGCAAGGTCCCGATCCTCGCGCCGGGTCGCCAGTTCGACAAGTACGCGATCGGGGAGAACGTGGTGGCCGGCAACGCGATGGCCCGGCGCAGCTTCTACGCGTTCGGAAGCCTGCTCGACATCGACCCGAAGGGCCTGATCACCTGCGGTATCGGGATCAACACCACGCACGGCCCCACCGTCTCGTACATCTCCCCGACCGACCTGATCACCGAGACCGGCACCCGGCGCGAGATCGCGGGCATCGAGTTCGAGTTCCTGTACGCCCCGGACACCGAGGCGCCGGAGGAGATGCACATCTGGATCCCGCAGCTGCGGGCACTGACCTGCGCAGAGAACGCGAACCACTCCCTGCACAATATCCAGACCCTGCGCGGGGCCCGCACCCGCGACGCCCGCAACTTCGCCCGCTACCTCGACGAGACGCTCGAGCGCTGGGGCGAGCAGGCCGAGGTCCATTACGGGCCGCACACCTGGCCGGTGTGGGGCAACGCGAACATCGCCGCATTCATCGAATCGCAGCGCGACACCTACAAGTACATCCACGACCAGTCGCTGCGCCTGGCCAACAAGGGCTACACCCCACTCGAGGCCGCCGAGGTGATCGAGCTGCCCGAGGAATTGGGCCGCAACTGGGCCAACCGCGGGTACCACGGCACCCTGCACCACGACGTGCGCGCCGTCTACACCAAGGAACTCGGCATGTGGGACGGCGATCCGGTGTCGCTGCACCCGCACCCACCGACCGAGTCCGCGAAGCGGTTCGTCGAATTCGCCGGGGCGGACAAGATTCTCGCGGAGGGACGGCGCGCCGTCGAGGCAGGCGACTACCGGTGGGCGGTGGAGATCCTGCACAAGCTGGTGTTCGCGCAGCCCGAGAACACCGAGGCGCGCGCACTGCAGGCCGATGCGTACGAGCAGATGGGCTACCAGGCCGAGGGGCCGCAGTGGCGGGGCATCTTCCTCTCCGCCGCGAAGGAACTGCGCGACGGTGTGCAGCCGGCACCGTACGTCACGGCCAGTGAAGACACCATCCTGGCGATGCCGATCGACATCCTGTTCGACTTCGCCGCGGTCCAGGTCATCGGCGACAAGGCGGCCCAGGCCGACATCCGCATCGATTTCGCCTTCACGGACGCGGACGAGCAGTGGACCATGTGGATCGCCCGCGGCGTCCTCAACGCCCGGCGCGGCACCTCCTCCGGCGCTCAGCTCACCGTCTCGGGCCCGAAGAAGGCGCTGATCGGTGTCCTGCTCGCGCCTGCGACCGCCGCGCAACTCGCCGCGGCGGGGGCGGTCACCCTCGACGGGGACGACAGCGCGCTCTCCCAGCTCGCGGGCATCCTCGACAACTTCGAACCCAACTTCCCGATCGTCACCCCCTGAATCCGGCGACCTCACACCGCGGAGCCGGCCGAGGGCTCCCGAGTCACCGTCACGCTCGCGTCGCGGCGGCGGGGCACTGCGTAGTGCCCCGCGGATGCCGGAATCGTCAGCCTTGGCTCTCCGGCTTCTGCGTCACCACGAAGTCGTACGCGGCGAGCGGTCCGAGCAGCTTCATCTCGACCCGGCCGTCCCAGTCGGCGGCAAGTTGCCCGACGGCCTCTTCGAGTTCTTCCTGGCGCTCGACGTCGGCGAGCACCGCCACCTGCACGGCCTCCTCCTCGTGCGTGGGTTCGCGCACATTGACGGAGTCGGTGAGGTCGTCGAGGGCCTCCACGGTCCTGCGGGTGTCCTCGTCGCGTTTGGCGGCGATCGCATTGCTCACCAGTTCACCCAGGGCCATCCGCGCGTCGCGGCCGGCGTCCTCCGACTTGTCGCGGATCGCGTCCCGCAGTTTCGCGGCCTCGTCGCTCTCGTCGATGATCTCCTGGAGGATCGCCTTCTCCACGTACCGGCCCTTGACGACGTACTGGGCCTTTCCCTCCAGTTGTTCGAGTGCGGACGCGAACTCGTCCGCATGCGCCGACAGCAGTTCCTCCTTCACCGCGTCGGCGTCGCTGAGCACGGCGCCGAACCGCAGGGGCAGCACCGGCGCCACCCGGGCCGTCCCGTCCAGAACGTTCGCGTGGGCCCGCAGGTCCTCGGGTTTGCCGAGAGCGCGGTCGACCGACAGTTCACTCACCAATGCTGCGATCTCACCCTGCGCGACCACGCTCACCGTGCCGTCCGCGACGCCGGTCGCGTCCTCTTCGGGTTCGACGTCCGCCGGCACGATGCCGTAGACGTACACACCGGTCGTCCGCTTCTTCTCCCCCTCGCCGGCCTTCTCGGACTTCTCCGATTCCGTGGTCTGCTCCGATGCGGCCATCACCTGTCACCTCGAGTCGATGTGCGCGACACCCGTTCCCGCTCCGGTTCTTCCTCTTCCTCCCCACCGCCCAGCAGGCCGCCGAGTTTCTCCCCCGCCGATTCGAGCGCACCCTTCGTCTTGTGCTTTGCGACGCCCTCGGTGGCACCCGACACGAGATCGGTCAGCCCCTTCGGCTCGCTACCGATCTCGAGCCGGTTCACTGCCTCGGCGAACCGGAGGTAGGTGTCGACACTCGCGACCACCACCCGGGCGTCGATCGTCAGCAGTTCGATACCGACCAGCGAGACCCGCACGTACGCGTCGATCACGAGGCCCTTGTCGAGGATGGTGTCGATGACGTCGGCCAGACTGCTCGAGCTGGGTCCACCGGCCGAAGTCATGCTCGTGCTCCTGTCCTGCGGCGCGCAGGCGCCTTCTTCGCAGCGGCCCGCGTCGACTTCGCGGCGGCCTTACGGGGACGGCGCCGAGGTGGTTCGGGCTCCTCCTCCGCCTCGTCAGCTTCCTCGCCGCCCTCGCCCTCGTCGGTTTCGTCGCCGGGTTCCTCGCCCTCGCTTTCCGGCTCCTCGTCCTCGTACTCGGCGGTGTCTTCTTCGTCGCGCTCGTCGGTCTCGTCCTCGAGTTCCCCGCCCTCGTCAGCTTCGTTCTCGGCCGGTTCCTCGTCGTAGTCCTCCGACTCGTCGGGTTCGACGACCTTGCCGTCCCGGATTTCTCCGCGCCAGCCGACCACCTCGTCGGGGTGGAGGATCGACTGCGTCATGACGTGGCGTCCGAAGTGCTTCAGTTCCAGGCGCGCCCGTCGTCCCTGCGCCCGCCACAGGTTTCCCGTCCTCTCGAACAATCCCTTCGGGTGATATTCGAGGATCAACACGATGCGGGTCAGATCGGGCGTCACCTCGTGAAATGTCACCGCACCGTCAACACAACCCTTGGCGCCCTTCGACCGCCACACGATCCGCTCGTCGGGAACCTGCTCGATGATCGACGCTTCCCAGGTCCGATGCGAGAGGAAGATCTGGGCCTTCCACTCGAGCTTCTCATCCGCCTCCTGCTCCACCCGCTCGACCTTTTTCATGAACGACGGGAAGTCGGCGAACTGGGTCCATTGGTTGTAGGCCAGTTGGACCGGGACCCCGACATCGATCGTCTCGACGATGTTGGTGAGCTTGAGTTTCTTGCCCTTGCCACCGCCGCCGGTGATCTTGTCCTTCAGGTCGGACGCCTTCTCCTTCAGGGTGTCGGTCAGCCCGGAGAGGGGCGACTTGCCGCCGTCGTCCCCGTCCCCGTTGCCGTTGCCGGTGCCGTTGCCGGTGATCGCGGACAACAGGCTCCCGCCGCCGCCCTCGGCGTAGTCGTTGAGCCGGCCGGTGGCACCCGTCACCTTGTCGGAGACGGCGGAGACCGCCCTGTCGGTGACGGTGCCGAGCAGGCCCTGCGCCGCCTTCTGCAGTGGTGAGACCGACGCGGCCTTACCGGAGGCCCCGGATACGTTCTTGCGCAGCTTCTTCGCTGCACTGTCGAGATTCGCAGTCATCGCTGATCACTTCCGGGTCCGTCGTACAGGGGTGGAATCGCTGGTCGCCTCGGCACGCGTCCTCCGGGCCTTGGCAAGCTCGTCGTCATCGTTGGTGGACGACCGGGACCGACGGGGCCGGGACGTGCCGCTACTCGAGGACCGGCGGCGCGGAGCGGGCCGCTTCCGGGCCCGGGGCTTGTCCTCGCTGTCCTCGTCCGGCTCCGCGCCGTCATCGGGTTCCTGGTCCGATTCCTCCCACTCGACCTCCGCGTCCTCGTAGTCGTCTTCGGATTCCTCGTCCCGGCGACGCTTCGACTTCTTCCCGCCCGCGGCGTCGCCGAGCAGACTTTCCCCGGACTCCAGTCGGGAATTGAGCGAGTTGATGCGCTGACTCGCCGCGGTCACCGCGGCCGTCTTCGCCGCGTTCATCAGCTCGTGGCGGACTGTCTTGCCGAGCTTGGCGACCTCGGGTGACTCGGCGAGCAACTTGCGGCCCTCGTTGAGAAGACCCAACGACCCGCCGGAGGGAAATTGTCTGGACGCCCCGCCGGCGGCCAGCATCAACGCCAGCTTCATCTTCTTCGTGCGGCCCAGCATGTATCCCGCGCCGACGGCCAACGCAATCTGACCCTTGCCTGTCATCGCCCAACCCCTTTGTCGAGTGAAAGTGGTGCACCTCGGCGCCGGCGGTGGTCTGTGATCGGATCCTGCCCGGTGGGGGCGCATTCGCCGACTACCCCAGCGCGGCGACGCTCAATCGGCCACAAGCACATCGCCCG
>JBCEBZ010000133.1:19108-22017 GCA_039206675.1 Rhodococcus sp. (in: high G+C Gram-positive bacteria) | reverse complement strand
CTGCCGCCGCCCTTGGCCATGTACAGGAACTTGTACGTGTTCTCGTGGCCGGTCGCCGTGTCGGCGTAGAGCTCGATCTGGGCGGGGAGGTTGCTGCCGGTGTTCTTCTCGTCCCACATCGTGATCGGCGCATTCTGCGAGTACCGCAGGTTGAGCCGGGTGTAGGCGTCGTAGACCCCGCGGGCGACGGCCTGCTCGTCGTCGCCGGGGGTGAGGACGTGCTGGCCGCGCTTGCCCATGACGATCGCGGTGCCGGTGTCCTGGCACATCGGCAGCACGCCGGCGGCGGAGATGTTGGCGTTCTTGAGCAGATCGAGTGCCACGAACTTGTCGTTGCCCGACGCCTCGGGATCGTCGAGGATGCTCGCGAGCTGCTTCAGGTGATCGCTGCGCAGGTAGTGCGAGATGTCGTGGAGGGCTGTCTCGGTGAGCAGGCGCAGCGCCTCGGGCTCGACGGACAGGAAGGTGCGGCCGCCGGGTCCTTCGACAGTCGACACCCCCTCGGTGGTCAGCAGCCGATATTCGGTGGGGTCCTCACCGATCGGCAGCAAGTCCTCGTAGAGGAAGTCGGCCATTCTATCTCCTGGACAGCGGGTTGTGTGAAGTTCGTCCTCAGGCTAGACGCGGTCACGTGAGGTGGCGGAGGCCGGGCCCCGTGTTGTGGCGGCGGTCACAGGGTTTTCACAAACAAATCCGTACACTTGACTGGATGCTTGAACACGGAACGAGATCGGCCGGCCCAATGACCCTTCCAGTCGAGTGCGCCGGAGCCGTCGACGACGAGAAGTCCGGTGCACGTGCCAAGCGGCCCGTACTGCACGCCTACCTGGACATCGCGATCGTGGTGGTCGTCCTCGCGGCGACGAATCTGATCGCGCACTTCACCACCGCGTGGGCCAGCATCGCGACCGTTCCCATCGCCGCCGTCGTGCTGCTCGTGCTCACCCGGCGCCGCGGACTCGGCTGGGCCGAACTGGGACTCTCGCCCCGGCACTGGCGCAAGGGGTCGCTGTACGCCCTCGCGGCGATGGGCCTCGTGATCGGCGTCGTCGCGATCGGTGCCGCCCTGCCGATCACCCGTCCCTTCTTCATGGCCGACCGGTACGCCACCATCTCCGGCGCGCTGATCGCGTCGATGATCGTCATCCCGCTGCAGACCGTCATCCCCGAGGAACTCGCGTTCCGCGGCGTGCTGCACGGCACCCTCGACCGCGTGTACGGCGCCCGCGGAGTCTTCGCGGCGGGATCGCTGATGTTCGGTCTCTGGCACATCGCGTCCTCGCTGGGACTGACGTCCGGCAACAAGGGACTGTCGAGCTTTCTCGGCGGCGGCGTTCTCGGGCAGGTCCTCGGCATCCTCGCGGCGGTGGTCGCCACCGCGGCCGCGGGCATCGTGTTCACCTGGCTCCGGCGCCGCAGCGGCAGTCTGATCGCACCCATCGCGCTGCACTGGTCGCTGAACGGCGCAGGTGCGCTCGCCGCCGCCGTCGTGTGGCACACGACCATGGCCTGAGCGGGGTCAGCCGGCCTCCGGCGTGCCCAGCCACTCGACCAGTTTCTCGTACACCGACTCGTGGTTGAGCATCGTGAAATGGTTCGCGGGCGCGAGGTGCATGCCGTCCTCGTCACGGAAGCCGATCATCCGGGTCCGGTTCCGCCCGGACGCGCTCGGCACGAGCACCATGCCGTCGCCGAGCAGACGGCCCAGCGGATGTTTCGGGCTCCGGGTGATCGTCGCGGAGACGAAGCAGTACGTCACGCCGTCGAGGAGGGGGACCTCGCTGATGGCCGCGGCACGGAGGGCGTCCGGATCGCGACCGCGCCAGTCCTCGTCGACGAGCGAACCCTGATTGAGATCCCGGATGCCGGCGCTCCGCCGGCGCAGGAGTCCGGAGATCGCGCGCGTCTCGGGCAGTGCGGCCAGGCCGGCGCTCGCGTAGTGGACGGCCTGCTCCAACGGGGCGCCGAGGTGGGGTGAGCCGAGGCTCACGACCTGCCGCACCCGCCGCACCCACGGGCGGTCGTCGAGGTAGGCGATTCGGCAGGCGCTGCGGGCGACGAGGCCGCCCATGGAATGCCCGACGAGTGCGATCGACTCGACCTCCACCGGCCAGTGCTCGATGACCGCGTCCAGAAGTTCGGACAGGCTCCTGCCGTTGTCGGAGATGTGCCGGCCGGAGTTGTAGCGGATCTGCAGCGCCGTGCAGGCGAGGTCGGTCTGGAGCCGTTCGCCGTAGGTCGGACGGCCGCCCAGCGACCACGCGTCCTCGGTCTCGACGAGTCCGTGCAGGAAGACGACGATGCGCGCCCGGGCGCGGGGGAATGCGTCGGCGAGCGTGGATTCGTCCGCTGTGAGCGCGACGCCGCCCACCCGTATCGCCAGGGGTTCGGCGAGCACGGACCCCTCCGACTCCAGTACGTCGCCGATCAGCCCCTGGATCGCGGCGATGGCCCGGGCTCCACGGCGCGTCTGGGACGGCGGCACGTTCTCCGCGGACGGGACGTCGAGGAACCGTCCTGCGAGGGAACCCCCGAGTCGGGCGGTGTCGGCGACGAGTGCGTACACGGCGCCGGAGATCTCGTCGTGGAGCGCTTTGGCGGGACGGGCGTGGGCGCCGACGCCGAGCCGTGCTCCGGCGAAGACGCGGTCCGAGACGGCGCGGTGGATGCTGCGGATGCCGGTGGTGGCGGCCCCGATCTCGTCGAGAGCCAGCCGCGCGAGTGCCCGCACCTCGGAGCGGCGTCTGGTCTGAGGGTCGGTCACAAGATTTGAGTGTACGCATGTGCACTCAAGATGTGCGCGCGTTGCGCGGCATTGAGAATATGCAGCGCACGCGATTATTTCGCGAATAAACCAGCGGTGAAACGGAAAAGTTGATCTTGCGAATAGCGAGGAATTTGGTCGACCG
>JBCEBZ010000133.1:13475-19098 GCA_039206675.1 Rhodococcus sp. (in: high G+C Gram-positive bacteria) | reverse complement strand
CGTCTGGTCTGAGGGTCGGTCACAAGATTTGAGTGTACGCATGTGCACTGAAATGTGCGTGTGCTGCGAAACGATCGAAATATGCAGCGCACGCGATTATTTCGCGAATAAACCAACGATGAAACGGAAAAGTCGACCTTGCGAATGGCGAGTCATTTGGTCGATCGACCAATTCCGGAGAAAATGCTGGTGACGCGGATAATGAACATGTTCACGTCAGGAATTACTCATCGTGATAGATACGTGATCGAAGCGATCTTTATGCTGCCGACAACGCCGCGACGGGGTCCGCGCGCCTGAGCGCACGAACCCCGTCGCGGGAGTTCAAGCCTTGTGCCAGCGGAAATGCTAGCCGAGCGTGGCTGCGGCCGCCGTTGCGGCGTCTGCGCCACCGCCCACTGCGTCGGCGGAACCCGAGAAGAAGTCCAGGGCACCGGCGAGGTCGGAGAAGGCGGAGAAGAATTCGGACAGGAAGGCGAGATCCATGCGTTTAACTCCTTGCTCGGTTGTGGGCATTTATGTCGGCGCTGAGCGGGCGCCGGATTCATTCCTACCGTTATTGAAATGAGATCGCAATCCGTGGGTTTAACCCAAGTGAAACGGAGGGCCAATAAACCGGTTTCCGGGCAGGTGAGAAGCCCGTGTCCGGATTCACATCCGTCCAATCAATCCCACGATGTGGGAGCCTGGGCCGTGTCCGAATCCCACCTTCGAGGGGCGCGGGCGGGGCTATCCTCGTCCCACGACGTGTAGCGCTTTCCGGACATACGGACGTATAGGGGAAACCATCATGCGCAAGACCATCGTCACCGGCATCGCGGTCGCGGCCCTCGCGCTGCTCGGCGTGGCCGGCTGTTCCGACGACTCGAACGAGGCACCGATCGCGACCACGACGACGTCCTCCGCGTCCGATCGGGTGGAAGGCGCGATCAGCAGTGTGCAGGCCACAGCGTCGTCCGCCGTGAATACCGCGCGCGAGGCCACCCAGAACGCGATCAACTCGGCCATCGCGGCGGTCCCGATCGGATTCGAGTCGGGAACCGCCGAACTCAATGCCATCTCGGACGTGACCATCAAGGCGGTGGCCGCCGCGATGAAGGCGGGCGACAGCAAGATCGAGATCGAGGCGTACGCCGTCAACTCGGACGAGGCCGCCGCCGAACTCCTCGCCGACCAGCGCGCCGAGGCCGTCGCGAACGCTCTCGAGGCGCAGGGTGTCGACAAGAGCCGCATCTCGGTCGAGGGGACGGCGAACCCACCCGAAGGCGTGAACGTCGATCAGGTGGAGATCACCGTCGAGGACAGCTGACCGGCACGGTCAGTGCAGGACCGCCCGGTGCTCGTTGCTGTACGGGACGTGCTCGGCGGTCCTGCCGTCGCGGAGTTTGAGCACCCACTCCGGATCGGACAGCAGTGCGCGGCCGACGGCCACGAGATCGAACTCGCCGTTCTCGTACTGCCGGAGCAGGCGGTCGACACCGGCGGTGTTCGAGGCTCCGTCCGACGTGAAGGCCGTCGTGAACACGTCGTCGAGGCCCACCGAACCGACCGTGATCGTGGGCAGTCCCGTCAGCCGCTTGGTCCATCCGGCCAGGCCGAGTTCTCCGTCCTCACCGGACAGCTCGGCGAAGGCCGGTTCCCAGTGCCTGCGGGTGGACGGGTGCAGCACGTCGACGCCGGCGGCGACGAGGGGTGTGAGGACGGCCGCGAGTTCGCCGGGGGTCTGCGCGATGCGCGAGTCGTAGTGGTTCGACTTCCACTGGGAGAACCGGTAGACGATCGCGAAGTCGTCCCCGACGGCCTCGCGGATCGCTGCGACCACCTCGACCGGGAAGCGGGTGCGGGCCTCGAGGGAGCCGCCGTAACCGTCGGAGCGGACGTTGGTGCGGTCCCACAGGAACTGGTCGAGCAGGTAGCCGTGGGCGCCGTGCAGTTCGATGCCGTCGAAGCCCACGTCACGCGCGTTGACCGCCGCCGCCACCCAGGCCTCGCGCAGCGCGTCGAGGTCGGGCCCGGTGAACTCGCGTCCCAGCCGGGTTCCGTCCAGGGCGATTCCGGACGGGCTGGCCGTCGTCACCTCGGGGTGCAGCCGGGGCTGCGGGCCGCGTTCGACGCCCAGGTGCCACAGCTGCGGAATGATCTGCCCGCCCTCCTCGTGGACCGCGTCCACCACCGACTTCCAGCCGGCCAGGCTCTCCTGGCCGTAGAGGAGCGGCACCCGGGTGTGGGATCCGGCGGCCGGGTCCGGGATGTACGTCCCCTCGGTGATGACGAGACCGACCCCGCCCGCCGCGCGCCGGCGGTAATACGCCGCCACGTCCTCCCCTGGAATGCCGTCGGGGGAGAAAGCCCTGGTCATGGGCGCCATCGCGAAGCGATTCCGGAGTTGGAGGGATTTGACGGCGAACGGCTCGAAGAGGCCGTCCACGGGCAGCGGTGTTTCGGTCATGCCTGTCTGTAACCGATCGCAGGTACGCACTATTCCTGCATATGACCTGCTGCGTAGTTGTACTGTGAAGTCACAGTCGACACTCGCTGCCGGCGCATGGGCACTCGCCCGCGCCCGGTCTGACGGGAGGGTGCACTGATGGGCACGAACGACGGAAAACCTGCCGATCTGGTGCTGTTCGGTGACGTGGTCACCATGAACGACGCCGCGCCACGCGCTCGGGCGGTCGCGGTGCGGGACGGGCGGATCGCCGCCGTCGGCAACGACGCCGCGGTGTTTCCGCTGATCGGACCGGCAACGATCGCGGTCGACCTGCACCGCGCCTGCATCCTTCCCGGGTTCATCGAGGCGCACGGTCACCCGCTGAACTCGGCGGTGCTTCTCGGTGAGCCGGTGGTGGACATCAGGCCGGTGACCATCGCCGACGCGGGAGAGGTCGTCGACGCCGTCCGCCGCGCCGTCGACGAGCACCCCGACGGCGCCGTGCTCAACGGCTGGGACCCGTTGCTCCAGAAGGGACTGCCGGAGCCGTCCCGGGAATGGCTCAACTCCGTCGCCCCCGACACCTCCCTGGTGATCCTGCACAACACCGGTCACGTGGCGTATTTCAACGACGTCGCTGCCCGGGACGCAGGATTGTCCAAGAAGACCCCCGACCCGGAGGGCGGCAGCTTCGGCCGCGACGAGTCGGGAGAGCTGAACGGTTCGGCGTTCGAGGCGCCCGCGGTGATGGCGGTGGCCGCCTCGATCCTCGCCGGTGCGTCCACCCGGCTGCCGGAACTGCTCGCCGCGGAATGCGCGCGGATGAACGCGGCAGGCATCACCACCGCCAGCGAGATGGCATTCGACCCGCGCTTCCGCGGCGCGTTGACCGCGATCGCCCGTTCCGGCGCTCTCACCACCCGGCTGCGGCTGTACGAGATGTCGAACCCGGAGCGCTCCACGGACGTGTCACCCGGAGTGGGCGACGACCTGCTGCGCCAGGTGGGTATCAAGATCTGGTCGGACGGCTCGCCGTGGGTAGGCAACGCGGCCACGAGTTTCCCGTACCTCGACACGGACGTCACCCGGTCGCTCGGCCTCGCCGGATCGCGCGGCGAGGCCAATTACACGGAGGACGAGATTCTCGAGATCAGTAAGCCGTACTTCGAGAACGGCTGGCAGATCTCCTGCCACGCCAACGGCGACGCCGCGGTCGCCCTGGTCCTCGACGCGTGGGAGCGGATGCTCGCCGACTCGCCGCGCGAAGATCACCGACTGCGGCTCGAGCACGTCGGGGCGATGACCCCGGAACAGTTCCGCCGTGCGACCGAACTCGGCGTCACGTGCAGCCTTTTCGTCGACCACCTCTACTACTGGGGAGACGTGCTCGTCGACGACCTGTTCGGTCCCGAACGCGGAGCACGTTGGGCCGCTGCAGCTTCCGCGATCGCGGCGGGCCAACGGATCTCGTTCCACAACGACGGTCCGGTGACCCCGACCAACCCGTTGCGCAACATCGCCGACGCCGTCACCCGCCGCACCCGGTCGGGACGGGTGCTCGCCCCCGAGGAGCGGATCTCCGTCCCGGACGCCCTGCGCGCGGAGACGATCAACTCGGCGTGGCACCTCCGCAGCGAGGACGCGATCGGGGCGATCGTTCCCGGGCTGCACGCCGATCTCGTCGTGCTGTCGGCCAATCCGCTTCTGGTGGATCCCGACGACATCGCGGACCTCGAGGTGCTCGCCACGATCTTGGAGGGTCGAACGGTCTTCGGAAAGCTGGCGTGACCCGGGTGGGGTCCGGATCACGGGCTCTCCGGTCGATCGGGACGTCGGCCGGAACCTGGATCCGCACCGCGGGCTACACCCGCAAATGGCTGGTCCTCGGTGTCGTGATCGGCATCGTCGCCGGGCTCGGCGCGGTCGTCTTCTACGTCGCGCTGTCGGAGGCGACGCAACTGCTGATCGTCGACATCGGCGGCTACCACCCGCCGACCGCGGCCGGTGACGGCGGCGCGGGCGGCAGCAGGGAATTCACGAGACCGTGGGCGATTCCGCTCGTGGTGTGCCTGGGCGGGCTGGTGTCGGGCATCCTCGTGTTCACCCTGGCGCCCGAGGCGGAGGGGCACGGCACCGACGCGGCGATCGAGGCCGTGCACCGGGACCCCCGCATGATCCGCGTCCGCGTCGTGCTGGTGAAGCTGGTGGCCTCGGCGATCACGATCGGATCCGGCGGGTCCGGTGGCCGGGAGGGGCCCACCGCGCAGATCTCGGCGGGTTTCGGATCGCTCCTCGCCCGCAGGCTGGACCTGTCTCCGAGAGACGGCCGCATCGCGGTGGCGATCGGCATCGGCTCCGGGATCGGCGCCATCTTCGGCGCCCCGCTCGGTGGTGCCGTGCTGTGCTGCACGATTCCGTACAAGGAAGACTTCGACTTCGAGGTGCTCGTGCCGGCGCTGGTCACGTCGATCGTCAGTTACACCGTGTTCGGCAGCTTCCTCGGCTTCGGGCCGCTGTTCGGGTACGCCGCCCAGGACTATGTCTTCGACACTCCGGCGCAGCTGGTGTGGTTCGCGCTCATCGGCGTGCTCGGCGGCCTGATCGGATTGCTGTACAGCGGGACGTTCTACACGGCCGTCGACCTCACCCACCGTCTGCCGGGCAGCCGGATCGTCAAGCCGGCGGTCGGCGGGCTGCTCGTCGGCCTGATGGCACTGGTGCTGCCGGAGGTGCTGGGCAGCGGATACGGCTGGATCCAGCAGTCGATGGCCCGGGACGACCTCGCGGCCATCCCACTGTGGGTGGTGCTGTTGCTGCCGTTCGCGAAGATCCTCGCGACGTCGCTGTCCATCGGATCGGGTGGATCGGGTGGCATCTTCGGCCCGGGCATGGTGATCGGGGCGTTCACCGGCGCCGCGGTGTGGCGACTGCTGGAACCGATCGCCCCGGGCGTCCCCGACAACCCGGCGCCCTTCGTCATCGTCGGCATGATGGCGTGTTTCGGGAGCATTGCCCGCGCCCCGCTCGCGGTCATGCTGATGGTCGCGGAGATGACGGGAAGCATCGGCGTGCTCGTGCCGGGGATGATCGCCGTCGGACTGTCCTATCTCATCGTGCGCCGATCGGGGAAGACGATCTACCGCGCGCAGCTCGAGAACCGGGCGGCAGCTCGACTCGCCCAGGGTTCGCCGG
>JBCEBZ010000133.1:9340-13375 GCA_039206675.1 Rhodococcus sp. (in: high G+C Gram-positive bacteria) | reverse complement strand
GGAGGATTCGGGCATGCTTGTGGCCATGACTGTTCACGTTCCTCAGTACGTCGACCTCCTCTGGCCAGCGCTTCAGGCTGCCATTGCTCTCGGTGGTTCGGCGTCCAACGAGGAGCTCGACAGCGCAGTCGTTGAGCGAGAAGGTCTTTCGTCGGACGTGCAGGGGGTGCTGCACGGTGACGGTCCCAGCACCGAGATCGAGTACCGGCTGGCGTGGGCCCGCACCTACCTCAAGGGGATGGGTCTGCTCACCAACAGCCGCCGCGGGGTGTGGAGCGTGACGGAGAAGGGCCGCGAGGTGGCCGAGAGCGAGATCCGCCCGTTGCACGCCGAATTCTCCGCCGAGAACCGCAAGAAGAATGCCGCCCGCAAATCGGCGAAGGCTGCCTCCCGGAGGAACGACGAACCGGACGCCAACATCGCCGAGGCGGAGAACGACGCGGACTGGAAGGACCTGCTGCTCGACACGGTCCTGAAGATGTCGCCGCCTGCGTTCGAGCGGCTGACCCAGCGGTTGCTGCGGGAGGCCGGATTCTCGAGCGCGTCCGTCACCGGTCGCGGCGGTGACGGGGACATCGAGGGGCTCGGCGTGTACCAGTTGTCGCTGCTCAGTTTCCCCGTGTTCTTCCAGTGCAAGCGCTACAGCGGCAGTGTCGGGGCCGGGGCGGTGCGCGACTTCCGCGGCGCGATGGCGGGTCGCGGCGAGAAGGGGCTGCTCATCACGACCGGAACCTTCACCGGCGACGCCCGCACGGAGTCCAAGCGGGACGGCGCTCCGCCGATCGACCTGATCGACGGTGACCGGCTGTGCGACCTGTTGAAGGAGCATTCACTCGGGGTCCAGACCACTACCCGTCTCGTCGAGGACGTCGAGGTCAGGTCCGATTACTTCCACTCCCTCGAACCGAAATGATCATGGTCGCGTCACCTCCCCGGGGCCCGGACACTCTTTCCCGTTGCGGTATGGCCACGAAGCGATCACGCAGGCCCTGAAGCGGTGCCGACGGCGTTCTGCCATGTGTAAAGAGGAAGTTAAATGCACATGTCACTGACGTGAAGAGCGACCGAGGGAAGTCGATATGACGACCACGACGCCGTGGCCGTTGCAGGGTCACGGGGCGCAGCCGCCCGCCGGAATGACGGCGGACCGGCGGTTCGGGGTGCTCGTCGACCAATTCTTCGGACTCTTCCGCGACAGCAGCCAGGGCGGCGGTGCACTGGCCGTCTATCTGCACGGCGAACCCGTCGTCGACGTCTGGGCCGGGTGGTCGAGCCGCGACACCTTCTGGCAGGCCGACACCGTCACCCTCACGTTCTCCACCGGCAAGGGTGTCGCGTCCACCGTTCTGCACCGACTCGCCGGTCGCGGGATCATCGAGTACGACGAACCGGTGGCACGGTACTGGCCCGAGTTCGCCGCCGAGGGCAAGGACGCGATCACGGTCCGTGAGCTGTTGTCGCACCGCGCCGGCCTGCACCGGGTCCGCGGGCTCGTGCCCGGCCCGCTGAGCCTGATGGACCATTCGCTGGTCAGCACCGCGCTGGCCGCCGCGACCCCCGACCAGCGCAGGCTGAAGGTCCCCGGATACCACGCGGTGACGTTCGGCTCGCTCGTCGCCGAACTGACGTCCCGCGCGGCCGGAACACCGTTCACGGACCTCGTTCGGACCGAGGTCGCCGAGCCGCTCGGGGTGAAGGAGTTCTGGTACGAGGTGCCGCTGCCCGAACGCGACCGGATCGCCCGGACCTTTCCGCACATCAACCCGTTCGGTGTTCCGTGGGGAGCGACGTCGTTCGCGATGTCGTGGCTGCCCGGTCTGCGCGACGTGGCCGATGCCGGTATGCCCGCCGGGTTCGACACCCTCGTCCGCAACCCGGCGATCCACGACAGCGTGATGCCGGGGTGGAACGGCGTGTTCAGCGCCCGCGCGCTGGCGCGCATGTACGGGGCGCTGGCGAACGGCGGAACCGTCGGCGGTGCCGAGTTCCTCCCGCCGGGCGTCGTGGAGCAGCTGAGTCAGGTGCAGACCACGGCCCGCGACTACGTTCTGGGCATACCGATGAACTGGCGGCTCGGCTACCACGCGGGAATGGTCGCGCGCCGCAGGCAGCCGTCGAATACCTTCGGGCACTACGGGTTGGGCGGATCGGGTGCGTTCGCCGACGCCGACACCGGGCTGTCGATCGCCTTCGTCACCAACCGGCTCGGCAACATGCTGACCCCCATCGCGGATCTCCGCCTGCCGAAGCTCGGCTCCACGGCGCTCGCCATCGCCGAGAAGCTGTAGCCGGGCCGACCGCGGACGCCGGGCCAGACCAATTCGATGTCGACGCGCCGTTTTTCGATCGACGCGAGCCGCCGGTCTGGAAGGCGGGGGACCGGTAGCATCGTGTCCGTGACCGACGCGACCGCCCACACCAGCCGTCCTGATCGGTTGCGTGTCCTCGTCTACAGCGACGACGCGAACACCCGCCAGAAGGTCGTTCTGGCGTTGGGGAAGCGTCCGCACCCCGACCTCCCGGAGCTGGAGTACATCGAGGTGGCGACGGCGCCCGTGGTGATCCGGGAGATGGATGCCGGCGGTATCGACCTGGCAGTCCTGGACGGCGAGGCCGTGCCCGCGGGCGGGATGGGGATCGCCAAGCAGTTGAAGGACGAGATCGCCGAATGCCCGCCGATCCTGGTCCTGACCGGACGTCCCGACGACGCCTGGCTCGCCAGCTGGTCGCGCGCCGAGGCCGCGGTGCCGCATCCGCTCGACCCGATCCGGTTGTCCGAAGCGGTCATAGCGCTGCTCCGCACCCGACTCTCCGCTTAGGGTCTCCTGACTTCCGTTTCTACCGTCCGAAGGTGCATCGAGCGCCTGTCCCGCAGCGGTTTTCCGCATTTCCAGATCGCCCGGAAATCGCACGGTCAAATCGGCCGGGCCCGACGACTTCCCTTGTACGCTGTGGCATAACTCACAAGAGCGTAGCTTCGGAAACGACCGCCCGGGAATCGGGCGGGCAGGCTCGGGAAGAGGGGAGCTGAGACGGCATGAATGTCTATGTGCCGATCCTCGTGCTCGGGGCGATTGCGGTCGCGTTCGCGGTGTTCTCCGTGATCGTGGCGAGGATCGTCGGTCCGAGACGCTACAACCGTGCCAAGCTCGACGCCTACGAGTGCGGGATCGAACCGACGTCCTCGCCGCTGGGCGCGGGCCGCATCCCGGTGAAGTACTACCTGACGGCCATGCTGTTCATCATCTTCGACATCGAGATCGTGTTCCTCTATCCGTGGGCTGTGCATTTCGACGCCCTCGGCTTCTTCGGTCTCGGGGCCATGGCCCTGTTCATCTTCAACGTCTCCGTCGCCTACGCGTACGAGTGGCGGCGCGGCGGTCTCAGTTGGGACTGATCGGTCCCGCCAGCGATCCAAAAGCTAAGTCGGAAGAGAAGAGTCGGATATGGGCATCGAGGAGAAGCTGCCGAGCGGCTTCCTGCTGACCACGGTTGAGGGGCTTGCGGGTTACGTCCGCAAGGGCTCGCTGTGGCCCGCCAGTTTCGGGCTCGCGTGCTGCGCGATCGAGATGATGGCCACCGCGGGCGGCCGCTTCGACATCGCCCGCTTCGGCATGGAGGCGTTCCGCGCGTCTCCTCGGCAGGCCGATCTGATGATCGTCGCCGGCCGGGTGAGCCAGAAGATGGCGCCGGTGCTGCGGCAGATCTACGACCAGATGGTGGAGCCGAAGTGGGTGCTCGCGATGGGTGTCTGCGCGTCGTCGGGCGGGATGTTCAACAACTACGCGATCGTGCAGGGTGTCGACCACATCGTGCCCGTCGACATCTACCTGCCGGGGTGCCCGCCGAGGCCCGAGATGCTGCTGAACGCGATCCTCACGCTGCACGAGAAGATCCAGCAGATGCCGCTCGGCGTCCACCGGGAGGAGGTGGCGCGTGCGGCGGAGCAGGCCGCGCTGGCCGCCACCCCCACCATCCAGATGAAGGGCCTCCTGCGATGACCGCCGCGCGAACGAGGGGGCGGAGCGACCCGAG
>JBCEBZ010000133.1:0-9240 GCA_039206675.1 Rhodococcus sp. (in: high G+C Gram-positive bacteria) | reverse complement strand
ATGAAGGGCCTCCTGCGATGACCGCCGCGCGAACGAGGGGGCGGAGCGACCCGAGATCCGGCGTCTGGTCCGTGCGGTGTCGAGGCAGCGTAGCGAGCCGAGCAGTTGGTGCCGGGGCCGTGTGGTCTGGACTGAGGAGCGAGGGAGCGTAGCGAGTGAGTGACGAGGGAAGACCACACGACCAAGTCCCGGCACCCGCGAGCGAAGCGAGCCATGTAGTAGCAGTCCGCAAGGGTTTGTTCGGGGTGCGGGGTAGTGGTGACACGTCGGGGTATGGGCGGTTGGTGCGTCCGGTGTTGTTGCCGGGGAGTACGCCGCGGCCGTATGGGGGTTACTTCGACGAGGTGGCGGATGGGTTGGGGGCGGCGCTGGCGGAGTCGGGGGTGGGCTTCGAGGATGCGGTCGAGTCGGTGGTGGTGTTTCGCGGTGAGGTGACGTTCGGTGTGCGGCGGGAGTTTCTGCCGGTGGTGGCGCGTGCGTTGCGGGATGAGCCGGATCTGCGGTTCGAGATGTGTCTGGGTGTGAATGGCGTGCATTTCCCGCAGGAGGCCGGCCGGGAGTTGCATGCGGTGTATCCGTTGTTGTCGATTACGCACAATCGGCGGATCCGTCTGGAGGTGGCGGTGCCGGATGTGGATCCGCATATCCCGTCGCTGTACGACGTGTATCCGACGAATGATTGGCACGAGCGGGAGACGTACGACTTCTTCGGGATCGTGTTCGACGGTCATCCGTCGTTGACGCGGATCGAGATGCCGGATGACTGGCCGGGTCATCCGCAGCGGAAGGACTATCCGCTCGGCGGTATTCCCGTCGAGTACAAGGGCGCGGAGATCGCGCCGCCCGACGAGCGGCGGGGGTACAACTGATGAGCGAGGACACGGTTTTCACCGTCGCCGGTCAGGACTGGGACGAGGTTGTCGATGCGGTGAAGGCGGCGTCGGATGATGCGGGTTCGGCGAGCGGTGAGGAGCGCATCGTCGTGAACATGGGTCCGCAACATCCGTCGACGCACGGGGTGTTGCGGCTCATCTTGGAGATCGAGGGCGAGACGGTCACGGAGGCCCGGTGCGGTATCGGTTATCTGCATACGGGGATCGAGAAGAATCTGGAGTACCGCAGCTGGACGCAGGGCGTGACGTTCGTGACGCGGATGGATTATCTGTCGCCGTTCTTCAACGAGACGGCGTATTGCCTGGGTGTGGAGAAGTTGCTCGACATCACGGAGCAGGTGCCGGAGCGGGCGAGTGTCGTCCGGGTGATGTTGATGGAACTGAATCGCATTTCCTCGCATCTGGTGGCGCTGGCCACGGGTGGGATGGAGTTGGGTGCGGTGACGGCGATGCTGTTCGGTTTCCGGGAACGTGAGTTGGTTCTGGACGTGTTCGAGTTCATCACCGGGTTGCGCATGAACCATGCGTATATCCGGCCGGGTGGGTTGTCGCAGGATCTGCCGGAGGGGGCGGTGGCGAAGGTTCGCGAGTTGCTGACGCTTCTGCCGGAGCGGTTGCGGGACATGGAGAATCTGCTGAACGACAACCGCATCTGGAAGGGCCGCACCGAGGGCATCGGGTATCTCGACCTGACCGGGTGCATGGCGCTCGGGATCACCGGTCCGATGCTGCGCGCGACGGGCCTGCCGCACGACCTGCGGAAGTCGCAGCCGTACTGCGGGTACGAGAATTACGAGTTCGAGGTCAGCACCCACACCGGGTGCGACGCGTACGGCCGCTACCTGATCCGGGTCGACGAGATGAAGGAGTCGCTGAAGATCGTCGAGCAGTGTCTCGACAAGTTGCGGCCGGGGCCGATCATGGCGGAAGACAAGAAGATCGCGTGGCCTGCGGATCTGACGTTGGGCCCGGACGGTCTGGGTAATTCGCCGGGCCATGTCCGCGAGATCATGGATTCGTCGATGGAGTCGCTGATCCATCACTTCAAATTGGTGACGGAGGGCTTCCGGGTGCCGCCGGGCCAGGTGTATGTGGCGGTGGAGTCGCCGCGGGGTGAGCTCGGGGTGCACATGGTGAGCGACGGCGGCACGCGCCCGTACCGGGTGCATTTCCGGGATCCGTCGTTCACGAATCTGCAGTCGGTGGCGGCCACGTGTGAGGGCGGCATGGTGGCGGATGTGATTGCCGCGGTCGCGAGCATCGATCCCGTCATGGGGGGAGTGGATCGATGACCGAGCGAGCCGCGCCGGCGCAACCACCCGTTTTCATCGAGTTCGGGCCGAGGCCGGAGGAGCAGGGTCGGCTGGTGCGGCCGGGTGCGCGGGAGGAGTATCCGCAGGAGGTCCGGGCGCGGCTCGACGCCGACGCCGATGTCGTCGTCGCGCGTTACCCGAATTCACGCTCCGCGCTGCTGCCGCTGTTACATCTGGTTCAGGCGGAGGACGGGTGCATCACGCCGGCGGGGATCGAATTCTGCGCCGGCCGGCTCGGGTTGACCGGCGCCGAGGTGGCTGCGGTCGCGACGTTCTATTCGATGTACCGGCGCGATCCGACCGGCGACTACTACGTCGGGGTGTGCACCAACACGTTGTGCGCGGTCATGGGCGGCGACGCGATCCTCGCCGCGCTGGAGGAGCATCTCGATCTGCCGCACGGTGGCACGTCCGCGGACGGCAAGGTGACGCTGGAGCACATCGAGTGCAACGCGGCGTGCGATTACGCCCCCGTGGTGATGGTGAACTGGGAGTTCTTCGACAATCAGACCCCCGAGTCGGCCCGCTCGCTCGTCGATTCGCTGCGGTCGGGGGATCGGGTGTCGCCGAGCCGGGGCGCAACGCTGTGCACGTTCCGGGAGACCGCCCGCATTCTCGCCGGGTTCCCCGACGAGCGTCCCGGTGCACTGGCGGACGGCGGCACCGCCGGCGACGCCACACTGGCCGGCCTGCGCGTTGCGCGGGAACGGGGCATGACGGCGCCGGATCCGGCGGAGACGTCCCTCGTCCCGGAGCCGCCGTCGCGGGACACCGAGGCGGTGGCGGCGGAATCGACGAAGGACGAGCCGGCGCCTGCCCCGTCGGCGACGGTGCCTCCGGACCGGTCCACCTCCGAAACGAACCCGGCCGCCACCGACCCTGGACGGAAGGGAGACTGACATGCCACTGACCCCGGTCCTGAGCCGCTACTGGGACGAGCCCGAATCCTGGACCCTCGACACGTACCGCCGCCACGACGGGTACGAGGGCCTGCAGAAGGCGCTGCGCATGGAGCCGGACGAGGTGATCTCCACGGTCAAGGAGGCCGGACTGCGCGGCCGCGGCGGTGCCGGGTTCCCGACCGGCATGAAGTGGTCGTTCATCCCGCAGGGCGACGACAAACCGCACTACCTCGTGGTCAACGCGGACGAGTCCGAACCGGGCACCTGCAAGGACATGCCGCTCATGCTGGCCACGCCGCACGCGCTCGTGGAGGGCGTCATCATCGCGGCGTACGCGATCCGCGCCGGGCACGCCTTCATCTACGTGCGCGGCGAGGTGGTGCCGGTGCTGCGCCGGCTGCAGGCCGCGGTCGCGGAGGCATACGCGGCGGGCTACCTCGGCAAGAACATCCTGGGCACCGGGTTCGACCTCGAGTTGGTCGTGCACGCGGGTGCCGGGGCGTACATCTGCGGCGAGGAGACGGCGCTGCTCGACTCGCTGGAGGGGCGCCGCGGCCAGCCGAGGCTGCGTCCGCCGTTCCCCGCGGTGGCCGGCCTCTACGCGTCGCCGACCGTCGTCAACAACGTCGAGTCGATCGCGAGCGTCCCGCCGATCATCGTGAACGGCATCGAGTGGTTCCGGTCGATGGGCAGCGAGAAGTCGCCCGGGTTCACCCTCTACTCCCTGTCCGGGCACGTGACCACACCCGGACAGTACGAGGCCCCGCTCGGAATCACGTTGCGGGAGTTGCTCGGGTACGCGGGCGGAGTTCGCGCCGGGCACCGGTTGAAGTTCTGGACGCCGGGCGGTTCGTCGACGCCGATCTTCACCGACGAGCATCTCGACGTCGCCCTCGACTACGAGGGTGTCGGCGCCGCCGGGTCGATGCTGGGCACCAAGGCCCTGCAGATCTTCGACGAGACCACGTGCGTGGTGCGCGCCGTGCTCCGCTGGACGGAGTTCTACGCGCACGAGTCGTGCGGCAAGTGCACGCCGTGCCGGGAGGGCACCTATTGGCTGGTGCAGATCCTGGAGCGGCTCGAGCGGGGGGAGGGGACCGATGCGGATCTGCAGAAGTTGCTCGACATCGCGGACAACATTCTCGGCAAGTCGTTCTGTGCTCTCGGTGACGGTGCGGCGAGCCCGATCATGTCCTCCATCAAGTACTTCCGCGACGAGTACCTCGCGCACTTCGAGCAGGGCGGCTGCCCGTTCGACCCGCACCAGTCCACGCTGATGGCGGGGGTGGACGCATGACCGCCAGGGCCGCGCGATCTGGACCGAGGAGCGAGGGAGCGCAGCGGATGAGTGACGAGGGAAGAGCGCGCGTGAAGGCCCTGGCGCCCGCGAGCGGAGCGAGCCATGTTCCGGAGCGAGGGAGCGCAGCGGATGAGTGACGAGGGAAGAGCGCGCGTGACAGCCCCGGCGCCCGCGAGCGAAGCGAGCCGTGACGCAGTCACCGTCACTATCGACGGGGTGGAGGTGAGTGTTCCCAAGGGCACGTTGGTGATTCGTGCGGCGGAGATGATCGGTATCCAGATCCCGCGGTTCTGTGATCATCCGTTGCTGGACCCGGTGGGTGCGTGCCGTCAGTGCCTCGTGGATGTGGAGGGGCAGCGGAAGCCGCTCGCGTCGTGCACCACGACGGTCACCGAGGGCATGGTGGTGCACACGCAGTTGACGTCGCCGGTGGCGGACAAGGCGCAGAAGGGGGTGATGGAGTTGTTGCTGATCAACCATCCCCTGGATTGTCCGGTGTGCGACAAGGGCGGCGAGTGCCCGTTGCAGAATCAGGCGATGTCCAACGGGCGCGCGGAGTCGCGCTTCGGGGAGATCAAACGCACGTTCCCCAAGCCGATTCCGCTGTCCACGGAGGTCCTCCTCGACCGTGAGCGTTGTGTGCTGTGCGCGCGGTGTACCCGGTTCTCCCAGCAGGTTGCGGGTGACCCGTTCGTCGAACTGATGGAGCGGGGTGCGCTGCAGCAGGTCGGGATCTACGCGAAGGAACCGTTCGAGTCGTACTTCTCCGGCAACACCGTCCAGATCTGCCCGGTGGGCGCGCTGACGGGTACCGCGTACCGGTTCCGGGCCCGCCCGTTCGATCTGATCTCCAGCCCCAGCGTGTGCGAGCACTGTGCGAGCGGCTGTGCCCAGCGCACCGATCATCGGCGGGGCACGGTATTGCGGCGGCTTGCGGGCGACGATCCCGAGGTCAACGAGGAATGGAATTGCGACAAGGGGCGGTGGGCGTTCGCCTACGCCACTCAGCGCGACCGGATCACCACCCCTCTGGTTCGCGGCGACGACGGCACGCTGGCACCCGCGTCCTGGTCGGAGGCGCTGGCCGTCGCGGCGCGGGGACTGACCGCAGCGCGGGGCAGGACGGGTGTTCTCGTCGGGGGCCGGTCCACATGGGAGGACGCCTACGCCTACGCGAAGTTCGCGCGAACGGCGCTCGGCACCAACGACATCGACTTCCGCAGTCGCGCCCATTCCGGTGAGGAGGCCGACTTCCTGGCGGCCAGGGTGGCGGGGCAGCGACTCGCGGTGACCTACGACGATCTCGACGCCGCGCCGGTCGTCCTCCTCGCCGGGTTCGAGCCGGAGGAGGAGTCGCCGATCGTGTTCCTGCGGCTGCGCAAGGCGGCCCGCACGAAGGCCGTGCCGGTGTACTCGATCGCCCCGTACACGTCCCGCGGCCTGGAGAAGGTGTCCGGCAGACTGCTGCGGGCCGCGCCCAATGCGGAGCCGGAGGTCCTCGACGCACTGCGCACGGGCGAGTTGGATGCGCGGGTCACCGAGTTGCTCGGCCGACCGGGTGCGGTGGTCGTGGTGGGGGAGCGGCTCGCCGCGGTGCCGGGGGCGTTGTCCGCCGCGGTCCGGCTCGCCGACGCGACCGGGGCCCGGCTGGCCTGGGTGCCGAGGCGGGCCGGTGAACGCGGAGCACTCGAGGCGGGCGCGCTGCCCGGACTGCTCCCGGGTGGCAGGCCGGTGGGTGATCCCGAGGCCCGGCGGCAGGTCGCGTCGGTGTGGAACGTCGCGGATCTGCCGGACACCGCGGGCCGCGACACCGCGGGCATCCTCGCCGCGGCCGAGTCCGGGACGCTGGGGGCGCTGGTGATCGGCGGGGTGGAGGTGGACGACCTTCCCGACCCGCAGGCCGCGTCGGCGGCCGTCGGGGCGGCCGGGTTCGTCGTGAGCCTGGAACTGCGCCACAGCGCGGTCACCGACCGCGCGGACGTGGTGTTCCCCATCGCACCGGTCATGGAGAAGCCGGGCACCTTCCTCGACTGGGAGGGGCGCACACGGGATTTCGACGCCGCCCTCCGCGGCACCGGGGCGATGCCCGATCAGCGGGTGCTCCACGCGATCGCCGGCGAAATGGGTGTCCCGCTCGGTCTCCCCGACGCGGCGACCGCACGGCGGGAACTCGAGCGACTCGGCGCCTGGGACGGTGACTTCCCGGATCCCCCCGACATCCCGCAGTCACCGCGGCGGGAACCCGGGGCGGGGGAGGCCGTGCTCGCCACCTGGCGGATGCTGCTCGACTCGGGGCGCTTGCAGGACGGCGAACCGCACCTGGCGGGGACGGCGCGCACCCCGGTCGTGCGGATGTCCGCGGCGTCGGCGGCGGAATCGGGTGCCGGTGACGGAGATCCGGTCACCGTCACGACGGAACGAGGCGCCGTCACGCTGCCGTTGGCGATCACCGACATGCCGGATCGGGTGGTGTGGCTGCCCCTCAACTCGCCCGGCTCCGCGGTCTACCGGCAACTCGCCGCCGGGGCGGGGACCGTCGTGAACGTTCGCCGCGCCGCAGGCACCAACGGGATCGCGCCGGGAGGTGCGCTGTGACGATCGCGGCCGTCTACCCCGACCCGGCACTGTTCGGGCACGACCCGTGGTGGCTGGTGCTCGGCAAGGCGCTGGCCGTCTTCGTGTTCCTCGTCCTCACCCCGCTTCTCACGATCCTGGCCGAACGCAAGGTGATGGCCTGGATGCAGATGCGCGTCGGCCCGAACCGGGTCGGCCCGCGGGGCATGCTGCAGAGTCTCGCCGACGGCATCAAGCTCGCCCTGAAAGAGGGGATCGTCCCGAAGGGTGTGGACAAGCCGATCTACATCCTGGCGCCGATCATCGCCGCGGTGCCCGCGTTCATGGCGTTCGCGGTGATCCCGTTCGGGCCTGCGGTGTCGATCTTCGGGCACTACACGCCGTTACAGCTCACGGACCTGCCGGTGGCGGTGCTCTACGTCCTCGCGGCCACGTCGATCGGCGTCTACGGCATCGTGCTCGCCGGCTGGGCGTCCGGTTCCACGTACCCGTTGCTGGGCGGTCTGCGGTCGACGGCGCAGGTGATCTCGTACGAGATCGCGATGGCGTTGTCGTTCGCGGCCGTCTTCCTGGACGCCGGAACGATGTCCACGTCGGGCATCGTCGCCTCCCAGCAGCACACCTGGTACGTCTTCCTGCTGCTTCCGTCGTTCCTCATCTACGTCACCTCGATGGTGGGTGAGACCAACCGGGCGCCCTTCGACCTGCCCGAGGCCGAAGGCGAACTGGTCGGCGGGTTCCACACCGAGTACTCCTCGCTGAAGTTCGCGATGTTCATGCTCGCCGAGTACGTGAACATGGTGACCGTCTCGGCCCTCGCCACCACCCTGTTCCTCGGCGGCTGGCACGCGCCGTTCCCGCTGAGCCTGTGGGACGGCGCGAACTCCGGCTGGTGGCCGGTGCTGTGGTTCACGTTGAAGGTCTGGGGTTTCCTGTTCGTGTTCGTCTGGTTGCGCGCCACACTGCCCAGGCTGCGGTACGACCAGTTCATGGGTCTCGGCTGGAAGATCCTGATCCCGATCTCGCTGGTGTGGGTCATGATCGTCGCCACCGTCCGGGCCTTCCGCAACGAGGGCTACGACGCCCGGACGATCACCCTCGTCGTCGCGGGCCTCGTCGTGGCCCTCGTCGTGGTGGCGCTGCTGTGGAAGCGCCTGCGTCCGGGCCGCGTTCGCGCACCCGAGAAGCCGGCCGAGCCGCGCGACCGCACCGAACCGTCCCCGGAGACACTCGAACCGTTCGACCCCATGGCCGGTGGATATCCGGTTCCGCCGATGCCGGGTCAGACGCTGCCCGCGTTCCGGCGCACGCCCGTCTCCGTCACCAGCGCGCACTCCACCGGATCGACTCAGGAGAACAGCGATGACTAAATTCCTCGGCCCCATAGCGGGATTCGGCGTGACCTTCTCCACGATGTTCAAGAAATCGAACACCGAGTTCTACCCGGAGGAGAAGACGCCGACGGCGCCGCGCTATCACGGCAGACATCAGCTGAACCGGTACGCGGACGGCCTGGAGAAGTGCATCGGGTGCGAACTGTGCGCCTGGGCGTGCCCCGCCGACGCCATCTTCGTCGAGGGCGCCGACAACACCGACGAGGAACGCTTCTCGCCCGGCGAGCGGTACGGCCGGGTGTACCAGATCAACTACCTGCGCTGCATCGGGTGCGGACTGTGCATCGAGGCGTGCCCGACACGGGCGCTGACCATGACCAACGAATACGAGATGGCCGACGACAACCGTGCCGGCCTGATCTACGAGAAGGACCGGCTGCTGGCACCGCTCGAGCCCGGCATGGTCGATTCGCCGCACCCGATGGCCCCGGGCACCACGGCCGAGGACTACTACCGCGGCACGGTGACCGGGGGAGCGGCGCCCGCGCCGCAGGACGAGTCGGAGGCAGACGACACGGCGGGGGACACGCCGTGATCGAGGGAGGAGAGCCGACGTGGTGAACACGATGCCGTCCGCGGTCCAACTGGTCGCGGAACCCTTCACCCAGACCTCGACCGGCGAGGGCGTGCAGTTCTGGGTCCTCGCGACCGTGGCGGTGATCGGCGCGCTCGGAGTGGTCAGCGCGACGAAGGCCGTCTACTCGGCGATCTTCCTCGCCACGACCATGATCATCCTGGCCGTGTTCTACATCGCCCAGGGCGCGCTCTTCCTCGGCGTCGTGCAGATCGTGGTCTACACCGGCGCGGTCATGATGCTGTTCCTGTTCGTGCTCATGCTGATCGGCGTCGATTCCTCCGAATCCC
>JBCEBZ010000132.1:768-5683 GCA_039206675.1 Rhodococcus sp. (in: high G+C Gram-positive bacteria) | reverse complement strand
GTTCCAGGGCGTGGCGGGCCAGCCCGAGTTGCGCTCCGACCAAGATCAGTGCGGCGACGGGAATGAAAGCCATGTTGGAGTTGCGTTCGGTGCTCCTGTGCGGGGTGGCGAAGTCCGCCTCCCGCATGTCGACGAACCGCTGAATCCGGTGCTCGGGAACGAAGTGGTCCTCGACGACGATGGTGTCGCTGCCCGATCCCTTCATCCCGGCCACGAACCAGGTCGGCGTGATCGTCCACGCCTCCTTGGGGATGAGAGCCAGGGCGCGCGGGTCCTCACCTTCCTCCACGTCGAGGGCGATACCGAGGGTCGCCCAGTCCGCCGCGAACGATCCGGACGAGTACGGCCACTGTCCGCTGACCATGTAACCGCCCGCGACCCGCTCCGCCTTGCTGCCGGGAGTGAAGATGCCGGAGCATTTCGCGTCAGGATTCGCACCGAACACCTCGTCCTGCGCCTGCTGGGAGAAGGTCGTACCGAACCAGGTGCACACGTTCAGCAGCGCCACCACCCACGCGGTCGAGCCGTCTCCGCGGGCGACCTCGGCGACGGTCTCCATCGCGGTCCGCAGGTTCTCCTCGTACCCGCCGTATCGGCGGGGCACGAACAGCTTGAACAGGCCTTCCGCTTCCAACGCGGCGATCATCTCCGGTGCCACCCGCCGGTCGGCCGACCCCTGATCGGCGTACTGCCGGATCAATGGGATCAGTGCGGTCGCCTTGGCGATCACCTCACGGTTCGGGCGGGAAGCGTCGAGGTCGGCGGTTGCCAGGCTCGTGGGCTCGAGTGTCTGAGTCATGGGAGGGTCTCCTCTACACTGATACGTAATGTGACCGGAGCCACTGTGAGTACGAAATTAGTGAGAGCCGACGCACCGCGAAATCCGCTTCCGGCAATCGGATGTCCGCTAACGGAAACACGCGCCGCCGCAGTGCAGACACCGCGAGCAGGAGGTTGTCCATGAACGACATCGCACACACTCCACAACCTCGGCCGACAGATGCCGTCGCCCTCTCCTCCCAGGCCGATACGGCCATGCGGTGCGTCACCGAGGACATCGACGAATTCCGGGCCAGCCTGAACCACGTCTTCTATCCCGCGCGCATCACCCTGGTCGAAGGGCAGAGTCGACTCTCGTGCGCGGAGTTGACCGCGGTCCGACTGAACCACCTCACCATCGGGCGAGCCAGGTTCGGCAGCGACGCACTGGTCGACCCGGGTGATCTGGGCACCTACCATGTCAACGTGCCGGTGAGAGGCACGGTGGTCTCCGGGTGCGGCGACCAGGACATGATCGCCACTCCCCAGCGAGCCGCCGTCTTCACCCCGAACGAACACACGATTCTGCCGCTCTGGCACGCCGACGCGACACAGATCTGCATCAAGATCGACCGTGCCGCCCTCGAGAGCGAGTTGGCCAAGATCCTGGGACGGCCGGTCGACCAGCGGGTCCGATTCGATCTGGCGATGGACCTGACCAGTCCCGCCGGGGCACGATGGTTGTCCCTGCTCGAGATTCTTCTCGACTCGCTCGACGATCCGCACATCACACCGACGGCCGGGCTGGCAACACAGACCGACTACCTGGAACGGGCACTGATCTCGGGTCTGCTGGTTCAGCAACACCATTCGATGTCCGCGCAGGTCTACGCGCCCCTCGAATCCCGCCACCCGCGTGCCGTACAGAAGGTCCTCGACCACGTCGAGTCCTCTCCCGGCTCCCAACTCACGGTCGGCGACCTCGCCGCGATCGCCGGTGTCGGAGCCCGCCAACTCCAAAACCTGTTCCAGGAACAGTTCGGGATGTCCCCGGCCACCTACATCCGACAACTGCGCCTCGATGGTGTCCGCTCCGACCTGCTCCGGGCAGACGACACGACCACGATCAGCGGTGTGGCATTTCGATGGGGATTCAATCACCTGGGGCGGTTCGCCAGTCAGTACGAGCGGAAATTCGGGGAAACACCCTCCCAAACACTGCGGGCGGCGATGAGCTCGCCGATCCCCGGCCGGCGGTAGCCCACCGGGCATCAGCGCGCACGCCCGACCGGCACGGGATCGACCCGTGTCCGGGCAGGCCCATGCGGCAATGGGGACCGTCACCCACGATCGAGCCGCTGACGCTAGATGGACAGCATGTGGCGTTCAGTGGATACCTGTGAGTTCGGCGACTTCATAAGCTCTAGTGAGGAAAACCACACGGAGACAGGACCACACGGTGGTTGTCTCCCCACACAACCGACTTCGTCCGAGAACGACGATCTCCGCTTCCCCTGCCCTCTGGAGGCCGATATGCCCGCCGACGCGTCCGACCCGACAGTTCCCCTGAATCTGGTCGTGGACGAAGTTCGCCGAGAATGCGACGACGTACTCACCTTGAGCCTGATCGATCACGCAGGAAACAATCTTCCGACGTGGGAAGCGGGTGCTCACATCGACCTTCACCTCGCCGACACGATGGTGCGTCAATATTCACTGCACAGCGCACCGGACGATCGGTCCCGCTACGAGGTGGCGGTCTTGCGCGACCCCGACAGTCGTGGGGGTTCCCGGTACATTCACGACGAGGTGAAGAAAGGAATGATCCTCACCGCGTCCCATCCGCGGAACAACTTTCCCCTCAAACCTGCAGCCGAGTACCTTTTCATCGCCGGCGGAATCGGAATCACCCCGATCCTGCCCATGATGCGGGCTGCGGACGCCCAACGCCGCCGGTTTCGGCTCGTCTATGCCGGCCGCTCCCGCAGCAAGATGGCCTTCCTCGAATCCCTCGGCGGACGAGACCCCGTCCAGCTGTGCGTGTCCGACGACGGGACTCGGCTGAACATCGACAATCTGCTGCCTCCTGAACTTGATCCGAATGTACAGATCTACAGCTGCGGACCGGAACGACTCCTCGACGCCGTGACCACCCGCTGTACCGATCTCGGACTGTCCAAACAGCTTCACGTGGAACACTTCTCCGGAACTGCCGCCGATCTCGACCCCGACAAGGAGGTCGCCTTCGAGGTCGAACTCGTCAGATCACGCAGGACGCTCACCATTGCACCGGACCAGACCATCCTCGACGCTCTCCTCGAATGCGGCATCAAGGCACCGAACAGTTGCGCCGAAGGCGTCTGCGGGTCTTGCGAAACCACCGTTCTGGACGGTGAGATCGACCACCGCGACCAGATCCTCGACGAGGACGAACAGGCTGAGAACGACGTCATGATGATCTGCTGCTCCCGGGCCCGGTCACCTCGGCTCGTCCTCGATCTCTGACCGCCACCGAACTCCCCGAAACCGTTAGACACCTTCCACTCCCGTCACCTACAGGAGCATCGACATGACCGAAACCACTGCCACACAGTATGACTCGACAACTCAGGGAAGGTGCCCGGTGAGTCAATTCGCCGCGGACTTCAACCCCTTCGCCGAGGACTACCTGCAGGATCCCTACGCCGTATACACCCGGGCCCGCACGGAAGAGCCGGTCTTCTACAGTCCCGAAATCGGGTACTGGGTCGTGAGCCGATACGACGACGTCGTCGCAATCTTCAAGGACACCGAATCCTACAGCGCCTCGGTCGCAGTCGAGATGATCAAACCCCCCTGCCCCGCGGCCATGGAGCAACTGGCGGCGGTCGACTACGTACCCTCGACACAGCTCGTCGACGAAGACCCACCGCTGCACACCAAGCGCCGCCGAGTGTTACGCAAGGGACTCACCGATGATCGGATCGCCGAACTCGAACCGTACACGCGCCGTTTCGTCCGCGAGAGCGTCGATGCGATCATCAAGAACGGCACAGCGGATCTGGTCACGGACCTGACGTTCAAGGTGCCGGCCCTGACCGCCTTCATCCTGATGGGCGTGCCGGAGGCCGAGGTCGAACGAGTCCGCGAATACGCCTCACGTTTCGCACTCTGGGTCTGGGGGCGTCCGACCGACGAGCAACAGGTGGAGCTGGCGAAGGAGTTCGCCGCCTATCTCGAGTACGCCCGCGAACACGTCGACCGCCTCATCGAGAATCCCGGAGACGACTACGTCAGCAATGGGATCAAGGCATGGCAGAAGGCAGGAAACGACGACGTCTGGGATCGCACGTACCTCACCCAGATCATGCAGAGTCACCTGTACGCCGCCCACGAGACCACCACCAACGCGGCCGCGAGCGGTTTCAAGGTGTTGCTCGAGAACCGCGACCAGTGGGAAATGCTCTGCAACGATCCTTCGTTGATCCCGAATGCCGTCGAAGAAATTCTGCGGTACGCGTCCTCGGTCCCGACGTGGCGGCGAGTGACCACACGGCCGGTCAGTATCGGAGGATTCGACATCCCCGCGGGCGAACGCATCCTGGTCCTGACCGGATCCGCCAACCACGACGATGCGGTATTCGCCGACGGCGACTCTTTCGACATCACCCGCACGAACGCCGACCAACATCTCGCTTTCGGGTGGGGAGTCCATCTCTGCCTCGGACAGCCCCTGGCCCGAATGGAAATGCAGGTCATGCTCGAAGAAATGACCCAGCGGCTTCCGAACATGGACCTCGTGGAGGATCAGCAGTGGACCTACTCAGCCAACACCTCGTTCCGGGGACCGGATCATGTACTGGTGCAGTGGGATCCCCACCGGAATCCGGTGGCCCAGGACCGATCCTGACCCCACGCGCGTCCCGGCACGCGCCGTGAGACGAGGGCACCCTACCGACGTGACCCGTGACAACTGCAACCGAAGGTACCCATGTACACACTGATGGTCCTCTACGGCCAACCGACCGAACCGGATTCATTCCGCACCTACTACCGCGACACACACCTCCCGCTGGCGAGGAAGCTTCCCGGGATACGAGCGCTCCGCTACACGATGGACATTTCCTCCGCCGACGCCGTCGCGCCGTTCATCGCGATCTTCGAAGCAGACTTCGAC
>JBCEBZ010000132.1:0-758 GCA_039206675.1 Rhodococcus sp. (in: high G+C Gram-positive bacteria) | reverse complement strand
CTCCGCCGAGGGGACAGCCGCGCAAGCGGACGTACCCAACTTCGCCGACGGAGGGGTACAGATTCTCCACTTCGCGGCAACGGCGGACTGACCGACGACAAACCCGGTACGAGGGTGCCACGCGTCGAAATGCACGGGCGCCCTCGTACCCGTCGCCACACAATCGCCGCATCGACCCGGCACCGGGATCAGACACGGGACGCATTCGCATCCGCCCGACCATTTCAGACAAGGACCCTTCAGGTGACCCTCTCTCCCACCCGCGCGGCCGGCATAGTCCTCACCGACGACGACATCTTCCAGGCACACCGGGGCGGCAAACTGGAGATCGCCCTGACCACCCCACTCGAGGACAGACGTGACCTGTCCATTGCCTACACCCCCGGAGTCGCACAGGTCAGCCGCGCGATTCACGCCAACCCGACCGTCGCCGACACCCACACCTGGGCGTCACGGCTCGTCGCCGTCGTCAGTGACGGCACCGCGGTGCTCGGTCTCGGCCACATCGGGGCAGCCGCCTCCCTGCCCGTGATGGAAGGCAAAGCCGCCCTCTTCAAGAAGTTCGCCGACCTGAACGCCATCCCACTCGTCCTCGACACCACCGACGTCGACGAGATCGTCCGCATCCTCGTAGCCCTGCGCTCGAGTTTCGGTGCCGTCAACCTCGAGGACATCGCCGCCCCCCGATGCTTCGAACTGGAATCCCGCCTCCTCGACGCCCTGGACATGCCGGTCATGCACGACGACCAACACGGCAC
>JBCEBZ010000131.1:0-5708 GCA_039206675.1 Rhodococcus sp. (in: high G+C Gram-positive bacteria) | reverse complement strand
ACGACATCGGCGCCGGATACCTGCCGAACTCCTCTGCAACCTGAGGCTCTCGCGCCTCAGGCCACCGTCGAGGCGGTGCGGATGTGAGTGTCGGCGCGAGCATCCGGTCGATCATCCGCCGTCGATGTTCCGAACGTGCGGGAGGAGAACACGGACGGTCAATGCACTGCCGGCGAGGAGTGCTCCGACGGCGCACCACGGTGCGGCGAGGGACCACCCGGTGGACGGTACGGCGTCGATCAGCGCGCCGAGGGCGACGGATCCGAGCAGGACCGCGGCCCCACCGATGGAGGCGAACAGGCCGTAGTAGGTTCCGAGCCGGCGGCCGGAGGCCATGCGGGCAATCGCATCTCGTGCGACCGGCATGGCGATCATCTGGCCGAGTGCGAGCAGGAGCACGAAGCCTGCGGGTGGAATGAGTCCGGGTATCCCGCGGAGTTGGGCGGGGACGGCGAGGGCCATGACGCCGAAACCGACGGCCATGACCGCGAAACCGAGGGGAAGGGCGGCGTGGCTGTGCGCCCGTTTCGTGATGGGCAGTTGGGCGGCGACGACGAATACCGACGACAGGGCGAAGAACCAGCCGAGCGGGGACTGCGAGCCCCAGACCCTCTCCACCTCCAGTGGCAGCAGCAGGTACAGCTGGTTGTACGCGACCAATTGCGTGCTCATCGCGCCGGCGAAGAGGAGGAACGGCCTGTTCCCGAGTACTTCCCGCCAGCCGTCGCGCCAGCGATCGGTGGCGTGCGCGCCGGGCCCGGACGGCAGCCACCGCACGTGCGCGAGCAGGATGGCGACGAATACCCCGGCCGCGGCGAGGCACGCGGCCGAGAAATCGGCGAGCAGCAGTACCGACCCGACGAGCGGCCCGCCGAACGACCCGATTTGCCCGCACACGTTGAACAGAGCGAACGCGTCCACCCGGGACGTTCCCCCGTCGTCCGTTCCACCCGCGGCCGCGGCGAGGGCCGCTTCGACAGCGGGCGAGAACAGGGCGCCCGCGAACCCGGTCAGGACGGTCGCGACCACGATCCCGGGTACCGACGTGAACAGTGCCAACCCGGCGAATCCGAGGATGCGGCAGACACAACCCGTGAGGACCACCGGTTTGACGCCCCAGCGATCGGCGAGCGAACCGCCGACGAAGAACAGCCCCTGCTGCGAGAACGTGCGGAGGCCGAGCACGGCTCCGACGAACGCCGCTCGCAGACCGAGATCCTCGAACAGGTACACCGACAGATAGGGCAGCACCATGAAGAAGCCGACGTTGAATGCGAGTTGGGTGAGAACGAGCAGCCGGACATCGGGGGTTGCCGCGGTCAGACTGCGCAGCAGCGACCATCGGCCCACAACGCGCCGACGAGTGTCCGTCTCCGTCACGGGTTGTGATTCCTCAGTGGACGGGGACAGGAACCGGACCCGGCTCGAACAGGATGGACAACCGTCCGCTCGCCTCGTCGACGAGTATCTCGGCGCGGACGTTGTACACCTGGGCGATCAGGTCCGACGTCAGCACCTCGGCGGGGGGCCCGCCGGCGACGACGCGACCCTCCTTCAGCACGATGACCGTGTCGCAGAACATGGCGGCGAGGTTGAGGTCGTGCAGTGCGATCACGCTGGTGACCGGCAGCCGTGTGACGAGCGAGAGCAACTCCAGCTGGTGGTGGATGTCGAGATGATTGGTCGGCTCGTCGAGGAGCAGCTCGCGCGGTTGTTGAGCCAGGGCACGGGCGATCTGCACTCGTTGCTTCTCGCCACCGGACAGTCTGTGCCAGAGTCGGTCCGCCTTCGAGGTGAGGCCGGTGTGCTCGAGCGCGGCGGCGACGGCGGCGTCGTCGGCGGCGGGGTTGCCGCCGAACGTTCCGCGGTGGGGAATGCGTCCGAGTCGCACCACGTCGCGCACACTGATGTCGACATCGGTGTCGGCGTGCTGGCTCACGACGGCGACAGCGCGCGCAATGTCCTTGCGACGGACGCCGGCGAGGTCGTTGCCGTCGAGTGTCACGACACCCGCGGTGGGGCGGACGACGCCGTTCAGCAGCCGCAGGAGTGACGACTTGCCGGATCCGTTGGGTCCGAGCAGGCCCACCGTCGCACCCTGTTCCGGTGTGACGGTGACGCCGTCGACCACCAATGCGCCTCCCCGGTTCCAGGTGACACCGTTTGCGTGGAGTGTCACTGGGCTCTCCTTCGCCGGGACAGGATGACGATGAACGCGGGAACGCCGACGAGGGCGGTGCCGACACCCACCGGAAGCGGGGTGGGTGCGAACGCGACCCGCGAGACGGCGTCCACCCACACCATGAAGACGGCGCCGATCACTGCGGTCGCCGGGATCAGCCGGCTGTGTGTGGGGCCGACGAGGAATCGTGCCGCGTGGGGGAGAACGAGTCCGACGAAGCCGATCGCCCCGGCGACGCTGACGAGGGTCGCCGTGATGATCGCCGTGACCACGAGCAGCAGGAGTCGAACCTTGCCGACTGCGATGCCGAGCGACGCAGCCACCTCGTCGCCGAAGGAGAAGGCGTCGAGAACGTACGCGTAGCGTAGGCACAGGGCGGTACCGGCGAACACGATGATCGCGCACAGGGTCACGTCGTCCCAGCGGACGCCCTCGAGGGAGCCGAGCAACCAGAACATCACGCCGCGGGTTTCGTCGGAGTCGGCGAACGCGAAGATGACGAACGACGTGAGCGCCGAGAACAATTGGGTGCTCGCGACGCCCGCGAGGATGACACGGTCGTTGTTGCCGCCGGAGAGGTGGGCGAGCAGCAACACCAGCCCGAACGCGACCAGTGCGCCGATGAACGCGCCTCCGGACAGTCCGAGCGCGGCTCCACCGACCCCGAGCACGCCCACCACCACTGCGCCCGTCGATGCGCCCGACGAGATTCCCAGGACGAACGGGTCGGCGAGCGGGTTGCGCAGCAGTGACTGCATGATGACACCGCAGAGTCCGAGTCCGGCGCCACACGCGGCGGCGACCAGGGCACGGGGCAGGCGCTCCTCCCACACGATCGCGTTCTTCGACAGCCGTACCGGGATGTCCGCGAGCCCCAGGTGATTGAGCAGCACGTCGCGAACGTTGACCAGTGAGACGTCGGCCGGGCCGAGGGTGACCGCGACGAGAATCGACAGTCCGAGCGCGACGATCCCGCCGGCCGCGATCAGTGTCCCGAACACCCACCGCCGCCGAACCGGTGCGGGGGCACCGGTACCGGCGTGGTCGAGGACCGCGGTCAGGACGGGACCTTCTGATCGCGAAGGCCGGCAGCGACCTTCTCGAGGCCGTCGACGGCGCGGATCGACGGGTTCATCTCCGCGCCGTGCAGGGCGATGTATCGCTTGTTGCGCACCGCATCGAGGTTCTGCGTCACCGGATCGGATTCGAGGAAGGCGATCTTGTCCGCCAGCAGGTCGCCGGGGAATCGGTTGCGGAGCAGGTCGCCGAGGATGAGGACGTCCGGGTTCCGTTCGACCACGATCTCCCAGCCCACGGGCGACCAGTCGTCGGTGAGGTCGGAGAACACATTGGTGGCACCGACGGAGCCGGCGAGGAGGCTCGCGGACCCCAGGCCTCCGGCCACGTACGGACTCTTGGTGTCGGCGAACCAGAAGGCCGTCGACACCGTCGACTTGTCGATGGATCCCAGGGCTGCGGCTTCTCGTTCCTTCAGTTCGCTGATCAGCTGGGTGCCCCGCTCGGTCACGTCGAACACCGCCGCGAGTTCGCTGATTTCCTGGTACAGCGCGTCCATCGTCAGCGGGGTCGTGCGTTTGCCGCCACCGTTGATGCTGACTCCGTTGTCACAGTCGGTGGGAGACAGGTACGACTCGACCCCGGTCTCGGCGAATCGGGCGCGCTCCGCCACGCCGCCCTGCTTGAAGTGCCGGCCGAACGACGCCGTCACGAAGTCCGGATCGGCGTTCAGGACCACTTCGTACGTCGGGGCGTTGTCCGCGAGCCGTGGGACCGACGCGTTGGCCTCCGCGAGGTTCTCGCGGATCGGGTCCGTCCACGATGCCGTGCCCACCAGCCGGTCGGCGAGGCCGAGCGACAGCAGGATCTCGGTCGACCCCTGGTCCAGTGACACCACCCGCTGCGGCGCGGCGTCGATGGTGACCTGCTGTCCGCAGTTGTCGAGGACGAGCGGGTAGCTCGTGGTGCCCTCGCCGGCCGAGGCGGCGCCGGAGTCGTCGACGGTTTCGGATTGCCCACAGGCGGCCAGGGTGCTCACCAGTACTGCAGTAATGGCCACGAGGCCGATTCGGCCCACGGATGTTCTCACGCTCGTCATGCTTTCTGTTCGTCCAGGATCAGCGCCCACTCGGGCGTCGATCCCGGCTGTCGGACGAAAGGTACGAAGCAGCACGTGCACGCGAGGAGGCGCGTGAACGTTATCACGAAGTAAACCTAACCTAATTTCTTGGTGTGGTTTCGACCTGCTTCCCGGCGAGGTGAGGGTCGGCGAGAACGACGTCGGCGACGATCTGGCGGGCGAAGTGGGCGTTGACCCGCCAGAAATCGTTGAGCTCGCACGGGGTGTCGATCCCGGCCTCGTGAGCGCGGTCCGGGCGTCCGAGAATGATTGTGGTGGAGAGGGTTTCATGGGATACGTCGAATCGCGGGAATGTCGCGGCTGGTCGACGCAACGCAGCGGTCGACCACAGCGCCAACAGTACGAGCACGGCCGGTCCGGGGCCCAGCACGACTTCGACTCCACCCGAGGCCATCACGACGCCGTCTTCGTCCAGCGGTATCGATTCGGGCACCTGCGCACGAAAGGCTGCGCGACGGGAAGTGTTATTCAACGGAAACAGCACGATTGGTCCGTGCCGGTGTCGTGGCCGGATTCGGTGGTCCGCTCCGAGGGTACGCGGGAGGTCATGAACACACGACGAGCAACTGTAATCGCTGGAGTGTCCCTGACCGCGCTCGTGGCGGTCGGATGCGGCAGCGACGATGCGTCGACGGATGCCACCGTCGAGACACCCCCGGCTTCTGCCGAAACGACGACCAGCGTTCCGGTCCCGCTTCCGGGTACGACAGGCGACGGCTTCCAACTTCCCGTGGAGGGTGCCGCCGAGGATAACGCGTTCACCTACGACGAAGTGGCTGTTCCGGTGGGTTCCTCCGTCCGTCTCGAGTCCGAGGGTCAGGACGGCCGCACGACGGTGACGTTCACCGCGACCGGGCTTGCGCCGAACCGCGACTTCGGTGTGCACGCGCACACACGGCCGTGCGGGCCAAAGCCTTCGGATTCGGGACCGCACTATCAGAACGACGTCGATCCCGCCGCTACCCCGGAATCGCCATCTTCGGATCCCGCATACGCGAATCCACAGAACGAGATCTGGCTCGACGTCACCACCGATGCGAGTGGCAACGCGCAAGCGTCGACGACGGTCAACTGGGAATTTCGCGAAGGTGAGGCCAACTCCGTGGTGCTCCACGCACAGCGCACGATGACCGGTCCCGGTGAGGCGGGGATGGCCGGTGATCGTCTGGCCTGCATCAATGAGGACTTCTGACGGCTCCGGCTGTCAGTGGTGACCGACGGAATGCTTCACCGACGTGTGCGAAGCCGAGGTCCGCGGACCTCGTGGGCGCGGACCGGGAGAGACGCCGAGCACGACGAGTGGGCGACGCTCTTCGTCCGGCAGCGCGTCGGCCCTCCACTTCTTCACCGCTCGATAGAGCCACTGGC
>JBCEBZ010000130.1:5190-5712 GCA_039206675.1 Rhodococcus sp. (in: high G+C Gram-positive bacteria) | reverse complement strand
GCCGCCCGTCACCTGCTTGGCGATGTACGCCAGCACGATCGGCGCGAGGATCGGCAGCAATTGCTTCACGAGGTCGCTGCCCACTCCACTGCCGCCGCCCACCCCGCCCAGCGTGCTCGCCACCTGGTCGCGTTCGCCGCCGAAGATGTTGGACACGATCTTGTCGCCGTCGTCGGTGTCGACCTGGTCGATGTCGATTCCGCCGTCGAGCAGCGTCGTGTCGCTGTGATCGTGCAGCGCGCTCTGCAGGGACGCGGCGCCGCCCGGATCTTCGGCGTTGGCGCCGAGTCCGCCGACGAGCGTCGGCAGCGCCGACTTCACCGCGGTCTCCGCGGTGGCCTCGTCGACGCCGAGTTGCCGGGCGATCTGGTTGATCGGAATCTGGGACAGAAGGTCGTCGATCGATGCCATGGATGCCTGCCTCGTCATGGGGCTCTTCGTCGAAACCCCCGGACGTCCGACGATAGTGAATCCCGTATGTCCGTTATGCCTGTTGCGGTCGGTCGGGGTGCTGCCGACAAT
>JBCEBZ010000130.1:0-5180 GCA_039206675.1 Rhodococcus sp. (in: high G+C Gram-positive bacteria) | reverse complement strand
ACGATCACCGATTTGTGGGTCTCCACAGATTCCCCGCCGTAACTCGAGCCGTGTCGGCGGTTGCGCTGGAGACACTGCGTCCGGCCCTCGAGTGTCCTGGGAATTCGATCCACCCCAGGTGTGAATATCGCCACCCCCGGACTTCCGGCAGTTGCGAATCCCGTATGTCCGTTATGCCTGTTGCGGTCGGTCGGGGTGCTGCCGACAATCGTCACATGGGCAACAACATGAGCCGCCTGGAAGAGATCGTCGCCGAGTTGCCCGAAGCCGTGCGGGTGGACATCGCCCAGTGGGACGGGCACCCCACGTTCCGGGTGCGGGGCAAGAACTTCGTGTTCAGTGACGTGGAGGCCACCCGGTTGACGGTCAAGCTCACCGTCGACGAGGCAGAAGCGGTGGTCGCGACGGAACCGGGGGCCGAGCCCGCGGGATACGGTCTCGGTAGACACGGCTGGATCGCAGTGGACGTCGCGGACGCCGACGGGGCCCGGTGGGAACAGCTGCGTGAGTGGATCAGGACGTCGTACACGCTCGTCGCGCCGAAGCGACTGGCGAAGCAGGTGCTGGACGAAGAACCGTTGCCGACGCAGGGAGACCAGTCATGACGACCGACGACAGCGCATCCACCACGACACCCGCGAAGTCGGGGCTGCCGTCGTGGGCGAAGAAGACCATCGGGATCGTCGTCCTCCTGGTGGTTCTGGTCATCGCCTATTTCATCCTCGCCGCGTACCTCCCGCGGGCGTGGGCGCAGAACGTGGGCGGACTGGCGGACGGCAGCTTCGGCGGCGGCATCCTGTGGGGACTGTTGTTCGGCACCCTGTGCACGCTGCTGCCCCTGCTGCTGTTCCGCTGGGCGTGGCGGCTGTTCCGCCGGCGCCGGTTCAAGCCCGTGCAGATCGTGCTGCTGATCCTCGGAATCCTTGTGGTGCTGCCCAATCTGCTGACGCTCAGCGTGGTGCTCGGCGGCAACAGCGCGGCGCACGCGGGCGAACGGATCATGGACGTCGACGCGCCCGGATTCCGCGGTGCGTCGCTCGCCGGCGCCATCATCGGCGTGGTGCTGTTCCTCGGCGTCGCCGGAGTCAGCTTCACGTACCGCAAGCGCGGTGAGGACCTCGCCGAGATGCGAAGGGACACGAAAGCGAAAGACGGGCAGGCCGCCGGCGACGGTCCGTCACCTGCCGCGCCCTGACGAGTCACCACACGAGCACCGGCTTGATCACCGAGCCCGCGGCCTGATCGGCGACGGCGCGGTTGATGTCCTCGAACCGGTACTCGGTGACGAGACGGTCGAACGGGAACCTCCCCTCGGCGTGCAGCGCCAGCAACCGCGGAATGAACTGCTGCACGGACGAATCGCCCTCGACGCAGCCGCGGAGAGTCTTGCCGTTCAACATCAGGTCCTGGATGTTCACCGCAACTTCGGGTGCGCCCAGTCCGACGACGACCGCGCTGCCGCGCGCCCGCAGCGACGACAGGGCCTGACCGATGACGGCGGGGATCCCCGTCGTGTCCAGGGTGTGGGTGGCGCCGCCGCCGGTTCCCGCGCGGATCGCCGCGACCACGTCCTGCGTCCCGGGATCGATCGCGACCGCACCGAACTCCGCCGCGAGCGCACGTCGTGCGGGTACCGGATCGACCGCGAAAAGCGCTGCGACACCTACCGATCGGGCGGCGAGTAGTGCGGCGAACCCGACGCTGCCCGCGCCGAACACGACCACACTCGAATCACCGTCCGGGCGGAGCACGTTCAGTACCGCACCGGCGCCCGTCTGGAATCCGCAGCCGAGCGGCGCCGCGGCGGCCAGGTCGACGGCCTCGTCGACGACGACGATGTTGTCGGCCGTCGCGAGAACGTGGTCGGCGAAGCTGGACTGGCCGAAGAAGGCGGCGCGCACCGGTTCGCCGTTCTGGGTGACGGTGGCCGATCCGTCCGCGCGCCTGCCCGAACTGTTCAGGCGGTGCGCGTCGACGCAGTAAGCCGGGCCGGCACTTCGGCATTGCTCGCAGTCACCGCAGTGGCGGTAGCTGAGAATCACGTGATCGCCGGGCGCTATCCCGCTCACGCGTGGTCCGACGTCGACCACGATCCCGGCTCCCTCGTGCCCGAGCACGGCCGGTCCGGCGGTGTGGGGGAGCGCCGCCTTGGTGAACAGATCCGTGTGGCACAGTCCGGTGGCGACGATCCGCACCAGCACCTCGTCCGCCCGAGGCTCGTCCAGTTCGACCGTCTCCAGCGAGAACGGAGATTCGGGGCCGCGGGAGACGGCTGCCGTGACCTGCATTGCTGTTCCTCGGATTCCGCGCAGTGGGGGCTGGGACACGGTCTGGATCTCAGTCCCGTTCGAGCAGGAAGTAGTAGTGCCGGCCGCCGTCGAGGACGAGAGCCGACTTGCCGTTCATGATGCCCATGAGCGTCGAGTCGTCGACCTTCTTGAAGTGATCGAAGATGGGGGCGCCGTCGTACACCATGGTCGCGGTGACCTCGCCCCGGAACTCGATGTTCCACAGGCTGGCCTCGCCGTTGCCGCCCTCGACGTCGGAATAGAGGTTTCCGTCCGCGTCCCGGCAGATCAACGGTTTCGCGTCGTCGAGGGAGTGGAACGTCTTTCCGTGCCAGCGGCTCGCGACCAGCTTGTCGTGCAGCCGGTGTCCGGTGGCGAAGTCGTCGCCCTTCCAGTTGCCGAGGATGTCCTCGGCCCTGACGGTGTCGAGTGCCGCCCACACGACGTCGAGTTCGTCGGGGGAGACGCCGGTGTCTCGCTGTCGGAGCGCGTGGAACGTGGTGCGGGCCTGATCGATGTCCATGGTCGTACCTCGGGTCTCGTGCGGGCGGGCGGTCGGAGAGTTTCCGAACCAGATTGTTCGTCAACGCGCACGCTACGCCGAACCAAATGGTTCGGCAACGGGCAATTTAGGATGTCGGCATGCGATCAGCGGGAGAAGCCACGCGCGACCGGATCCTCGCCGCGGCCAAGGACGAATTCGCCCGCTACGGAGTCGCGGGAGCGCGGATCAACCGGATCGCGGAGGCGGCCCGGGCGAGCAAGGACCGCCTGTACGCGTACTTCGACAGCAAGGAAGCACTGTTCGACGCGGTCGTCCAGCAATGGATCGCGCAGACGACGGAACAGACGGCATTGCGGGGCGACGATCTGCCGGGGTATGCGGGCCGCTTGTTCGACGACTACGTGGCGCACCCCGAGAACGCACGGCTGCAGGAGTGGGCCGACCTCGAGATGCGGGAACAGATCGCGGACAGCGACGCTCGGATCGACACCCTGCGGCCCAAGGCCGCGGAGATTCGCCGAGGGCAGCAGGAGGGGTTCGTCGATCCGTCGTGGAACGCCGGCGAACTACTGCTCGTGATCACCGACATCGCCCGATCGCTGGCCACCGCACCCGGCGGCAAGAAGTCGGGGGAGCGCACGGTGGCGCAGCGGCGGCAGACCGCTGTCGAGGCGGTTCGGCGGTTGATTCGGGTGCCCCCGGCGGAAGACACACCGGGCCGCGGGTGAGTGCCGCTCAGCCGCGCAGCAGCGCGTTGAGCCGAGCGGCCTGTCGCGTGAGATGGTCGCGTTCGGGGAGATTGGACGCCTTCTCGGCCGCCTCGGTGTAGAGCCGCGCCGCCGTTGCCAGGTCGCCGTCCCGCTCGTGGAGGTACGCCGCCACCGCGGTGTGACGGGGCAGTGCGTCGTCCAGCGCCGCGAGCGCGGCCAGCCCGGCGCGCGGGCCGTCGGCCTCGCCGACCGCGACGGCCCGGTTCAGGCGGGCCACCGGGCTGTCGGTGAGGCGCACCAGTTCGTCGTACCACTCGACGATCTGCACCCAGTCGGTCTCCTCGGCAGTCCGGGCGTCGGCGTGGAGCGCGGCGATGGCGGCCTGGGCCTGGAACTCGCCCAGGCGGTCGCGGGCCAGGGCCGCCTGGAGGATGTCGACGCCCTCGGCGATCAGGCGGGTGTCCCACAGGCCGCGGTCCTGCTCGGCGAGGGATACCAGGCTGCCGTCGGGGCCGGTCCGTGCCGGGCGCCGCGCGTGGTGGAGCAGCATGAGCGCGAGCAGCCCCGCGACCTCCGGATGGTCGATGGCGGCCGCGAGCTGGCGGGTGAGGCGGATCGCCTCGGCGGCGAGATCGACCTCGCCGGAGTAGCCCTCGTTGAACACCAGGTAGAGCACCCGCAGCACCGTGGCGACGTCGCCGGGCTGGGTGAACCGGACGCCCGAGACGGTCCGCTTGGCCCGGCTGATGCGCTGGGCCATCGTCGCCTCCGGCACCAGGTAGGCCTGCGCGATCTGACGCGTCGTCAGGCCGCCGACCGCGCGCAGCGTGAGTGCGACGGACGACGCCGGTGTCAGGGACGGGTGCGCGCACAGGAAGTACAGCTGGAGCGTGTCGTCCACCGCCTCGACGGGTCCGGGCACGGGCTCGGCTTCGAGACGTTCCTCGCGCTGCCGGCGGGAGGTGTGGGCGCGGGCGGTGTCGAGGAACTTCCGCCAGGCCACGGTGACCAGCCAGCCCTTGGGGTCCCGCGGCGGGTCGTCCGGCCACACGCGCACGGCCTCGACCAGGGCGTCCTGCACGGCATCCTCGGCCGCCGCGAAGTCGGCGCCGCGGCGGACCAGGACCCCGATCACGGTGGGGGTGAGGGTGCGCAGTACCGCGTCATCCACCGTGGCGCTCCGAGGTGGTCGGGAGCGCGGTGAGGTCGTGCTCGAGCGGCGAGTGCTTGGCCATCGCGAAACTCCTTGGCGAGGTACGGCCCGTTGTGGCCGTGTTCACTGCGGGGACGGAGCCGGCCGCGGATTCTCGACATCCCGGCGACCGAGATGAGCACGCCGCCGGGTCGACGGCCGGTCACGTGGTGACCGCGCCGCCGCTCCGAACGCGTCTATCGCACTACCCGACCAGGATGAACTGGTCAGGACGGTGCCCCCAGTAGGGCTCGAACCTACGACCTGCGGATTAAAAGTCCGTAGCTCTACCAACTGAGCTATAGGGGCGCGAGAAGACAGGGTACAAGATGGTGCAAATTGGTGTTGCGACCACCGGGTTTGAAGATTTGGGCATCCGTACCCTAAGCTATCGAAGCTCCCAACGGACACGTTGTGAACACCCCGGAGAGATTCGGATTAGGCCCCCATCGTCTAGTGGCCTAGGACGCCGCCCTTTCACGGCG
>JBCEBZ010000129.1:19260-22331 GCA_039206675.1 Rhodococcus sp. (in: high G+C Gram-positive bacteria) | reverse complement strand
TCTCCCCTCATTCCTCGGTGATGTCCCGTAGTTGCACGATCATCCGCCGGCCGATAGTGCCGTCCGGGCGACGGTAGCGCCCCTCACCACAGGTGACCACCTCCAGTCGCATCCCCCGCGGCAACAGATGCGCGGTGTCATCGACCGAGTCCGACCGGCCCAGATACATGCCCCGATCGGTGTCGATCTCGAACACCACATCCCGCTCCCCCAGCGTGCCGTCGAGTTCGTGGACGGCGTGGGTGGCCGCGGTGTGGCGGTCGAAGTCCAGACGGGATCCCGGCTGCAGCGTCGAGGGCAGATTCACCGCCTGCTGCGGCACCTGGTGTGGGAGGGTCACCGCGCAGTACAAGATGTGGCCCCGGTCGTTGAACCGTTCCGCGGTCTGAATCGCCCGATCCACCCGCTGCACCTGGGAGCGCATCTTCTCCTCCAGGTGCTGCGCGTCCCCGCGTGCGGCCGACAAGGCTTCGCCCACCGCGGCCCAGCGATTCGGGTTGCCGACCAGGGTCTGTACAGCGGTGTACCCGACCTTCGGTAACGACGACTGCGCCTTGCGTTTGTTGACCGAACGGGCTTTGCGCTGGCGTGAACTCGGCGGCTGGCGAATCGAATCCGGGATCGGCAACTCCCGCCGCTTACGGTCAGAGACCTCCGGGACCGTCGCCCGCGGAAAGGCACGCTCAAGGTCCTTCCGCGCGCGAGTGAACTGGGCGTCCTCGACCATCCGGTCCAGCTCCCGCGCCGAATCCCGCTCCCGGGCACGGTCGTCGTAGATGGTCACCGGCCGGTAGCCGGCCGGTTTGGCCGCGGGGGTGGTGCTGGTGCCGGCCTCCGGATCCAGACGTGCAGCCGGCGGTCCGTCCGGGCTCACGTTGTACGCCACAGATCACCCTCCCCGAGCCGATCCCACCCTGAAATGACGAAGCGTGGCAGGCATGAGTTGTCCCAATTGACGGCCTGCCACGCTCGGACCCAACCGCAAGGCAGGTCTACCGCGGGGGGCAGCAATCCGGTGACCAAACCAGTGCCGTGCTCCCGCTCCGTCCACCCTACCGAAATGAGCTGGGCCGATTCGCCCCGGTTCGGAGCGCCGGGTCGTGCAGTCCCGAAAGTTCGTTCACTGCATGGTCGATCGCCACGTTCAGTTGCTCCCGCAGATCCTCCAGCTCCTCGATCCGCGCCTCTGCCGGTCGGGGGGCAGTCTGGTCGTGCAACCCGTTGGCCGAATCCCAAATTCGCTGGCCGGCGATCCGGGCTCCCTCCGTCGAAGACACCGTCCGCCCGTCAACGTCGTAGTACGGCCGCGCGGTCGGCGCCGAATCCGCACCGTCCGGTGTTTCGTTGATGCGGTCGAGCGCATCGGCCACACTCTCGATCATGTCCTTGAAGTAGACCTCGATCACAAGACCCTCCAACTGTTTTGCCCGCTGCTTCGCATCCCGCGCCCCGGCCGGGCGCTGTTCCCGCACCGCACACCCCACCGCCCGAGTGAGGCATCCGATGCGCCACCAGACCATAGCCGCCGGCAGGCGATCGTGCGCCGGACCCACCGGCCCAGGGCCACCGGCCACGCACGACGTGCACCGGACACGATGACAGTCGGCGCCGCCCCCCGAATCGACGACACACGACCCGCCGCCGGGGGCGCCGACTCGGTCCGCCCTGGCCCCGACAGGACACCCCCTGTTCGGGTTCTTTCGTCACAGACCCTCAGTCACCGGGTGCCGGTGGAAATCCACCCGTGACTGGCCCGCGCGACGACACCGTCGACGGGAGGGACATCAAGGACGGCGAGGACTATCAGTCCTGGCGCGTCGCAGGAGCTTGAACTGCGGAGACGGCATGTCCCCCGCACCAGAATCGGCCGCGGACGCCGCACCGCCGAGATACGTCGCGGCACCATCGAAAAGGTCCGGCCGATGTCGATCCCCACCCCCACAGGGCACGATCGAATCGTGAGCCACCGAACCTCAGCAGACCTCGAGCGTGAACTCGCCATGCTCGCGTCCGTCCGCGACCGCCTCCGATCGTCGGAAGGCAACGACTTCCGCATCCCGACCACCACGGTCGATCGGGTTCTCGACGAACTCAACAGCCACAACGATCGCCGCGGGATCCGGCCATAACGCCGGCCCGAGCACGCCCGGGCCGGGCGATGTTGTCGTCACCCGACGTCCGGATGAATCCCCGCTGCCCTTGCTGCACCCGGCAAAAGACCGTCCCGGCCGGCCAGGACGACGAGGACGCGGAAGTTGCACCCTGAATCCACAACCTCTCGCGCCGGCTGGCGGTCAGCCTGGTACGTGAGGTGCGGATAGAGGATCACGCGACAGCCCACTCCTGCCGATAATCGGGGTGGCCGGCGTACACCGACGCCATATGCCGCAAGGCTGTGAGTGCGGGAAGCGGAATAGGATCCTGCGGCGTGACCCATGTCGGCCAGTGCGTGAGGATATCGATGGTGGCGCGTTTCGCCTCGACCTCGCGCAGGATGCGAGCAGGATCCTGACGTGTGATGTGCGCTCCGTTCACCGGCCCCACCTTGTCCGCGATCCATGCGCCGTCCCCGCACTCGTAGACGATTCCGCCGACGCCGCTGGTCTCGTCGTACTCCCAATTCGGGTCGATGTGGATCGCCCTCGCGACCGCCTCGTCCTCGTCGATACGAGCGTGCAGGAAGCCCAGGATCTCGTTCACCCGCCGATCCTCCACGATCGCCGAGGATCCGCCAAGCGGGCCCCGACGGCAATCCCGGCCGGCACCGTCCTCCGCCCCACCACACTCGCCCGCACACTGATCCACCGAACCCGGTTGCGCCACTGGGCACACGAATGGGAACAACTGGATACCCCACCGCGATAACCCGCGGCACGCGTGGTCAGGAAATCCCATGCCCGACAGCGGAAACGCGGACCACCCGACAACCGCACGTCATGATCGGTCGCGCGTCGCCCGGACCCCGCCTCCGTACTCATCGTCGGCGAAGACCACACATCCGTCGCTGAGATTCCCCCGCTTCTCCGGAGACTGTTCTATCTGGCTCCGGTGAGCTCTGCTTGGATGATATC
>JBCEBZ010000129.1:0-19250 GCA_039206675.1 Rhodococcus sp. (in: high G+C Gram-positive bacteria) | reverse complement strand
CGACCGCCCTGCCCGACGGCATCCGCGTCCGTGGCGTCATCGCCTAGCGGGGGCGGTCCGTCTCGTCAGGTCGGCGGAGCGAGGACCCGGACCGACCGTGGAAGCGGCTGTACCGCAATACCGCAACGCTTCGCCGCCGCCGCGAAAGTCTCCGGGCGAGGATCCACAGGCCAGGACACCTCACCCGCCGGACCGAATACGGCGGCCGCATTCGCCGCCTCACCTGTGGTGAACCGGGTCTGGTACCGGATTCCATCGAACCCGGCATCGAACGCCGCCGCCCACGCCCGGGGAACGTCGTACGGTGTCATCGAACACAACTCCCGGGTGACCCCGAACCCGGCAGCCTCATCGGCGCAGGTGTCCGCGAGATCATGAGTACCCGGCACCCGCAGAGTCGACACCATCCGGTCGGCCGCGAAATCGTGGGCGATCACCCCGAGCGACGCCAACGCCTCCCCTACCGTCTCCCGGATCGCCGTCGTCTCGTCGAATGCGACGTAGCACGTGCCCCGGGGCGCGGCCAGATCGAAGCGACCGCCACCGGACGAGGAGAACCACCACGGCCCATTCGACACCCGATGACCCCGGTAGACCTGTCGGCGCCCGGTCAGCCGCCAGCCGGGAAATCCGGTCAGTGTGCGTGTTCCGGGCGCCTGCAGGGCAACGTCTTCGCGGGTCACGCAGCCCACCGTCGCACGTCGGCGCGGGCCGCCGCCAGGACCGGGTCGACCCGGCCGCCCTCGGCCAGCCAGGCCACCGCGGTCTTCCCGCCGAACGCGTCCTGCGGTGCCCGCAGCCACAGCGCGCACGTCCACGGGTCCGCGCCCGCCCGCAGGACACGCCACACCTGCACCAGCTCCGGGTGCACGGTGCCGCTGCTGGTGAACTGCCACACCGGGTACACCCACTGCCCCTCCTCGAGTTGGCAGGCGATCACCGCGTTGGTCGCGACCTTCTTGCTGACGGCCTGTCGGCTGATCTTCCACCATCGGGTCAGGCCGGCGGTGTCGTAGAACGGGCCCACGACCTGGTCGTAGACGTGATGAGTGGGAAGGGCGGCCGACATCGCGTCTGCGATCGCCTGCACGTCCGCGAACGCGTCGGTGGGCACACCGGCCGCGGCGGCGGCGGCGAATGTGCGGTGCACCCGCTGCGACAGCTCCTCCATCAACTGCTTCTCCTGCTCGACCAGCGATGTCATCACCACACCCCACATTTTGCGTCAACTCCGTCAACCGCCATCGTGCCACCCAGGGTCAACCACGTCAACCAGCCAGTCGGGTCGAACCCTCCCCGAACGCATCGACATCGACAGCCACGACCGCGCCATCACCGGGTCGGCACGACGTCAGCCGCCCGGCGCCGGTGGCAACCCCGCCCGCGAAGCAGGTGCGCCCGAACGACCGTGATGGCGGCGAGGTGCAGACCCGGGCGCACGGCGGCACCACGCAGGATTCCGACGCACAATCGAAGGGAGGAGTGACGCGAAGACCTACCAGGGGTGCACCCATGCGACCGGACTACTCGGCACCGACACCCATACACATCCGGTGGTGGCGACTCGGGCCGTGGAACCGCAACCACCTGATGCGCCGAACCGACCGCTACGAAGCACTCCTCATCCTCGCCGCCACAATCGTGGTACTGCTGCTCATCCCGGTCGCCGCCGCGGTCGGAACCGCAACCCACACCCGACTCGAACACCAAACCCAAGCACTGCGCGCGAACATCCAGCAGGTGCCGGCCGTGCTCCTCGAAGACACCCACCGCACACCCGACACCAGCGCAGGAACACTCCGCGCCGCCGGCAACCAGAACACCGCCCGAGCCCGCTGGTCGACATCCCACGGGCAGCGCACCGACATCGTTCCCACCGACACCCCCGCCAAAGCCGGGCAGACGATCACCCTCAGCATCGGCGCCGACGGCAACCCCATCGGCCCCCTCCCCAGCAACGGGGAGAACACGATCGTCGCCGCGGCCGCCGCCATCGGCATCTGGGCCCTCGCCGCCGGCACCTTCCTCCTCCCCACCCAACTCGCACGCACCCTGATCCACCGAAACCGATTGCGGCACTGGGCACACGAATGGAAACAATTCGATGACCCGACGCGGTAACCCGGCAGACTGCAGGTCGGTTCTCTATCGAGACACGGGACGGGGTGCACCGGTCCCAGTACCAGGCCAGTATTCGCGTCAACCCGACAGCCAAGCACAGTCCCGCCGGACGCCGCCTCAGCTCCGCTCAGCTGGGGCGGGGTTCGACGTCACCACCATCGGCAGACCAAACGCCCGTCGTCGGCCGTGACCGCCCACCGCCCCACCGGAGCCCTCTGTCTGGCGGTGGTTGGAGTCCCAAAGCTGACTGGCTGTACACGTTTTCGTCAACGCGGTTACGCTCGTGATCCTCGAACAAGACGACTCGACAATGAAGGCCAACTAGCAGGCGCTCTACAACACTAAGACAACGATGGACTGCGCTTAGCTACTACCACCTGAGAGCTCCTGGCGATGTCCAATCCACCGGCAGGTTTCCGCGCCTCATGCCGCGGAGGAGGCGGTGTCCTCAGCGGATGCGGCGATCAGGGCAGGCAGCAGGCCGGGGAATCGTTCGTTCATCTCATCGGTGCGCAGAGCGTTCATCTTGGTGGTGCCTACGTAGTACTGACGGATGACGCCGGCCTCACGCAGCACGTTGAAGTGGTGGGTAAGGGTGGAACGGGAGACCGGCACGTCGAAAGTGCCGCAACTGATGTCTTGTCCGGCCTGGGCGAGCTGGGAGACGACCGTGCGCCGGACCGGGTCCACCAAGGCTTCGAGGACGTGTTGAAGGGTCACATCGGTCATCGCAGGGTGCTCCACCATCCGTGCGGCGGTGCGGGGGCGGGGCATGACGACTCCCTCTGGTGGCGTCGGATTTCCGAAATGACCCCTTCGATACTACGACAGCCATCGAAAGGAACTGCGGCAGCCTTACCACCCAAATGTCGACGACTGTCGAAGTTTGACCATGATCGAACTACGTGTTTCAATGGATCTCACAGGGCACCTCCGGGTATAGCGGATACACCACTCCTGGGCCGGTCCGAGCGGCTCTCCTGTACGTCGTGAGTCTTACCGGGATGCGCTGTGAGCACTGCACGGGACCGCCTACGTCACCGTGTGTGCGCTCCTCGCCCTCGGCCCTATCGGCCGCTCGACAACGACAGGTCTCTCTCGGCTGTGCCCTTGGCCATCCCCACTCACCTTCATCTCGACGCTCGACGGAAAGGACCACATGCAATGCGCGCCTGGCAACTTGAAGACTTCGGCCTGGAGAACCTGCGCCTGAAGGAACGACCGACCCCGAAGCCAGGGCCCGGCGAAATCTTGGTGAAAGTCTCCGCGGTCTCCCTGAACTTCCGCGACAAGGCGATCATCGACGGCATCTACAACCCGGAGAAGATGCCAAAAAGCCTTATCCCGGTGAACGACACTGCTGGCGCGGTCGCCGAGGTCGGTCCCGGCGTCACCGAATGGCAGGTCGGCGACAGGGTCGTGTCGCACCTGTACTCGCACTGGCTGGACGGCGCCCCGGCCAGGGACGAACCCGATTGGCAGCTCGGCGGCCCCATCGACGGCGGCCTCGCCGAATACATGATCCTCGAAGCGAAGTCGGCGGTGCCCACCCCGGCCAATCTCACCGACGAACAGGCATCCACCCTGCCGATCGCCGCGCTGACCGCCTGGTTCTCCCTGATCGAGTACGGCAAGCTGCAGCCTGGGCAGTCCGTCCTGGTCCAGGGCACCGGCGGTGTGTCCCTGTTCGCCGTGCAGATGGCCGCCGCGCTCGGTGCCCGCGTCATCGCCACCTCCAGCAGCGACGACAAGCTCGAACGCGTGGCCGCCCTAGGCGCAACCGACCTGATCAACTACCGCACCACCCCCGACTGGGCGGAGAAGGTACGCGAATTAACCGATGGCCAGGGCGTCGACCAGGTCATCGAGGTCGTCGGCGGTGACAACCTCAACCAGTCCGTGCACGCCACTCGGGCCGCCGGCCACATCTCCCTGGTCGGCTTTCTCGGCGGCATGACCGCCTCCTTGGACGTGCTGTCCCTGCTCTACAGCCAGGCCGCCATCCGAGGAATCGCAGTGGGCCACCGCCGCGCCTTCCTGGACATGAATGCCTGGATCGAAAAGAGCGGCCTGGACCCGGTCATCGACACCACCTATGCCTTCGAGGACGCGATCAAGGCGTACGACCACCTCGCACGCGGCGCCTTCGGCAAGATCGTCATCCGCGTCACCGACTGAACCCACCGCCCCCGATATACGGCGGCCGGCCCGCTACCTGCAGTTCCGGCCGAACCGAGACCACGCCAGAGCACCACTGCACCCACAAGGAGAAACCCACCATGGCGAGAATCGTTCAGTTTGACCAGACCGGAGACGCGGAGGTCCTCACCCTCCGCGAGATTGAAACCCCCGACCCGGGCAAGGGCGAGGTCCGCGTCCGAGTGGATGCGATCGGCCTGAACCGAGCCGAGATCATGTACCGCACCGGCGCGTACTTCTACCAGCCCATCTTCCCTTCCACCCTCGGCTATGAGGCCGTCGGTACCGTTGAGGCGGTCGGCGAGGGCGTCGACCACCTGGCCGTCGGCGACATGGTCGCCAGCGTCCCCGCCTTCCTGCAGTCCGAGTACGGCACCTACGGCGACCACGTCATCCTCCCGGCCGCGGCCGTCGTGCCCCGCCCAGTCAACGTGGAGCCCACCGTGGTCGCGGCCGTGTGGATGGCCTACATCACCGCCTACGGCCCTCTGGTCGAGTCCGGCCACGTCAGGCCCGGCGACCATGTCCTGATCACCGCCGCCTCCAGCAGCGTCGGCCTCGCTGCCATCCAGATCGCCCGCCACATCGGCGCCATCCCGATCGTCACCACCCGCGGACCGGGCAAGAAACAACGCCTCCTCGACGCCGGCGCTGCCGACGTCATCATCACCGACACCGAGGACCTGCCCACCCGCATCAAGGAGATCACCGGCGGTAAGGGCGTACGCCTGGCCTTCGACCCGATCGCCGGACCCGGCGTTGAGGCCCTCGCCGAGGGCATCGCCCCCGGCGGCTACCTCGTCGTCTACGGCGCCCTCGACCCGCGCACCACCCCGCTGCCCAATGCCCAGTCCTTCCCCGCCCTGTCCACCAGCACCTACACCCTCTTCGAGATCACCTCCGACGCAGAACGCCTGCGCCGCGCGGTCGCGTTCATCAACGCGGGCCTCGCCACCGGCGCGTTCACCCCGGTCGTCGACAAGACCTTCGACTTTGCCGACATTGCCGAGGCCCAGCGCTACATGGAGGCCAACGGCCAGGTCGGAAAGATCGTCGTCACCGTCGATCACGACACGCACTGACCCATCCAGGCAGGGAGCGCCGCGCCCTCACCACAACCGGCGCCCCCTGCACCACCCGCGCCGCGGCTCGACGCCAGCGCCCCGGGCTGCCCACCGCGCAGACGGCGCACGCACCCTGAAGGGACACGACATGGCCCGCGTGGTCAGGTTCCACGAACTCGGCGGCCCCGAAGTGCTCCGTCTGGAAAAGCACGACCTGGGGATGCCTGGCCCGGGCGAAGTCCTGCTGGACGTCGAGGCCATCGGACTCAACCGCGCCGAGGCCAACTTCCGCCGCGACCGCTACCTCGACCGCGTCGTAGCCCTGCCCTCCGGCCTGGGCTACGAAGGCTCGGGCCGCGTCCGCTGTGTCGGCGACGAGGTGCACCACGTCGCTCCGGGCGACACCGTCAGCGTCCTGCCCCTCTTCGCCCAGTCCCGCCACCACATGTACGGCGAGCAGGCTGTCGTCCCCGCCCACGCCGTTATCCCCCGCCCGCCGGGCGTGGACGCGGTGACCGGCGCCGCAGTGTGGATGCCCTACCTGACCGCCTACGGTGCTCTGATCGACATCGGCCGCCTTCAGCCCGGCGATACCGTGGTGGTGACCGCTGCGTCGTCCTCGGTCGGATTGGCCGCGCTTCAGCTCGCCCGCCGCGCCGGAGCGCTCCCCATCGCCACCACCAACGACCCGGGCAAGGAGACCCGCCTCGCCGCAGCCGGTGCGCACCTGACCCTCGTGCCCGGCCGTGACGATGTGACTGCCCAGATTCTCGACGCCACCCACGGCGCGGGGGCACGACTCGTCTTCGACGCGGTGGCCGGACCGGGCATCGAGGACCTCGCCGCAGCCACCGCCCATGACGGCATCGTCTTCGTCCACGGCTCGCTGGCCGGACAACCTACCCCGCTGCCCGGCATGCACGAGATGCGCCCCGTTTACAGCCGCCCCTATACCGTCTTCGAGATCACCGGCAACGACACACGCCTGGAGCGCGCCATTGCCTACATCAGCGTCGGCCTGGCCGACGGCGCCTTCGTCCCCACTGTTGACCGAGCCTTCGACCTCACCGAGATCGTCGCCGCACACCGTTACCTCGAAGCCGGCACCCAGATCGGCAAGATCGTCGTCACCGTCAGCCCCGAGGAGGGCCAATCATGAAGTTCGGCTTCATCATGTTCCCTACCCAGGACGCCATCCCACCGGGCGACCTCGGCGTGCTGTTGGAGGACCGCGGCTTCGAGTCACTGTTCATGCCCGACCACACCCACATCCCCGCCGTCACCCCTGAACGCTACGACGTCATGAACCTGGCGCCGGAGTTCAAGAACGGCATGGACGCCTTCGTCGCCCTCGGCGCTATCGCCCAGGCCACCACCACCCTTCAGATCGGCACCGCCGTTCTCCTGGTCACCGAACGGGACCCGATCATCACCGCAAAGGAAGTCGCCTCCATCGACGTTCTGTCCGGTGGTCGGATGAACTTCGGCGTCGGCCCCGGCTGGATCAACCAGGAGATGCGCAACCACGGCACCGACCCCGACCACCGATGGAAGGTCATGCGTGAACGTGTCCAGGCGATGCAGCAGATCTGGACTCACGACATCGCCTCTTACCACGGCGACTTCGTCGACTTCGACCGCATCACCTCCCGGCCTAAGCCCGTCCGGAAGCCGCATCCGCCGATCCTCGTGGCTGGCAACGGCCCCAACGTCGCCAAGCGGGTCATCACCTATGGCGATGAATGGATCCCCATGATCCGCCCCAACGTCCTGCAGCACATCGCCGATTTCAAGGCCACGGCCCGCAAGGCAGGCAGCGACCAGCCCATCCCCGTCACGCTGTTCGGCGGCGACCTTGCCGACATCGACGCCTACGCCGCCGCTGGAGTGGACCGCGTCCTGTTCTGGGTATCTCCCGCCGACACCACCATCATGACCAGAACGGTCGACCACATCGCCAAGACCGTCCAGCCCTACACCACATGACCTTCCGGCGATACATGGCTCCACATAACGCAGTCCACCGCTGAGCCAGAGGCCGGTCTCAGGCCGTCGACAGCGCCCAGACAGCGTCGGCCGGTGGGGGCGTCGGCCACCGGGTCATGGGTAGGCCCAAGCGGCGACCCCGACCATCCCCAACATGCGGTCGAGTATGTCCTGTAGTTCAGTCGAGTTGCTGTCGAGCAGTTTGACTTTCTCGCCCGTTGCGCATCGGTGAGGTGGCTCCGCATCGGCTGACGTTGATGGTATGGCCTGCGGAACCGAGACCTTCCTGCTTTCATCGCGATTGGAAGCGACGGGCCAGGAACCACTTGCGATCAACACATCCGTAGCGTTGGGAGTTGCTCCGTTTAGTTACTATCCCTTCTGTATCAGAGCTTTTTGTAGGGCATCTCGGAGCGAATTAGGGATTTCCGCCGGCCGACGCGTGTGTGGGTCGACATGGACGTGGACCCATCGTCCGCGCGCTGCAGGGTGCCGCTCGATCATCCGCGTGCCCGAATCGTGTTCGTTGTCTCTGATCACGATGTCGTAGGTCACGCTGGTACGCCCCAGCCGGGTGATGCCGAATCCGATGAGCAGGGAGGAGGGAAACGACAGCTCGCGGTAGTAGGTGCAACCTGATTCGGCAACGACGAATGTTGGCGGTGGTGCCGTTGATACGGTTTGTTCGGCGATCCACCTGTTGATGGCGGAGTCGAATAGCTGGTAGTAAACCGCGTTGTTGAGGTGACCGTACTGGTCGTTGTCTGCCCAGCGAGTGTCGGTGGCCACGAGGCACGGGTAGTCGGCGACGGCGGCCAGACTGGTGACGGATTTCGTCACTGGTAGTCCTCGAACGTGATCAACTGTCGGATGCCTTGCCCTGCGGAGAGGGTCTCGAGTGCCGAGTTGATGGACGCGAGCTGAATGCGTGAACTGACGAGACGTTCGACGGGGAGTCTGCCATCTCGCCACCGCTGGATGAACTCTGGGATTTCGCGACTTGGCACAGTCGAGCCGAGGTAACTGCCTGTGATGGTTCGTCCTTCGGCGACGAGGCCGAGCGGGCGAATGCACGCGGTCGCCGACGGGTCGGGTAGCCCCACTGTCACCGTGGTACCGCCGGGGCCAGTCAACGCGACTGCGGCTTCGAAGGCGCGTGAATTGCCGGCCGCCTCGATGACGATGTCTCCGCGCAGACCGAGTTGCTCTGCCTCTGTCGGCGAATAGGATGCGTGGGCTCCGAGCTCAAGGGCTTGTATGCGTTTGCTGGAAACCGTGTCGATGGCTGTCACTTGCACGTCATCTACGCTGAGCGCGGTCAGTACCGCCGCCATTCCGACGCCCCCTAGTCCGACGATGACAACATGGTCGCCGGGGTGCGGGTGGCCCGCGTTGAGGACGGCGCCTCCGCCGGTGAGGACTGCACAGCCCATCAGGGCTGCGACCTCCGCAGGCACATCGTCGTCGACCGGAACGACGGAGCGGCGATCGACGACGGCATGGGTGGCGAAGCCTGAAACGCCGAGATGGTGTCGTACCGGGCGATTGTCGTACGAAAGCCTGACGGCCCCGTCGAGAAGAGTGCCCTTGCTGTTCGATTCGCTGCCGTTCACGCACGGGATACGGCCCTCGGTGGCACATGCTCGGCAATTGCCGCATCGGGGGAGGAAAGTCATCACTACGCGTTGATTCGGGCGGATGTCGTCAATGGACGTACCGACCTCGAGGACGGTTCCGGCGGCCTCATGTCCTAGGAGCATCGGTGTCGGGCGTACCCGGCTGCCGTTGACGACCGACAGATCCGAATGGCAGAGCCCCGCGACGTCGATGCGAACGAGGAGTTCATGTTCACCGGGTGGGGCGAGTTCGAGCTCGCGGATCGTGAGCGGCACCGATTGGATGTACGGGCGGGAAAGACCGATGTCGTCGAGGACTGCGCCGTGGATTTTCATGTGGTTCCTGTCATCCGGTGTGGAAGCGTTCGGTTGTGGGAAAAGGTCAGCGGAATTGGGGTTGCCGTTTCGCAACGAAGGCGGCGACACCTTCGGCGTAGTCGGCGCTGGTGTAGCCGTGGGCGTAGAGGTCGGCCACCGCCTGGTCTTCGCCGCTGTCGGCGAGGATTTTCTCGATGATCACCTTGGTGCTGTGGACGGTTGTCTGGGCGCGGCTGCAGATGGTGCTGGCGAGCTCCGCGATGCGGCGGTCGAGTGCTTCTACGGCAACGACCTCGTTGAGCAGCCCGATTCGCTCGGCCTGGCCGGCGGAAACGGGGTCGCCTGTGTAGAGCATCTGCTTTGCCCAGGATGGTCCGACTAGGCGGATCAGCGCTCTCGTGGAGTGGTAGGTGTAGACCAGACCGAGCTTGGCTGGTGTGATCGCCATGACGGTCTCGGGGGTGCCGATTCGGATGTCGCATGCGACGGCCAATTCGCATCCGCCCCCGATGCAGTAGCCGGTGACTGCCGCGATCGTGGGTTTGCTCAGCCGCGTGATCGCCTCCTCGGCGCGGTCGACTACTGCGTTATATCGCTGGCCTCCCTCGGGGCCAGTACGCACAGTGGCGAATTCATTGATGTCGGCGCCGGCTGAGAAGTGTTCGCCGCCGCGGATGACGAGCACTTTCGCCTCCGGTGAGGCGTCCACCCTGGCAGCCAGATCCGGGAACTCCGACCACATCTCCAACGTCATCGCGTTGCGTTTGTGAGGCCGGTCGATGGTCAAGGTCGCGATTCCGCTGTCGAATTCGAGGCGAAGATGTGAGGTCACGCGGAGACCTCCGCGTGGCGGTTGTTCAGTGTGTCGACTCCGAGTTCGGCAAGCACTTCGGCGGTGTGTTCACCGAGGTCCGGGGGCGGACGGAGCACGGTAGAGGTACCTCCGTCTAGATGCCAGGCGGACCCGGGAGAACGCAGGGTGCCCAGTCTGGGGTGTTCGGCCTCGAGAATCATCCCGCGGTCGTGAGTCGCGGGGTCGGTGAAGACTTCGGCGAGGTTACGAATTGGGCCAGCGGGCACCCCCGCGTCGTCGGCTGCGGACAGCACCGTTGCAGATGATTCTGAACTCAGTGCCGCCTCGAGGACCGCGTGCAACTCGTCGCGGTGTTCCAGCCTGGCGCGGTTTTCGAAGAAGCGCGGATCATCCGCCATACCAGGCAATTTCAAAGATTCACAAAGCCGTCGCCATTGTCGATCGTTTCCGACGGCGATGTTGACCTTTCCGTCTGCGGTAGCGAAGGTGCCGTAGGGGGCTACGGTGCCGTGGTGGTTGCCGTTGCGGACGGGGGCGTGTGCGGTCGCGAAGTATGACCCAGCATGGTAAGCGAGCATCGAGACCAGAGCGTCTTGCATGGCGATGTCGACATAGCCTCCTTGCTTGGTCCGGTCTCGCCGGACGAGGGCGGCGAGGATGGCCTGTGTGGCGAACATCCCGGATGCGATATCACCGATCGGAACTCCGGTCTTGAAGGGTTCTCCTTCGGAACTCCCGGTCAAACTCATCCACCCGGATGTGCCCTGGACAACCTGGTCGTAGCCGGGGCGCGGAGTGTCCGCACCGAATCCGGAGATCGCGCAGTAGATCAGACGCGGATCGCGCGCGCGAAGGGTCTCGTGGCCGAGGCCGAGTCGCTCCGCGGTGCCGGGCCGCCAGTTCTCCACGACGATGTCACAGCTTTCCACCAGTGCGATCGCAGCACGACGTCCCTCGTCGCTCTTGAGGTCCAGTTCGATACTGCGCTTGTTTCGGTTGATCGAGAGGAAGTACGCGGCCGTGTCGCCGACGAAGGGTGGTCCCCAGCGGCGGGAGTCGTCGCCGGCCCCCGCTCGTTCGACTTTGATGACGTCGGCGCCCATGTCTGCGAGCAGCAAGGTGCAGTACGGCCCGGACAGTGCCTGCGTGAAGTCCGCGACGCGGACACCTTCGAGAGGAAGACTCTGCATGTTCTCTCCTTGTTCCACTATTTGGCACAGATTCTGCTATTGTGCCTCTGTGGGGTACAACACTATTGTTCGTTCAGGAGGCAGTCAATGCAGCAGACAGCGGTAACCGCGCTTCGCGTCCTCGATGAGGTCGCCAGACGACAGCCGATCGGAGTAACTCAACTTGCGAAGGAGATGGACATGCCCAAGAGCACAATGCAGCGTGCCCTTCGCGCACTGGAGGCCTCCGGCTGGATCCGGCAATCCGGTGGTGGCGACACGGGCTGGGTCCTCACCACCAAGCCGATCGACATGGCGCGCCGCGTAAGTGCAGATACCGGCCTCCGCGAGCATGCCCATTCCGCCATGGCAGCGCTCCGTGACCGGACAGGAGAATCGGTTCATCTCGCAGTTCGTGAGGGGTCCGACGTGGTCATCATCGAAGTCGAGGAGTCACCCAGTCCCGTTCGAATTCATTGGCCGGCCGGAACCCGGTCTGCATGCCATGCCACCGCTAACGGCAAAGCGATGTTGGCCTACCTCGAGCCGGCCGAACTGGATACCATCCTCGGCGACACTCTGCCTGGGTTCACCCCGGCCACTATCACCGAAAAGGATTCATTGGCAGCCGAGCTCGCACTCGTGCGGGAACGCGGCTACGCGATTGCCGAGGGTGAACTGCGTGAAGACATCGCCTCACTCGCGGCACCGATACTCAGCCGGACAGGGAGCCCGTTGGCGTCCCTGTCGGTGTTTCTTCCCATCCATCGCATGCCTACCGATGGGGGCCTGGCCATGGGCGAGCAAGTCCGGCGCGCTGCTGACGAGGTCAGCAGCAAGTTCCATATCTGATCAACACATATGTCCGTGAACAATTCCGCTTTCGTGTGACTTCGTCCCGGGCAGCGATCGACTCGGAGGTTTTTCAGTGTCCGTCCATCTCGTAGCGCTTCTTGTATTTGTAGCGCTCTTCGTCCTCGGTACGGCGCGCCCGATCAACATGGGGGCGCTCGCTCTCGTCGGTGCGGTAGCAATGGGCGGGCTGGTCTTTCACACCGATGCCACCGCGGTGATCAGCCACTTTCCTGGTGATCTGTTCGTGGTTCTCGTTGGTGTCACCTTCTTGTTCGGCATCGCCCGCGCGAACGGGACCGTGGACTGGCTGGTCGCCAGCATGATCCGCGTCACCGGCGGGCGGGTGTCCGCGCTGCCGTGGGTGATGTTCCTGCTGAGTACGGCGATCACCGCGCTTGGGGCGGTCGGCCCTGCGACCGTCGCCATCTTGCTGCCAATTGGCATGCGTTTCGCTGAAATTCATCGAATTCGCCCGTTGCTGATCGGTCTCATGGTCAGTTTGGGGACCACAGCGGGGTGTTTTTCTCCGCTGGGTGTCTTCGGTGTCATCGTCAACGGCGTGCTGGCACGCAACCAGCTCGTGACCAACCCCTCGTTCCTGTTCGCTGCCACGTTCGTTGCCGGCTTCACGGCAGCGCTGGGCAGCTACCTCACCATGCGTCCGCAACGCATCAACGAACCTAGCCACGGCCCTCACGCATCCTCAGGTGAGGGCCGTGGCACCGGCGGTGATGTCGACACGGACACTCCAAAGGGTTTCGACGCCAGCAGAATCAATGTGAGGGGCGGGCAGACAGCAACCGTGCACGCTCCACCTCACACGAGCACGAAGACCGCACAGAATCGACTCACACTGCAACAGGGCTCCACATTGGCAGGTTTCGCTGCCCTCGCTGTCGGAGCCCTCGCGTTCGGCCTCGACGTCGGCTTCACCTCGCTCGCTGTTGCTGTGGCACTCGCGCTCATCTTCACCGACTCCGGTGCAGCCGGACTGAAAGGCATCAGCTGGGAGACCGTGCTTCTGATCGGCGGGGTCATCACCTACGTCGGCGTCCTCGAAGACGGTGGAACGATCAGCTGGCTCGGGTCGGAGGTATCGACCATCGGATCACCCCTCTTCGCAGCGCTATTCGTCTGCTTCATCGCCGCCGCTGTCTCGGCGTTCGCATCGACGACCGGAATGCTGGGGGCGTTGATCCCATTGGCGATCCCGCTTCTCGCCACCGGGGAGGTCGGCACCGTCGCCCTCGTCACCGCGATCGCGATCTCCTCGTCGCTCGTCGATACATCTCCGTTCTCCACCAACGGTGCTCTCGCTATAGCGAATGCACCGACGTCCGAACGCAGTCACGTATACCGAGGACTGTTGAGATTCGGAATCGCCATGATCTTCACCGCCCCGTTGACCGCATGGGCGATTCTGATTGCGCCCGGCTGGCTGTAGTCAGACTCCTCGCTCGTCCACACCCGCGAACGAAAGTTACGTCATGAGTTCTCAAACACAACCAGATCCGCGGCACACTGCTGCCGGTATCCGCCGACTCGGAGCAGCCAGCGTCATTGGCACTACCATCGAGTGGTACGACTTCTTCATTTATGGTGCTTGTGCCGCACTCATCTTCAATGACCTCTTCTTCCCCAACACCACTCCCCTGGTCGGAACGATCCTCGCTCTGACGACTTACGCGATCGGCTTCGTTGCCCGCCCGGTCGGTGGTGTCGTCTTCGGACACTTCGGCGACCGAATCGGGCGCAAGAAGCTCCTGACGATCAGCTTGATTCTGATGGGCAGTTCTACCGTCGCCATCGGCCTCCTCCCGACATTCGACACGATCGGTGTCGCCGCTCCTCTCCTCCTCACAGCTCTTCGGCTGGTTCAGGGACTGGCACTGGGCGGCGAATGGGGTGGCGCGGTCCTGATCATCGCTGAACAAGCCCCACCGCGACGCCGCGGATTGGCAGCAAGTCTGCCCCAGATCGGAGCCCCCCTCGGGAGCGTGTTGGCGACCGGGACCTTGGCCCTGCTCACCGCAGTGACCACGGAAAGCGACTTCCAACAGTGGGGCTGGCGCGTTCCATTCCTGATTTCCGCAGTCCTCGTCCTGGTTGGTTTCTGGATCCGCATCTCGATCACGGAATCTAAGGTCTTCACCGATGCCAAACAGCGCGACGAAACCCGGCCTTCCTACGACGACGCCTCCCGGACCCACACACCGATCAATGAAGTTCTCACCCACCATCGCCGACCTCTGGTCCAGGCTGTCGGCAGCTATATCGCCATCAACGTGCTGTACTACATGGTCACCGCGTTCACACTTGTCTATGTCACGACTGTCGGAATCCACCGTGACCAGGCACTACTCGCAATACTCGTGGCCAGCCTGGTCCAGGTGATCGCGGTACCGCTCTGCGCCGTCTGGTCCGACCGCGTCGGACGCAAACTGCCGGCGTTGATAGGCGCAGTCGGCATGGCACTGTTCAGTTTCGTGTTCTTCCCCATGATCGGATCAAGTTCCACGATCGTCCTGACCGGCGCGTTCGTGATCGGATTACTGCTCCACTCCCTCATGTACGGCCCGCAGGCCGCGTTCTTTACCGAACTGTTCCCCACCCGTGTGCGCTACACCGGGATCTCCGTGGGCGTTCAGATCGCGAGCGTGCTGGGCGGGTCGCTCGCTCCGATCATCGGGACCTTCCTGCTTGACCGATTCGACTCGTGGGTTCCGATCGCGATCTACATGTTTACCTGCGCGGCAATCACCACAGCCGCTCTGTGCTGGGCACCCGAAACCTACCGACGCGAGCTCACCGACGATGACCAGCGCGACGAATCCACCCGCACCACCGAGGCTTCCCTCGCTCCCTCACTCGACCCGAACTAAAGGAACAAGATGATGCTCGAATACGCGAAGAGCCCCGACGGAACCCGGATCGCTTACCGCGATCTCAAAGGCAACGGCACCCCGATTCTCTTTCTCCACGAGTTCGCAGGGGATATCAACAGTTGGAACGCCCAGGCCGACGCCCTTTCCCCGCGTTACCGTGCACTCACCTATGCCGCCCGCGGCTATCCGCCGTCCGAGGTTCCCGACGACGCCGCCTATTCTCAACAGCACGCGGTCGAGGATGCCCTGGCCGTGCTCGATGCTGCCGGTATCGCATCGGCGCATCTCATCGGGATCTCCATGGGAGGTTATACCGCCGCTCAACTCACCGCTCACCATCCTGAACGAGTCCGCTCCGCCACTCTGGTCGGATGCGGATGGGGATCCGAGCCCGACACCCATTCCCGCTTCGTAGCAGAGTCACAGGCGCTGGCCGCACGCCTGCGTGTCGACGGATGGCGTCGTCTCGCCGACCAGTACGCCCACGGACCGGCGCGAATTCAGCTCAAGCGGAAGAATCCTCTCGCCTGGCGGCAATTCTGCGACGATCTCGCCACCCACGATTCGCGAGGATCGGCGGCAACGATGGAGGGTGTGCAGGCACGCCGCCCAACCCTCCCCGATCTCGTCGAGCCACTGCGCGCAGCCGCACGTCCCATTCTCATCGTCACCGGCGACGAAGACAGCGGCTGTCTTGATCCGAACGCCCACCTCAAGAGGGCACTCCCCGATGCAGGATGGTGCGTGCTCCCTCAGACGGGGCATACGCTCAATCTCGAAGAGCCCGTCCTTCTCTCGATCGTTCTGGAGCGCTTCCTCAGTCAGGTAGATTCGGGTACGTGGGGTCACCGTGACACCGACGGCGACTTCTCGTCGACCGGAATATGACATGACCCTTCCCCTTCGGTGCTGACACACAACCGATGACCGTCAGGACGGCAGTGCGTGGGGAAGATCGAGAAGGTGCCCCATCCGGTCGCGCTTGGTTCGCAGGTAGTGCAAGTTGTCGACGGTGACGGCCGGCGGAACCTCCACCCGCTCGGTGACTTCGACCCCGCGACTGCGAACGGCCGCCACTTTGTCAGGATTGTTCGTGATCAATCGGATTCGGTCGATCGTGAGGTCATGCAGTATCGCTGCCGCGATTCCGTAGTCGCGACTGTCGACGGGAACACCCAGGCGCAGGTTGGCGTCGACCGTGTCACACCCCGCTTCCTGGAGGGCATAGGCTGAGAGCTTGCGGGCGAGTCCGATACCACGGCCTTCCTGGCCGCGGAGGTAGATCAGTACGCCCGCACCCTCTGTGACGATCGCCCGCAGCGCGGCCTCGAGTTGAGTGCCGCAGTCGCACCGATGCGACCGAAGCAGATCGCCGGTCAGGCACTCACTGTGTATCCGGGTCAGGACATCCGACTTCTGGGCGGTCGCCCCTTCGATATCGCCATAGGTGAGGACGAGGTGTTCGACATCGTCGGCGACTGCACAGTAAGAGCGTGCCTGAAACAGCCCATAGTCGGTGGGGAGGTTGGCCGGACCGGTGGACGTGATGACCTTTTCGGGGGGCTTTCGATAGGCCTTTTCAGTGCGCTTTCGGTACGCGATCAGCGCATCGACGGTGATCATGGGGATCTCGTGCTCTGCCGCGAAGGCAGTCAGAGTAGGACCAGACATGGGCACCCCAGCGTCATCGACGAGTTCGGTGATCACTGCGACTTCTCGGTGCCCGGCCAACCGCATCAGATCGATCGCAGCCTCGGTGTGGCCGTCTCGTTCGAGGACCCCACCGGGTCGGGCGCGGAGCGGGAAGATGTGACCAGGTCGCCGGAGACTGTCTGGCCGAGTGTCAGCGGAGGCCAGGGCACGGACAGTATGAGCACGGTCTTCGGCTGAAATGCCGGTACCGACTGCCGCGGCATCGACACTGACGGTGAACGCAGTGCCGTGATTGTCGGTGTTGGTGTGCACCATAGGGTCGAGTTCGAGATCGTCGGCAATGGCACTTGTCATGGGGGTACAAACGATTCCGCTGCCGTACCTGAGGAGGAATGCCATGTCCGCGGCATCGACCGATGCGGCCGCCATGACGAGGTCGCCCTCGTTTTCGCGATCTTCGTTGTCGGCCACCAACACCATACGGCCCTGCGCGATTGCTCGGACAGCGTCACTGATTGCGCACTGCGACTTCATCTCACACACTCCATTGGACTACCGAGATTGACGATTGGTGGAGCACCACCTGGGGTGCACTGATCCGAAGAGACTGCCCGGCCTGGCTGCGAGTGTCGCCGGGCCGCGACCGACGGACAGCGGTGTACGACTCAGCGATGCCGCAGACCGCCGTGCGGGAGCGCGAGGTGGTACCGGCCGCGGTAGTAGAGCAACGGATCCTTGCTCTCCGTGGCCTGCAGCTCGGTGACCTCCGCCGCCACGATCGTGTGATCGCCGCCGTCGTACTCCGCCCACAGTCGGCACTCGGCCCACGCCAGGACACCATCGAGAATCGGCGATCCCTGCGGGCCCGGCGACCACGCGACACCGTCGAATTTGTCCACCCCGGAACGGGCGAACGCTGTGCTCATATCGATGTGGTCATCGGCCAGAACATTGACGGCGAACACGCCGATGTCCCTGATCTTCGGCCAGGTTGTAGACGAGCGCGCCGGGCTGAACGACACCAGCGCCGGTTCGAGGGACAGCGAGCTGAAGGATTGGCAGGTGAACCCGATCGGGCCGGACTCGCTCTGCGCGGTGACTACCGTGATACCCGAGCAGAAGTGCCCGAGGACCTCTCGCATACGAGTGGAAATCGTGGCGGGGGTGGACGTCTGATTCATGACACATCCTTATTCGAATCGGTGGTGGAGAACACCATATGTTCCTGTGACTGGCATCACTATCCGCTGGGCGTTGTCGATATCCGATCAGTGCAGCGCGACGCCGTACAGACGATTCCTGTTGCCCGAGAGGAAGGCTCTCAGTTGGGCGCCGGACGTTGAGCGGTCTCAGCCTTCGCGCACCCGCGTCGCGCTCAGCGCTACCGCACCGCGTTCGTTCGAGGGGTCGTCGGCACGATGGCCGGTACCTTGACGCGGGCCGCACCTCAGCCCGGCTTGTTGCCGTGGCTGTGCATCATCCGAGAAAGCTTCGCATCTCGAAGGTGACTCTTCGACGTTTCGGCGTCATCTGCTGCATGCGGGCCTCATCGCCCCCTCCGGCAGCCCGAAGGGGGCGGCGTGGCCGAGGGCCCTCGGATCTTTGGGCCGATGGCTAGGTGCGGACCGGCACCGGCGGTTTCGACGGAGCGTGTGGCGTGGTCAGGTAGCCGGCCAACCATGCCAGGGCAGGGCCGAGAAGACTCATCACGACCACCGAGACGAACGCGGCGTAGGGGTTGCCCGGATCGAATCCGAACCCGCCGAGGGCGGTGGCGAGGTAGGAGGCGAATCCGATGAACATTCCGGGAAGCAGCGTGAGTGCCGGAATTCTGCCTAGATACATCATGACGGTGGTCATGACGAAGCAGATCACTACGAGCATTGCGGCGCCGGCGGCGGTAGAGGAGCCTAGGACGGTTCCGTAGTGCTGGAACAGCACGAGGACGGCGAGCCCGCACGCCGCGCCCACTGGCAGCGTTCGCCAGAACGAGGTGATGTTCTCCCGTGTGGGACCCCCTATGAGATAGATCGGTGCCCAGGACAAGAAGATCGCCCACGGACCGAAATTCAGCGGTGCCAGGGTGAACAGTGCCGTCAGCGCGGCTAGTAACGCGATGGTGAGTTCCTGGGGAACTCGCCTGATGAGAGTGAGCATGGCATCTCCTGCGGAGAGGGTGTCAGTAGGCGGGGGTGCCTTTGGTGACCACGCGGTCGGACAGTAGGGGAACGATCTGCCCGAGGACTATTTCTTGGACGTGGGTGGTGGCGAAGTGGTGGTCGAAATCGGCTGGTTCGCGGTACTTTTCGACGATGAAGAGGACGTTGTCGTGGTCGGCGGAGCGGTGGGGTTCGTAGGCGAGGCACCCCGGTTCCTGCAACGTCTGGGTGCGGACCTGCTCGAGCAGGTCCAGTACCTGGTCGGTGTGTCCGTCGGTCACGGTGTAGCGGGCGGCGACGGTGAAGGTCATGTCCTGGTCCTGTCGTGGTGGCGCATGGCATGCAGTGTGGGAAGGAGGTGGTTGCGGAAGGCCGGGTAGTTCTCGGCCATGGGGAAGTGCCCGATGTCGT
>JBCEBZ010000128.1:0-5766 GCA_039206675.1 Rhodococcus sp. (in: high G+C Gram-positive bacteria) | reverse complement strand
TCCAAGAACCGCAAGCTGGTCTCACTGATCGGCCAGGGCTATTACGGCACCATCACGCCGCCGGTCATCCAGCGCACGATCCTCGAGAACCCGGCCTGGTACACCGCCTATACGCCCTATCAGCCCGAGATCAGCCAGGGCCGCCTCGAAGCCCTCCTCAACTTCCAGACGATGGTCGCCGACCTGACCGGCATGGAGGTCGCCAACTCGTCGATGCTCGACGAGGCCACCGCCGCCGCCGAGGCGATGACGCTGCTGCGCCGCGCGAGCAAGAGCAAGTCCCCGCGGTTCGTCGTCGACGCGGACCTGTTCCCGCAGACGCTGGCCGTCGTCGAGACCCGGGCGGAGCCGCTCGGCATCGAGATCGTGGTGGCCGACCTGTCCGCCGGTCTGCCGGACGGCGACTTCTTCGGCGTCCTCGGGCAGATGCCCGGTGCGTCCGGCCGCATCGCCGACTACACCGACGTGATCGCCGCAGCCCACGAGCGCGGCGCACTGGTCGCGGTCGGCGCGGATCTGCTGGCGCTCACTCTCCTCACGCCACCCGGCGAGATCGGTGCCGACGCATGCTTCGGCACCACCCAGCGGTTCGGTGTCCCCATGGGCTTCGGCGGCCCGCACGCCGGTTACCTGGCCGTGCACACCAAGCACGCCCGTCAGCTCCCCGGCCGGCTGGTGGGCGTCTCCGTCGACGCCGACGGCGACAAGGCCTACCGGCTGGCGCTGCAGACCCGGGAGCAGCACATTCGCCGTGAGAAGGCGACCTCGAACATCTGCACCGCGCAGGTGCTCCTCGCGATTCTCGCTGCCATGTATGCCAGCTACCACGGCGCCGAGGGCCTGAAGGCGATCGCCCTGCGCGTGGCGGCCACGGCACACTCCCTCGCGGCCGCACTCCGGGGGACCGGGGCCGTCATCGTCCACGAGCACTTCTTCGACACGATTCTCGTGCGCGTCGACGGCCGGGCGGCGGACGTGGTGGCGAAGGCGAAGGACGCCGGCGTCAACCTGCGCCTCGTCGACGCCGATCACGTCGCCGTCGCCTGCGACGAGGCCACCACCGACGACGACGTCGCCCGCGTGCTGGCAGCGTTCGGCGGCGACGGCCCCGTGGCCCGGGAGGCGGGCACGTCCGTGCCGGAGGCGCAGCTCCGCGGATCCGACTACCTGCAGCACGAGGCGTTCACCCGGTACCGCACCGAAACGGCGATGCTGCGCTACCTGCGGGCGTTGTCCGACAAGGACATCGCGCTCGACCGCAGCATGATCCCGCTGGGCTCCTGCACGATGAAGCTCAATGCGACCGCCGAGATGGAAGCGATCACCTGGCCCGCGTTCGCCGGACTGCACCCGTTCGCGCCCACCGGAGACACTCCGGGAATTCTGCGCATCATCAAGGACCTCGAGAACTGGCTCGTGGCCGTCACCGGCTACGACGCGGTCAGCCTGCAGCCGAACGCCGGCAGCCAGGGCGAGTACGCCGGGCTGCTCGCGATCCGCAACTACCACCTCAGCCGCGGCGACGATCACCGCGACACCTGCCTCATCCCGTCGAGCGCCCACGGCACCAACGCCGCATCGGCGGTCATGGCCGGGATGCGCGTCGAGGTCGTCGCGTGCCGCCCCAACGGTGACGTGGACCTCGACGACCTGCGGGCGAAGATCGCCGACCATGCCGAGCGCCTCGCGGCGATCATGATCACCTACCCGTCCACCCACGGGGTGTACGAGCACGAGATCGCCGACATCTGCGCCGCCGTCCACGACGCGGGCGGCCAGGTGTACGTCGACGGCGCCAACCTCAACGCCCTGGTCGGTCTGGCCCGGCCGGGACGGTTCGGCGGCGACGTCAGCCACCTCAATCTGCACAAGACGTTCTGCATCCCGCACGGCGGCGGCGGCCCCGGTGTCGGTCCGATCGGCGTGCGGTCGCACCTCACCCCGTTCCTGCCCGGACATCCGCTCGCACCCGAACTCGGCACCGCCGGCCCGATCTCCGCGGCCCCGTACGGCAGCGCGTCGATCCTGCCCATCACGTGGGCGTACATCCGGATGATGGGCGCCGTCGGACTGCGCCGCGCCAGCCTGACCGCGATCGCGTCGGCCAACTACATCGCCCGCCGCCTGGACGAGTACTTCCCCGTCCTCTACACCGGCGAGGGCGGAATGGTGGCCCACGAGTGCATCCTCGACCTCCGGCCGATCACCAAGGACACCGGTGTGACCGTGGACGACGTCGCAAAGCGCCTCGCCGACTACGGTTTCCACGCCCCCACGATGAGCTTCCCAGTGGCGGGCACGCTGATGGTGGAGCCCACCGAGAGCGAGAACCTCGAAGAGATCGACGCCTTCTGCGAGGCGATGATCGCGATCCGCGCCGAGATCGACCGCGTCGGCTCGGGGGAGTGGACGGTGGACGACAATCCGCTGCGCGGTGCCCCGCACACGGCCGGCTGCCTGGCGGCGGAGTGGAACCACCCCTACACCCGCGAGACGGCGGTGTTCCCCCGCGGCAAGGCCCGGCCGAAGGTGTGGCCCGCGGTGCGGCGCATCGACGGCGCGCACGGCGACCGCAACCTCGTGTGCTCCTGCCCGCCGATCTCCGCGTTCGAAGGCGCCTGACACGGAAAGGCCCGTCCCGCTTCGGCGGGACGGGCCTTTCGCTGTCAGTCCGCGCGCACCAGCTCGAGGATGGTGATCTCCGGTGGGGCGCCCACCCGCACGGGCGGACCCCACGCGCCGACGCCGCGGGTCGTGTAGAGGACGGTGTTGCCGATGCGGTCGAGTCCCGACACGGACGGCTGCTGCAGCGGCACCAGATAACCCAGCGGCCACATCTGGCCACCGTGCGTGTGCCCCGACAGTTGCAGGTCCACACCGAGATCCGACGCTTCCAGGGCCTGCCGCGGTTCGTGGGCGAGCAGCACGACGAACGTCGACGGATCGCGTCCCGCGAGCGCGGCAGGGAGGTCCGGTTCGTACGGCGCCGGCGACGAATAGTCGTGGATGCCCGCGATGTCGATGGCGGCGCCGCCCCGGGTGATGGTCGCGTGCTCGTTGCGCAGCGTCCTGATGCCCAGTCGGTCCCACACATCCAGCCAGCGGCCACCGTCGTCGGCGTAGAACTCGTGATTGCCGCTGACCCCGAACACCCCGAGCGGGGCCTCGAGGTCGCCGAGCGGCTGAAGGTCGGGCGCAACCTTCGCGACGGTCCCGTCGACCAGATCGCCCGCGATCGCGACGAGATCCGGCCGCTCCGCGTTCACGAGATCGACCACCCGGCGCGTGAAATCGACTCCTCGCGCCGGGCCGACGTGCAAATCGGAGACGAGCGCCACGCGCACACCCTCGAACTCGGCGGGGAGTCGCTGCAGCGGCACCCGGACCCGCACGATCCGTGGACGAGCGGCTTCCCGGACCCCGTAGCCGGCGGCGCCGACGGCACCCACCACCACGACCGCGGTGGCGATACGCAAACCTCGCCGACGCGACAGATCGACCTGTTCGTCGCGCCCTCTGCCGCGCACGCGGGCGAACAGCCGGGTGAGCAGCGACAGCAGGGCGACCAGCAGAAGTCCGAGCACCAGATAGAACATCGCGCCGAGCCACACCCAGCCCACCCACCCCGGTGGACGCGCCCATCCGGGGTCGAAGGCTTCGCCGCTGCCCACGCCGATGACCGCGAGAACCCACAAGGCGACGAGGGTCACGTCGACGACCACCGACCAGGGGCGACCCAATCCGGTGGCCCGGACGAGCCGCCGGTGAAGCCACCAGGTGACGAGCGCGAGGAAGACCGCGAAGACCAGGAGTCTCGTCACGACAGCAGCTTGCCGATCGCGGTCGGCAATGCCGCTCCGTCCGAACTCGTGACCTTCTCCAACGAGCCGCCGGTGCGATCAGCGAGTGCCTGCAACGTGTTGAGGTCCGGATTCTCTCCGATCGTCACCACGTCGATGCGGACCGGCTTCGACGCACTCGAGGATGCGGCGACGGCGGACAGCAACTCCGCGCGCGAGACGGAGTCGTCGTTGGCGCCGTCGGTGACGAGCAGAACCGAATTGGTGCGGCCCGGCGTGTATCCGTCGACGGCGCTCTTGTAGGCGGCCTCGAGCGAGGTGTACGTCGAGGATCCGGTGGCCGACGTCGCCTTTGCGAGCCGTGCGTCGAGGGCCTGCCTGCGGGTGCCCTCGGTGAATCCGCCCGCAGACAGGGGGCCGGTGGCGACCACCGTCGTGTACGGCCGGGACCCGTCGAGGGTGGTGCTGTACTCCCACAATCCGAGGTTCGACGAGTCCGGAGAACGATCCACATGGGCGGCCAGCGCCGCCGTCGTGTTGGCCAGTCGCGTCGACGTCCCCTCGCGTTCGCCCATCGAACTGGAGACGTCGAGCAGGATGGTGGACGTGCGCGGCGAGATCGGATTCCGGATCACCTGCATCAGCTCGGCCGCTGCGGCGGCGTCCGCGGGAACCAGGGCGGACTCGACACCGGGAAAGGCCAGCGTGGTGTCGTCGGGGCGGGCAAGCCCCTCGACCCGGAAACCGGCGTCGGCCAGGACCTGCGCCTGTTCGGGTCGACGGACGAATTCCGCGAACTGCGCGGCGGCGCGGCTCTGCGTCTCGTCGACGGCCGGGCCCGCCAGAACTGCTGCCGGGTGATCTGCCACGGGGGTCGGGCCTTTCGGCATCGATGCGGTGATGTCTGCTCCGGGTGCGTCGCGCAGGGCCTGATAGACCTGCTGTTCGGTGGTCGCGACCGCATGGATGGCGGAGGTGGCGGGGTCGCCCTGTTCGACCAGCGCGGTGAGCGCCTCCCGCGTCGTGGCGGGTTTCGCCTCCGTCGCCCCGGTCGCCGCCTCGTAGCCGAGCGCCAGATCGGTGAGTGCCGACGTGACGGGCACGGAACGCGCCTGTTCTTCCGTCACCGGACCGGTGCTGCTTCCGGTGACGGCGGCAGCGACCGCTTCGACGGCCATCTCCGTACTCTCGGCGCCGGGGCCGACGGGGAGCGCCAAGCCCAGGCTGCCCCAGCCCGGCAGACCGAGAGTCGCGAGGGAGTCGCGGCCCGTCTGCAGGGACGGCAAGTCCTTCCAATCGAGCGCCGCCGTGCCCGGCGCGTTCGCGAACGCCGTCCGGACGGCGAGGACCACGGGGCTGCTCGCCAGCGGACGTGCCTCGCCGCTGATGACACCGGTCGCCGACACCTGCTTGACGGAATGCGAGCTGGACGGAATCCACAGCGCGGGTCGGGGGCCGAAAGCCGCTGCGTCCCACGGGCCGTCGGGGCCCGCGGACAGGGCGTCGCGCACGGTGTCGGATGCGACGGCAGTGACCGTCACCGACACGCACTGATCGCGTATCACCGGCGCCGTCTCCGTGTAGTGCTCGGCGAGGGTCTGCAGCTGGGGTGCGATGTCGGGATCGGCCGCGACCGCGAGCACCGACTCGCCTTCGACGCAGGCGCCGGCGGCCGCGGCTCCCTGATCGTTGATCCGGTCACGCAGTTGGAACCAGCCCAGCACGCCGAGCACGAGCACGACGACGAGACCGAGCACGATCAAAGGCCCCTTGCTGATACCCCTGGCGCGCGATTCGCCGCGATGCTGCCCCACGTGCTTTCCAGCCCCTGTCCGACGAGTTCGACGTTGACCCTCGCAGTGTAGTGATGCGCGGCGTCGAGCCCCCGACACGTGAGTGGCGAAGTGTCCTGGGGGACGCTTCGCCACTCACGTGGGGGTCAGGCGTTGGCGGCTTTGTATTCGCG
>JBCEBZ010000127.1:0-5771 GCA_039206675.1 Rhodococcus sp. (in: high G+C Gram-positive bacteria) | reverse complement strand
GAGGGCGGCATCCTCCGCAACGCCGACGGCGAACGGTTCATGGAGCGCTACGCCCCCACCATCAAGGACCTCGCACCCCGTGACATCGTCGCGCGGTCGATGGTGCTCGAGGTCCTCGAGGGACGCGGCGCGGGACCGAACAAGGATTACGTCTACATCGACGTGACCCACATCCCCGAGGAAGTCCTCGACGAGAAGCTCCCCGACATCATGGAGTTCTCGCGCACCTACCTCGGTGTGGACCCGGTCAAGGAACCCGTTCCGGTGTACCCCACCTGCCACTACGTCATGGGCGGCATCCCCACCCGGATCAACGGTGAGGTCCTCCGCAACAACGACGAGATCGTCCAGGGCCTGTACGCCGCCGGCGAGTGCGCCTGCGTGTCCGTCCACGGCGCGAACCGTCTCGGCACCAACTCGCTGCTCGACATCAACGTCTTCGGACGCCGCGCCGGCATCGCCGCCGCCGAGCACGCCAACAACAGCGAGTTCGTCGCCCTGCCGGAGACGCCCGAGAAGATGGTCGACGAGTGGATGGCCACCATCCTGTCGGACCACGGCCACGAGCGGGTCGCGGACATCCGCACCGAGCTGCAGCAGTCGATGGACAACAACGCCTCGGTGTTCCGCACGGAGGAGCGCCTCACCCAGGCGCTCAAGGACGTGCGCGCACTGAAGGAGCGCTACAACCACATCACGGTCCAGGACAAGGGCAAGCGCTACAACAGCGACCTGCTCGAGGCCGTCGAGCTCGGCTTCCTCCTCGAAATGGCGGAGGTCACCGTCGTCGGCGCGCTGAACCGCAAGGAATCGCGCGGCGGCCACGCCCGCGAGGACTTCCCGGACCGCAACGACGCCGAGTACATGAAGCACACGATGGCATACAAGGAGGGCGACGGCCTGCTCTCCGACATCCGTCTCGACTACAAGCCGGTAGTCCAGACCCGTTACGAGCCGATGGAGCGTAAGTACTGATGAGCGCACCTGCAGTCGACAAGAGCGAGAACAAGTCGGACCTCCCTCCCGTTCCCGAGGGCGCCGTCATGGTCACCCTCAAGATCGCGCGGATGAACCCGGAGTCCGGCGAGGGCCAGCACTGGGACAGCTTCCAGGTTCCGGCGCTGCCGACGGACCGCATGCTGAACCTGCTCCTGTACGTGAAGGGCTACCTCGACGGCACCCTCACCTTCCGCCGCAGCTGCGCCCACGGCGTGTGCGGTTCGGACGCGATGCGGATCAACGGCGTCAACCGTCTGGCCTGCAAGCTCCTCATGAAGGACATGCTGCCCAAGGACGGCAAGCCGGTCACGATCACCGTCGAGCCCATCAAGGGCCTGCCGGTGGAGAAGGACCTCGTCGTCGACATGGAGCCCTTCTTCGACGCGTTCCGCGCCGTGAAGCCGTTCCTCATCACCACCGGCAACGAGCCCACCCGTGAGCGCATCCAGTCGCAGCACGACCGGGCCCGTTTCGACGACACCACCAAGTGCATCCTGTGTGCCTGCTGCACCACGTCGTGCCCGGTGTACTGGAGCGACGGCAGCTACTTCGGCCCCGCCGCCATCGTCAACGCTCACCGCTTCATCTTCGACAGCCGTGACGAGGGTGCGTCGGAGCGTCTCGACATCCTCAACGACAAGGACGGCGTCTGGCGTTGCCGGACCACGTTCAACTGCACCGACGCGTGCCCTCGTGGCATCCAGGTGACGAAGGCGATCCAGGAAGTCAAGCGCGCACTGCTGTTCGCACGCTGACCCAGGTCTGCCGAGCACGTTTGCGGGGCGCCCCCGGCCACTTCGGCCGGGGGCGCCCTGCGTCGTGTCCAAGCTCACCGTCCGAGCCGTCCCACGGTGAGATCCCCACGCTAGTGTCGAGAACGGATGCTCCCGACGAACAGCGAGGTTCACACATGACGCAGTCGCCCACTCCCGCAGTGGTCACGGTCACCGGGGCGGCAGGCAGTATCGGTTACGCGGCGCTGTTCCGGATCGCCGCGGGCGCCATGCTCGGCCCCGACACCCCGATTCGACTGCGGCTCTTGGAGATTCCGTCCGCCGTGTCCGCGGCCGAGGGCACCGCGATGGAACTCGACGACAGTGCCTTCCCCCTCCTTCGCGACGTCGAGGTCCACGACGACCCGAAGCGCGGTTTCGACGGCACCGACGTGGCCCTGCTCATCGGATCGCGTCCCCGGTCCAAGGGGATGGAGCGCGGCGACCTGCTGGCCGCGAACGGGCAGATCTTCACCGTGCAGGGCCGCGCGATCAACCAGGTTGCCGCGGAAGGCGTCCGGGTGCTGGTCGTCGGCAACCCGGCCAACACCAACGCGCTGGTCGCCGCGAACAATGCCCCCGACGTGCCCGCGGAGCGGTTCACGGCGCTGACCAGGCTCGACCACAACCGCGCGATCGCCCAGCTGGCACGGCACTCCGGCGCCGCGGTGAAGGACATCAGCCGCGTCACGATCTGGGGCAACCACTCCACCACGCAGTACCCGGACATCTTCCACGCGCGGGTCGGGGACCGGTCCGGCGCCGAGATCGCCGCCGACCGCGAATGGCTCACCGGCGACTTCATTCCCACCGTCGCGAACCGGGGCAGCGCGATCATCGAGGCCCGCGGCGCGTCGTCCGCGGCGTCGGCCGCCAACGCCGCGATCGACCACCTGCACGACTGGGTGCTCGGCACCCCCGAGGGCGACTGGACGTCCGTGGCGCTACCCTCCACCGGCGCCTACGGGGTGCCGGAGGGTCTCGTCAGCTCGTTCCCGGTCCGCTCGGTCGACGGGGCCTGGCAGATCGTGGAGGGGCTGGAGATCGACGACTTCTCGCGGAAGCGGATCGACGCGTCGGTGACGGAACTCGAATCCGAGCGCGACGCCGTCCGGGGCATGGGTTTCATCTGACCCGGCCGCCTTCCCTCCGGGGGCCGACGTCACGAATGCGTGTCGACGCGCGTCCGTTTTCGGAACCGGCCCGGTCATCGCATACGCTGCCATTCCGATGATGTGGCGTCGAGTGTGTACCGCGGTCGTGTCCGGAACCCTGCTGGCCGGACTGTCGGTGAGCGCTGCCGGGGCGATCCCGCCCGCAGATCCCCCCTCCCCCACCTCCGCTCCGTTCACCACCCCCAACACCGACGACTGCCCGCACCGGTCGGCCCCGGCCCCCGCGATCGACCTGTCCGAGGTGCCGCAGCCGGGCGATCCGGCGCCCACCGCCGTGTCGGTGCCCGACGAGCCGGTGGGCGGACCGAAACTCGCCGAATGCGGAGTGACGCTCCCCGACGGCGCCCCCGCGCTCCCCGCCGACATCGCGGCGTCCGGCTGGGTGGTGGCCGACATCGACACCGGCGACGTGCTCGCGGCGAAGGACCCGCACGGCCGGTACCGGCCGGCCAGCACCATCAAGATGCTGCTCGCGCTCGTGGCGCTGGACGAACTCGATCTCGACAAGACCGTCACCGCCACCGCCGAGGACGCCGCGGTGGAAGGCAGCGCAGTGGGGATCGGCAAGAACGGGCAGTACACGAACCGGCAGCTGATGCAGGGGCTGGTGATGGCGTCGGGGAACGACGCCGCCCACCTCCTCGCCCGGCAACTCGGCGGCGACGCCGCGACGGTCGAGAAGATGAACCGCCTCGCCGACACCCTCGGCGCTCACGACACGAGGACCGCGACCCCGTCCGGACTCGACGGTCCGGGCATGAGCAGTTCGCCGTTCGACCTCGCGCTCATCTTCCACACCGCGATGAAGAACCCGACCTTCGCGGAGCTGATCTCCACGGAAACCGTTCAGTTCCCGGGCTTCCCGAAGGATCCCGCGATCCCCGAAGACCAGGACCGGCCGCCGTTCGCACTCGCCAACGACAATCAACTGCTCTACAACTACGCGGGCGCGCTGGGCGGTAAGACCGGATTCACCGACGATGCCCGCCACACGTACGTCGGCGGCGCCGACCACGACGGCCGCCGCCTGATGGTGACGCTGATGGGAGCCGAGGCGCAGCCGATCCGCCCGTGGGAACAGGCGGCGCGACTGCTGGACTACGGTTTCGCCCTCGACCGCGACTCGAGGGTGGGATCACTCGAGGACCTGTATCCGGCCGACGACGGGTCCGGCGCGGTCCTTGCCGCACCGCCGCAACAGGATTCGGCGGCCGCCACGAGTTCCGTCGTCGCGTCCGGTTCCGACCACCCCGACAACACGCTCGCCCTGCGGGCCGGTGTGGGGATCGTCGGGGCGGCGGTCGTCGTCGTGCTGGTGCTCTGCGCACGCCGGCTGTCCCGCAGACGCTGACGGCAGCCGCCCCCGGATCAGCGCTTGTTTCGGGTGAACAGTCCCGACAACCCGAGCGCGGCGAGGGCGCCCACACCGACGAGGGCGAGTCCTCCACGCACACCCGGACCCTCGTGGACCTCGATCCGCGGGGTGATGACGGCCGGATCCGGCGGCGGCACGAACGCGAGCTCCATGCTGGCCCTGGTGGTCGCCGCCCACGCCGTGCAAAAGAGCAGCATTCGGGACGTCAGGTAGATGAACACGAGCAGGCCGATGATCGGGCCGAACGCCACGCCTGCCGGACCCGCGGTGACGGCCGTGAGGTAGATGGCCCCGACCTGCTTGAAGATCTCGAACACCACGGCCGCGAGCAGGGCCGCCTTGATCGCACTGCGGAACGTCACGGGCTCCCGGGGCAATCGGGCGATCACCCAGGCGAACACCGCCCACGTCGCCACCAGCGAAAGCATGGTCGACAGTGCGCGCAGTCCGGCGTCGACGCCGGTCACGTCGTCGAGGTTGAGCACCTCGACCACCGTGCGGGCCACCGGACCGCTGCTCAGCGCGGACGATCCGATCGAGACGATCATCGCCAGGCCCAGCCCGAGCAGAGCGCCCGCGTCGCCGAGCTTGGTGCGCACGAATCCCTTCGATTCGCGCTGGCTCTCCCACATCGCCGTGAGCGCGTCGCGCAGGTTCGCCATCCATCCCAGGCCGGCGTAGGCGGCGCCGAGCAGACCCAGCACACCCACGCTGGCGCGGGACGCAATCGCCGAATCGATGATGGTGTTGAGCGTGTCACCGAGACTTCCGGGCACGTTCTTCGTGATGCCGTCCTGCAGTTCCTGCAGCAACTCCGGCTGCCCGGCGAGCACGAAACCGGCGATGGCGAACGCGACCATCAGGATCGGAATCAGTGCGAGCACACTGAAATACGTGATACCCGCCGCGTAGTAGTCACCCTTCTGACTCTGGTACCGCTGGGCGGCCCGCATCAGGTGGTCGAACCAGGGGCGCGCTGCCCGCTGCTTGTCGAGAAAACTCGGTTCGTCAGCCACAGTGCTATCCCTTCGGTGTCAGGAACCCTACCTTCTCGTACACGGCCGCCAAGGTCTGCGACGACACTTCCCGGGCCCGGTGGGCACCGGCCGCGATGATCCGATCGAGTTCCGCCTCGTCCGAGAGGTACCCCTCCACTTTCGCTTTCAACGGTGTCACGAATTCGGCGAGTACGTCGGCGGTATCGGTTTTCAGGTCGCCGTAGCCCTTGCCCTCGTAGCCGGCGACCAACGTCTCGACGGGGGTGCCGGACAACGCCGACTGGATGGTGAGCAGGTTGCTCACCCCGGGCTTGGCCTGCGGGTCGTACCGGATCTCCCGCTCGTTGTCGGTGACCGCGGACTTGATCTTCTTCGCCGACACCTTGGGGTCGTCGAGCAGATTGATCAGGCCGGCCGGGCTCGGACCGGACTTGCTCATCTTCGACGTCGG
>JBCEBZ010000126.1:0-22399 GCA_039206675.1 Rhodococcus sp. (in: high G+C Gram-positive bacteria) | reverse complement strand
CGTCAGCGTAGTTCGCGAGGAAATGCTCGTCGCCGTCCAGGTGCTGCCGCACACGCCGCAGGCGTTCACCGATTGCCGACTCCAGGCCCGTGTCGACGAACGTGATGGACCAATCGCTGATGTCGGAATGCAGCAATTCGATCTTGTTGGCGTGGAGGACGAAGTCGTTGGTCTCCGCTTCGCGGTAGTCGAGGAAGAACTCTTTGATGGCCTCGGCGCCGTATCCGAGGCAGAGGATGAACTCCTTGTGCCCGAAATGGGCGTAGTAGTGCATCACGTGCCACAGCAGCGGCCGAGGGCCGACCATCTGCATCGGCTTGGGGATGGCGTCGTTGCGGTCGTTGCGCATCCGCATTCCGTATCCGCCGCAAAACAGGACAACCTTCATGATGTGAGCCTCCTGGCCACTTTGTTCGGCTGGAAACCAGCGCTGTGCAGCGTGGGGAGCGGGAAGACCAGCTCGCCGCCCCACTCGGCGATGTAGCGCAGCTGTTCGGTCAGTTCTGCCTCGAGATTCCAGGGCAGCGCGAGCACGATGTCGGGGCGATCCTTCTCGATCTGCTTCGGGTCGAGGATGGGAATCCGCGTGCCCGGCGTGAATCGCCCGTGCTTGTAGGGATTCCGGTCGACCGTGTATTCGAGGAGGTCGGGACGAATTCCGCAATAATTCAGTAGGGTGTTGCCCTTGCCGGGAGCCCCGTAGCCGACGACGGTTCTGTTCTGTGCCCGGCAGTCCAGGAGGAATCCGAGCAACTGCTGCCGCACGGCCCTCGCCCGCGGTTCGAGTCCGAGGTAGCCCTCGACGTCGTGCAGTCCGGCTGCCGTCTCTCGGCGCAACACCTCGGCGACGCGGCGGGTCGGAACGCCGCCGGCGGCGTCGGGACGCGCCCAGATCCGTATCGATCCGCCGTGGGTCTCCAGCAGTTCCACGTCCACGACGGTGAGGCCTGCTGTCGCGAGCGTGCGGGTTGCGGACAACACCGTGTAGTACTGGAAGTGCTCGTGGTAGATCGTGTCGAACTGTGCGAGGCCGACGAGATTCAGTGCGTGGTGAACCTCGATGCTCAGCCATCCGTCGTCGGCGACGAGCGCGCGAAGGGCTCGGGTGAATCCGAGAAGATCGGGAACGTGAGCGAAGACGTTGTTCGCGACCACGAGGTCCGCAGGGCCGTGTTCCGTTCGGACACGCGCGGCGAGGTCCTCGTCGAGAAATGCCGTGAGGGTGGGCACTCCGCGCTCGCGGGCCGCCGCACCGACGTTGTGTGACGGTTCGATTCCGAGGCACCGGATCCCGGCGGCGACGCAGTGTTGCAGAAGATAGCCGTCGTTGCTCGCCACCTCCACGACCGACGACGTGTGGTCGAGTCCGAGCCTCGCGGCAGCCGAGTTCACGAACAGTCGCGCGTGCTCGACCCAGGAGTCCGAGAACGAGGAGTAGTACGCGTAGTCGGTGAAGGTGTCCTCCGGAGTGATCAGCGCGGGGATCTGCAGGAGTAGACAGTCTTCGCACAGCCGGAGGTGCAGCGGATAGGTGACTTCCGGAGCGTCCAGGGCCGGGGCGGTCAGGAAGAGTTCGCAGGGCGGGGTCGCGCCCAGATCCAGGATGCTGCGCATCCTGTCGGAGTTGCACAGTCGGCAGAGCATGGGCAGCCTCCCTTCGCCCCGATCCCCGGTCGCGACGCCGACTGTTGGATGCGTCACACCGGAGGTACTCGATTCATCCAATTAACCACATCGAGGTGCGGTAAACAAGAGCAAAACCAACCCAAGGTATGTTAGGGGGCTTTAAAACTGCCACTTAACCTTTATTTATCTACTCGAGATGGGTGCATAAAAGGGTTCGGCTACCGCAGTTTCCGACACTCTCCGGGGTGAATGCTCGGGACTGCGGATTCGTAACGAGGTATGGTTGAACTTCATCGCCGAATTGTCGGTGGGCGAACGATATTGCAGTTGCAGGCTCTGAGTGACGACGACGTCGGAGGGGGTGCCCGATGCCATTCGTCATAGTCGAACGCAAAGAGACTCTGGTCGCCGGACTGGCCGTTCGGAGTCCGAAAAGGGCGCTGGGAAAGGCCCGGGACAAGGACCTGGAGAGGACCTGGTCGACCCTTCTCGCGCAGAACGTGGACAAGCCGTTGGCCTCGGCTTATGTCGACCATGCTCCCGAGATCAACTCGTACTACACGCAAATCGTGGGCTACGAGTGCTCTTCGGTCGAACAGGTCGCACGCGGGCACGTGGTATCGCGGATTCCTGCGGGAACCTATGCGAAGTTCTCCTCGGTGGGGACCTTTCCCGACCTCTTCGATGCGCTCTGGGGGCAGATTCGCGACGCGGAGGAATCGCATCAAATTCAGCGGTCCTACACCGGCGACTTCGAGTTCTACCCGCACGCCTTCGGGATTGATCTGTATGTGGCGATAGTGCCACCCGTCACGAGGTAGGGGCCGCAATGAGTTTCGAGATCGTCAAGCGCGATTCCGCCGAGTTCGGTGGATATGTACTGCCGCGCACGGAGCTCAGCTCGTCGGCGCACGCTACCGATCTGATGAAGTTCACTCGGGAGCGCGTCCGGCAGCGCGGCGTCGAGGAACTCGCCACCGTCTACGTCGCAGTCCCGGACCTGGGGTGGACGGCGGTGGTCGGATACCGCTGTATCGACCTCGCTCATCTCGCCGTCGGGGATGTACTGGTACGCGTCCCGGCCGGCTATTTCGCCAAGTTCACCCCCGACGGGCGCTCGTCCGACCCGATCGAGGACGTTTGGATCCAGGCCGAGCTGGCCGAGAAGGAAGGGCGCATCGAGCGCGCCTACGCGGAGGAGCTCGAGGTCTTCCGCGCCCCGAACAATGTGGAGCTGTTTATTTCCCTCGCCTAATTGCAGGTCGACAATTACCGACTTGAAGTTTGTTTTCGAGCCCATTTCTGGCGTCACAGGTGACAAATCCGGCGTAAACGCGGAAAATGAGTAGCCGCGGGGCTGTGACCGGGTTCGTGTGTCCAGTTCTTGGGGTCTTTACGTAACCCGTGAGTCCCCGGAATTGCCGCACCGACTCCGATGGGAAAGCCAATGCCAGTTGAACAGCTGTCGCGTCCGCAGGTCGACACACGGTCGCCCGAGACTTTACTCGATCGAACTCTGAGTGCGTGGGATCCGCGGTCGGAGTGTCGCTTCGTCGTCGCCCGGCCCGCGGAGGAGCCGGGGTTGTGGGAAGACTATCTCGAGGGCGCCCTGGCGGGCTATCGCAAATACGGCGCCGAGAAGGCGCTCGAGTACCGCCGGATTCAGGCCGGCGACACCACCGCGCTGTTCGTCGTCGCCATCGATCCGGACGGCTCGGTCGCAGCGGGCGTCCGCGCCCAGGGTCCGTACCAGTTCGCTGATCAGGCACATGCGATCACGGAATGGGGAACCGACTCCGGAGCTCCCGCCGTCCGTCGGATGATCGAGGACAGGCTGCCGTTCGGTGTCGTGGAGGCGAAGGGTGCGTGGGTGTCGGGCAGTGCTGCTCGGCGGGGTGAACTCGTCGCCGCACTGGGCCGTTTCGCCACCTTCTCCATGGATCTGCTCGACGTCCAGTTCATGCTCGCGACCGCCGCATCCCACGTTCTGGACACGTGGCGAACCACCGGTGGGGTGGTGGCCGACCACATTGCTCCCGTGCCCTATCCGGATGACCGCTACGAGACGCGGCTGATGTGGTGGGATCGGAGTAGGCGTCGGGGCCGCGCCGAAGCCATGCAGCTGGCCCAACTGTTACTCACGACGTCTCGACCGACGCCGTCGGCGGACACCGCGACGGAGACGGGAGGAGATGTCGTCCGGCCGATGCGGAGCGTCTCGTGAACGAAACCCGCGGTGAGTACGCCGCACTGCTGCTCGACGAGGGCCACTCCGGGGACGCGGCGATACTCGACCGCCTTCGCCGCGACCCCGCGGTAGTCTTCGTCGATCGGCTCGACCAGCAGAGGGACGCTCTGCGTTCCCTCGTTCCGGCCCCGGGACCCGCCGCGTTGGACGAGGCTCCGGTGTGGGCGTACTACTCGTGGCGCCGGACCGTGGTGCGGCTGCTCGGCCCCACTTCGTTTCGGCTGCTGCGGCTGGACCGGAATCGGAACAAGATCACCGAGCAGCAGCAGAAACGTCTCGCGGACGTCACCGTCGGGATCGTCGGTCTGAGCGTCGGTCACGCGGTCGCGTTGGCCCTCACGCTGGAAGGTGCGTGCGGCGAACTGCGGCTCGCGGACTTCGACACGCTCGAACTGTCCAATCTGAACCGGGTTCCCGGCACCGTTCTGGACCTCGGGGTGAACAAGGCCGTGGTCGCCGCCCGCCGTATCGCGGAGATAGACCCCTACGTCACGGTGACGTTGTGGGAGGACGGACTCGCCGTGGAGTCGGTGGCCGAATTCCTGGACGGCACGGACGTGGTGATCGACGAATGCGACTCCCTCGACGTCAAGGTGTCCCTGCGGCGGGAGGCCCGGCGCAGGGGACTGCCGGTGCTGATGGCGACCAGCGACCGGGGACTGCTGGACGTCGAGCGATTCGACCTCGAACCCGAGCGTCCCGTCTTCCACGGAGTGATCGGTGACGTCGACGTGGAGTCGCTGGCGGGGCTCGGGTCGCGGGACAAGATTCCGCTCGTGTTGCAGATTCTCGACGCGGGACAGCTGTCGGCGACGATGGCGGCGTCGTTGGTGGAGGTGGACGAGACCATCTCCACGTGGCCTCAGCTCGGGGGTGAGGTGCTGCTCGGCGGCGCGGAGGTCGCGGCAGCGGTGCGCCGCATCGGACTCGGGCAGCTCCTCGCGTCGGGGCGGTGCCGGATGGATCTGGACGAGCATCTCGATGCCCTCGCCGATCCGCCGCTGCCGCAGGACCTGCCGGAGCAACCCGTGGACCGGGGTGCAGCGGCGGTGCCGCAGGACGGTGTAGCGGCGGTGCCGCAGGACGGTGTCGGCGCCGTCGTGAATGCCGCGGCCCGCGCACCGTCCGGCGGAAACGTTCAGCCGTGGACGATTGCGGCGGACGACGAGGGGCTGACCATCTCTCTGGCTCCGGAGCACACGACGGCCATGGATGTCGGGTACCGGGGCAGTTATGTCGCGATCGGTGCCGCCCTGCACAACGCCAGGATCGCCGCGTCGGCTGCCGGACTGCTCGGCGCCGTGACGGTCCACGAGGGGCATCCGGGACTTCCCGTCGCCACGCTGGCGTTCGGTGGCGATAGCGATCGGGAACTCTCCGAGCGCTACGAGCACATGCTCGACCGGACCACCAACCGCAGGCTGGGCGACCCCCGGCCGTTGGACGACTCACAGGCGGGCCTTCTCGCGGAGGCGGCAGCTCGTGAGGGCGCACGCCTCTGCCTGGTGACCGACCGCGAGGACATCGCGTCGATCGGCGCCATTCTGGCGGAGTCGGACCGTATCCGATTCCTCACGCCCACCCTGCACCGCGAGATGATCGGCGAGTTGCGGTGGCCGCCCCTGGATTCGGTCGAGACGGGCATCGACGTACGCGCGCTGGAACTCGATTCGGCGGAACTGTCGACCCTCGCGCTACTGCGCAGACCCGAGGTCATGGAACGGTTGGGCGAGCAGGACGCGGGGCGGGCGCTCGGCAAGTCCACTGCGGACCGCATCGCGTCGAGCTCGGCGGTCGCGGTCGTTGCGATTCCGGGCACAACTCCCCGGGACTACGTGCGCGGCGGTGAGGCGACCGAGAGTGTGTGGATCCACGCCCAGGCGCTCGGACTCGCCGTCCAGCCGATTTCACCGGTATTTCTCTACGGCGTGGAAAAAGGGGAACTCGAACAGCTCTCACCCCGGTATGCGGCACCATTGGAGAGGTTGCGGGAAGAATTGTTCGACGTCGTCGGAGCGAAGGCAGGTGAAGCTCTCGCCTTGGTGTTGCGACTCAGCCATGCGCCGCGCCCGTCGGTTCGTAGCGAGCGTCGCGCGGATCGGGTCCGAAGGCGGATATCGTAGGGACAGGAGGGCTCGTGAACACCGAGAAGCAAACTGAAAAGCTCGAGACCCTGGTGACAACAGTGGCGTCCCGGCTCACGCCTGTCGATGCCGTCTCGTTCAAGCCGGTGGCCACCCGTGTGTTGCAGGATCTGGTGGAGCACTTCGAAGTCGATACCAGCTTTCTCCGGTTCACCGACCACGAGATCGCAGCGACGGTTCTGGTCGCGGAATACCCTCTCCGGCCCTTCATCCCCGACCCCGACCCGCTCGGCGTCGTGTACTTCAAGGATGCCGATCCCACCTTCGCCCAGATCGAGCACCAGAAGGAAGTGGCCATCTTCCGGCCGGAGGTGTCGGGCCCGGATTACAACGAACGGGTCCGCGAGGCGTCGGGGGTGCCGCAGGTGTCACTCGCCGCCGTTCCGCTGCTGTCCGGTGAGAAGACGACGGGCACGCTCGGTTTCATCAAGTTCGGCGACCGCGACTGGACGCCGCCCGAACTCGACGTCCTCAAGGCGATCGCCGCCCTGCTCGCCCAGGTCCAGGCCCGCATCGTCGTCGAGGAGCAGTTGCGCTTCTCGGCCGACCACGATTCCCTCACCGGTCTCAGCAATCGGCGCGCCCTGTACCATCACCTGGATACGCGTCTCGCGTCGTCCGAACCCGGGCCGGTCGCCATCCTGTTCCTCGACCTGGACCGCCTGAAACCCCTCAACGACTTTTTCGGCCACGGGGCGGGCGACGGGTTCATCTCGACGATCGCGGACCGGCTCCGGTCGACCAGTGAAGCCGACGACCTCGTCTCGAGGCTCGGCGGCGACGAATTCGTGCTGGTGCTCGGAGGGGCGGTGGGCCTGGAGGAGGCGGAGGCGCGGGCGCAGCACATCCGCGACGTCGTGACCGAACGGGTGCGTCTCGGGCGCGAGGTGGTCAGCCGCAGTGTCAGCATCGGCGTCGCGGCCGGAATTCCGGGCAAGGCCACCACGAGCTCACTCCTCAGTCAGGCCGACCAGGCCGTCATGGTTGCGAAAACCAAGGGCGGTAACGCGATCAGCGTCTTCACGGACGAGATGCAGGAGGAGAGCGAGAAACGCAACATGATCGAGCTCAGTCTGCGTGCGGCCATCGCGGACGAATCGCTGTTTCTCGAGTATCAGCCCGAGGTCGACCTGCGGACCGGACGCATCATCGGGGTGGAGGCCCTGGTTCGGTGGAATCATCCGCTGCTCGGACTGTTGCAGCCGGCGTCGTTCATCGACGTCGCCGAGGCGACCAATGTGGCGGGCGAACTCGGGCGCTGGGTGATCAGGAAGGCCTGCCGGCAATGGGCCGACTGGCGGTCGCAGGCGCCCGAGCTGGAGCTGGCTCTTGCCGTCAACGTCTCGCCGGGGCAGTTGGCCGGTCTCGATTTTCTCGACGTCGTGAGAAATGCATTGACGGAGTTCGATCTCCGGAAGGGTGCGCTGTGCCTGGAGATCACGGAGAACGCAGTGCTCAGTGACCTCACCTGGACGCGTGAGGCGCTCGAGGGGCTGCACGCGATGGACGTGGAGGTCGCGATCGACGACTTCGGTACCGGTTACAGCTCCCTCAGCCACCTCAAGGCATTGCCGGTGGGGACACTGAAGATCGACAAGGGGTTCGTGATGAACCTGGACACCAACCCGGAGGATCGGGCGATCGTGAAGTCGATCATCGGCCTCGCCGAGTCGTTCGGCCTGGAGTTGGTGGCGGAAGGTGTCGAGAACGTCGAGTCGGCGCGGCAACTTCGCGACATGGGATGTCATCGGGCCCAGGGATTCCTGTTCAGCCGCCCGGTTCCGGCGGAGAAGATCGGCAAGTTGCTCGTTGCCGGAGCCATCGAGGTCGGGCTGTAAGTAGGGCTCGTCAAAGGGTACCGAAAGTTTGGTTTTCTTAAATTGCGAATATTAAGGACATGTTATTGCAGCTATAACAAACTCGGAGTATGTTTTTAGCTTAGTAATCAACTCCATTGCGCGATCTTGTCGACGCGGTGGCGGGCGGGCACCGAGCATGGGTTTGACCAATGTGCGAATGTGGAAGCGATTTCGAGGCAGTGAGTGTGCCCGAGCGGACCCAACTCCTCATCGGATCCCAATGTGCACGTGGCCATAGGGGCGCGGGGGTGCCGACCGTCCCCGGTCGTCCCGCCGAGCCGCCGTCGCCACGCCCGTCCTGGGAGCGTTCGTATTCTCACGCAGCCGTGTGCAGCGATCTCCTCAGTGTGGTCGCCGCCGACCTCTTCGTCACCGTCGTCTATCGCCAACTTCCTCTCTGGATGTGGGTCGGGAGCCTCGCGGTCGCATTCGCGGTTCCCGTACTGACAATGCTGTCTCTCGCCTTGGCGCATGCGTGGGATCCGCGCATTCTCGGGAGCGGGGCCGAGGAGTTCCGCAGGGTGGGACGAGCGTACGTATGGGTCATTGCGGTGATGGCCGTTGCCGGGTATGCCCTGGGTACCGCGAACGGACACTCCTGGGTGTTCGGCGCGCTTCCGCTTGCGGCGGCACTGTCGGTGCTCGGACGGTATGCGCTGAGGCGGGAGCTGCGCCGGCGACGGAGGGCGGGGGAGAATCTGCGCTCCGTCCTCGTCGCCGGCGACGTCGAGGAAGTGCTCGAATTGATCAAACGCACGCCGGATATCTCGCAGGCCGGATGGCGCGTCGACGCAATCTGCCTGGCGGACGTGAGGCCGGGTGAACAGCTGCCGCTTGCCCTCGGTGACACCCCCGTGATCGGCACGGGAAAGGACGTCGTCGGAATCACCAGGCTGCATTCTTTTCAAGCGATCGCGGTTCTCCCCTCCAGCGGTTGGACCCCTGCTCGCACCGAGCGGCTGAGCTGGGAGTTGGAGGGCACCGGAACCGATCTCCTGATCGCGCCCGTGCTCATGGATGTCGTCGGCCCGCGCCTCCATATCGCCCCCGTCGCGGGAGTTCCGTTGATGCAGTTGAGCGCGCCGACGTACTCGGGCCCGGCGTGGGTGATCAAGAATGTCCTCGATCGGGTCTTCGCTTTCGTGCTCGTCGTCGCCATCGCACCCGTCCTGCTCCTGATCGGCGGGGCAATCCGGTTAAGCAGTCGCGGTCCCGCGTTGTTCAAGCAGACCCGCGTCGGCCGGGGCGGCGAGATCTTTACGATGTACAAGTTCCGCAGCATGGTGGTGGGTGCGGAAGGGCGACTCCGCGAGCTCGCGGCGTTCGACGAGGGTGCAGGCGTGCTGTTCAAGCTCCACGACGACCCGCGCGTTACCCGAGTGGGTAAGTTCATCCGCCGCTACTCTCTCGACGAGCTGCCCCAACTGTTCAACGTCGTCACGGGAAGCATGTCCCTCGTGGGTCCACGTCCACCGCTGGAATGCGAGGTCGCGCGGTACGGCGACGACGGCGCGAGGCGGCGTCTTTTCGTCAAACCGGGGCTGACGGGGCTGTGGCAGGTAAGTGGCCGGAGCAACCTCAGCTGGGAGGAGTCGGTGCGCGCCGACTTGCACTACGTCGAGAACTGGACCTTCACCCTGGATTTGCTGATCTTGTGGAAGACGATCCGGGCCGTGCTGAGGCCCGATGGCGCGTATTGACGACTTCTCGCCTTCGTCGATCTGATCCGGCGCGACAGCGTTACGGACTCACGGTATGTTTATGCCCACACTGCAGTACCTCTTGTCTTGAATTGCCGAAGTACGGTAACTTCTCGAAGGGTTTGCTGGAGAGTCGCTGAGTGTGGCTTCCCGCGCGGAATGTGGACTGTCGAAGACTGGAGCAGGGGGATCGATGTCTGGTGGTTCGGTCTCGCCGATCCTGGGGTCCCGCATCGGGTGCGACGTGATGACGGTCGGGCACGTGCGAAGCAGCGTCGAGCGGTTCGGCGACCGCTATCTCAACAGAATCTTCACACCCCACGAATTGGAAACCTGCGCGGGACCTGCGCGGGTCCAACGGCTGGCCGCCCGATTCGCGGCCAAGGAAGCCGTGGTCAAGGTGCTACGTCCCGGCGACGTCGCCTTGCCGTGGCAGTCCATCGAGATCCGGCGCGAAAGCTGGGGCGGATGCGGAGTGCGGCTGTCCGGCAACGCATCGGCACTCGCCGAGCGTCAGGGGCTCGGCGGGTTCGACGTCTCGATCTCGCACGAGGCCGACGTCGCGATCGCGATGGTCACCGCGTCCCGGCTGGGCACGCCCCCCGATCACGAAGGAGAACGCCACCCATGAGCGAGCACACCATCCGCAAGGTTCTCGGTGACCACGCCCGGCTGTCCGTCGATGCCGCGAGCATCGCCGTCGGCGCCGATCTCTACGAACTCGGCCTGACGTCCCACGCGAGCGTCAACGTGATGCTGGCGCTGGAGGATTCGTTCGACATCGAGTTTCCCGACGAGTTGCTGCGCAAGAGCACCTTTGCGAGCGTCGATTCCATCCGGGGCGCGCTCGTCGAACTCGGCGTGGCATGAGCACCGCCCTCGCGGGCGGCACGGGGATCGAGTCCGCCACGTCGTCCGGGCCGACGGCACGGGCCGCGAGAGTGGCCGAGGTGGCCGCGCGGTGGGCCGCCGACGTCGATCGCGACGCGCGCTTCCCGCAGGAGGCGGTGGACGCGCTCCGGGACCAGCGTCTGCTCTCGTGCGCCGTCCCTCGGGAGCTGGGCGGTGACGGCGCGACACTTCGGGACCTGTGCACGATCGCCCGGGTCCTGGGCCGCCAGTGCGCCGCGACGGCGATGATCTTCGCGATGCACCAGACCCAGATCCTCTCGCTCGTCCGGCATCCGGGCGGCGACGGCGTCGCCGGATTCCTGCGCGACGCGGTCGCAGGGCAGTTCCTGCTGGCGTCGGCGACGACCGAACTGGGTATCGGCGGCGACGTCCGCCGCAGTACGTGTGCGGTGGAGCGGTCCGGTGGAGTGGTGTCGCTGGTCAAGAACGCCCCCGTCATCTCCTACGGCGAGTACGCCGACGCGATCCTCGCGACTGCGCGGCGCACGCTCGACAGCCCGCCGAGCGACCAGGTGCTCGTCATCTGCCGGCGTGCCGACGTGACGCTCGAGCGCACCGGTGACTGGAACACGCTGGGGCTGCGCGGAACGTGCAGTCCCGGGTTCGTGCTGCGGGCCACCACCACCCCGGACCTCGTCGTCGCCGATCCCTACTCGGAGATCTCGGCGGCGACCATGCTTCCGCTGTCGCACTCGGTGTGGTCGGCGGTGTGGCTCGGCATCGCCGACGCCGCCGTGGAGAAGGCGCGCCGGTACGTGCGGGTGGCCGCGCGGAAGCAGCCGGGCGTGGCCTCGCCCGCAGCGTTGCGCCTCGCCGAGGCCGCTGCGGTGCATCAGCAGTTCGCGGACGTCGTGTTCGCGGCAGCCCGCCGCTTCGACGACGCCGACGCGGCGCCGGCCGGTTCGCCGGAGGCCGAAGTCGCGGGCGGCGTGGGCTATTCGCTGGCGATGAACAACCTCAAGGTCACGGCGTCGACCCTGGTCGTCGACCTCGTCGGCAGGGCCCTGCTGATCTGTGGGATCGCCGGCTACCGGGAAGACACGGAATACTCACTCGGCCGGCACCTGCGCGATGCACACGGTGCGGCCGTCATGGTCAACAACGATCGAATCATGGCCAACTCGGCGCAGATGGCCACCGCATACCGGGGGACGATATGAGCACGGATATCGCAGTGGAGCAGGAAGAGACGAGCGAACTCGAGCGCGCCCGCCGCGCGTTCCGGGCGGAACTGCTGGGAGCCGGGCTCCTGGTGGACACGTCCGTCGCCGGCCTCTACGGGCGGTCGGGATTGTTCGAGGACATCGTCGACGGCATCGACGCGGTCGTACGGGCGGCGGGCCCGGGCGCGTCCGCGGCCCGATTCCGGTTTCCGCCGGTGTTCCCGCGCACCAGTTTCGAGCGGACCGACTACATCGCGTCGTTCCCGAACCTGACCGGTGCCGTCAACACGTTCACCGGCACCAACGCCGAGCACGCGCAACTGCTGGCGGCGCGGGCCGAGGGCGAGAGCTGGGACAGGTGGCTCGAGCCCACCGACACCATGCTGGTGTCGGCGGCCTGCCACCCCGCGTACCCGATGTTCACGGGAGTGCTGCCGGACGGCGGTGCGCTGCTCGACGTGTACGGCTATTGCTTCCGGCACGAGCCCGCGTTCGATCCCGCCCGCATGCAGGCGTTCCGGATGCACGAGTTCGTGCGGATCGGCACCGCGGACCAGGCTGCGGACCACCGTGATTCGTGGATCGAGCGCGGGCTGGAGGTGCTGTCCGACCTGTGGCTGGACGCCACCCCGGTGATCGCCAACGATCCGTTCTTCGGCAGGGCCGGACGCATGCTCGCCGCCAACCAGCGCGACGAGAACCTCAAGACCGAGTTGACGGTGCGCCTGTACGGCGATCTCGACGACGGGACCGCGGTCGTCTCGTGCAACTGCCACCAGGACCATTTCGGTGTCACGTTCGACATCGCCACCGCGGACGGCGGTGTCGCGCACAGTGCCTGCGTCGGGTTCGGGATGGAACGCATCGCGCTCGCGATGCTGCGCACCCACGGCATGGACCCGTCGCGCTGGCCGAGCGCGGTGAGATCCCGGATGTCGCTGTGACGTCCCGGCTGATCGACATCTCGCCGGACGGCTACGAACCGCACCCCATCCACTCCGGCGAACGGACCTGGACCGAGACCAACTGCTACCTCGACCTGTGGGTGGAGGTGCTCCACTCGCTCGGGCTCGATCCGGTGCCCGCCGCCGCGTGTGCATTCGGCGCCCGGTTCGACGGATCGCAGTGGACGTTCCTGAAGTTCAAGTCCGAGGATCTGTTCGCCCTGTACGGGATCGACGTGGGGGAGATGAACGTCTGGCGTGGTGTCCTCGACCATGTGGAGGACAATCTCGCCGCGGGGATGTTGTCGACCGTCGAGGTGGATGCGCACTGGCTCCCGGACACGGCGGGCACCGGCTACCGCGAGAGCCACACGAAGACCACCATCGTCGCGAACTTCATCGACCGTGAGACCGGTGTGCTCGAGTACTTCCACAACAGTGGGTATCACCGGCTGACCGGGGACGACTTCCGCGGGCTGTTCGGACTGGGCCTCGCCGGGTCGGCGACGTTCACGCCGTACGTCGAGCAGGTCCGGTTCGACGGTGACCCGGAATACCGGCCGGGCCGCTTCGACGCGGTGCTGCGGCATCATCTCGCGACGCGACCGGACGGAAATCCGGTGCGCGCTCTCGGTGAGCGGGTGGTCGCCGACGTGCCCTGGATCCGCGGCGCGGGCATCGACACGTTTCACCTGTGGGCGTTCGGGGTGCTGCGGCAGTGCGGCGCCACCGCGGAACTCGCCGCCGACGTCTGCGAGTACCTGGAGCGCAACGGGTTCGCGGGCGCCGCGGCGTTCGCGCCGGGCTTCCGGGAAGTGGCGCAGGGCGCGAAGAGCGTGCAGTTCCAGATGGCGCGCGCCGCACGCGGACGTAACGTCGACCCGTCGGCGCAACTCGACGGCATGGCCGAGGCGTGGGAACGATCGGTGGACGGCGTGGCGCGCGTGGTCGGACGCGCGTAGTGGATCTCCTCGTCGGCGCTCGGTGGCGTTGCGTGGCAACGGAACCGGGTTCGGTCACCGATCCGTCGGAGTTGGCTTGTGTGCCCGGTCCGTGGTATCCCGCGCAGGTTCCGGGAACCGTTGCCGGCGCGATCCGGGCGGCCGACGGCGTCGCGGCGGCGCGCGCAGCGCAGACCGATGCGGTGGACTGGTGGTTCGTCACCGACGTGTCCGGCGGCGGCCCCGGTCCGTGGCGGCTCGAATTCGACGGCCTCGCGTCGCACGCGGAGGTGTGGGCCGGTGATTGCCTCGTCCTGTCCTCGGAGTCGATGTTCGTGCCGGCCTCGGTCGAAGTGGACGCAAGCCCCGGCACGGTGACGCTGGCGATCCGGTTCCCGTCGCTCGACGCGGCGCTGCGCAGCCGGAGGCCCCGCGGACGCTGGCGGTCGGCACTGGTGAGTGCGCAGGGGCTGCGCTGGATGCGCACGAGCCTGCTCGGTCGCGCCGCGGTCTTCGGCGGCGTGCCCGCCCCGGTCGGGCCGTGGCGCGCGGTGCGACTGCACGACCGCGGTGCGCCGGTGCTGTCGGACCGTCACGTGGTCACGACCGTGGAGGACGGGACGGGTGTGCTGGACCTCGCCGTGCGCGTGCACGGCTCGGCGGGCCCGTCCCCCGTCGTCCGGCTCGGGGACCTGTCCGTGGAGGCGACGGTCGTGAAAACCGGTCCCGGTGTGCAGGACGTGCGCGCGCACGTGCGCATTCCCGACGTCCGGTTGTGGTGGCCGCACACCCACGGCGTCCCGGCAACGTATCCGCTGAGCGTCGTCCTCGGCGAGCACGTCGTCGACCTCGGTGCCGTCGGATTCCGCACCGTGAGCGTGGCGCGCGACGACGGCGGGTTCCGGCTGGCGGTCAACGGCGTCGACGTGTACTGCCGCGGCGCCGTCTGGACCCCGGTCGATCCGATCGGGCTGGGCGGCCGGTCGCAGACGCGGCAGACTCTCGAGCGGGTGGTCGAGGCCGGGCTCAACATGGTCCGGGTGCCGGGCACGATGCTGTACGAGGACACCGCGTTCTGGGACGACTGTGCCGAACTCGGCGTCCTGGTGTGGCAGGACGCGATGCTGTCGACGTTCGACCCGCCCGACGACCGGCCGTTCCTGGAACTGCTGACCGCGGAGATCGAGGCGGTGCTGCGACCGCTGGCGGGAAACCCCGCGCTCGCCGTGTTCAGCGGCGGCAGCGAAACCGAACAGCAACCCACGATGCTCGGGCTCCCGGCGCCGCACATCCCGGCGGTGCACGACGTGATCCCGGCGGTGCTCGCACGGATCGCGCCGGGGGTGGTGCCGGTGTCGTCGTCCCCGTCCCCGCCGCCGGGCGGCGACGCGCCCGCGACGCACGTCGGAACGGGTGTCGCGCACTATTTCGGAGTGGGCGGTTATCGGCTTCCGCCGTCCGACGTCCGCCAGGCCGGGGTGCGGTTCGCCGCCGAATGCCTCGCGTTCTCGATTCCCCCGTCGGACGCGGCGATCGAGACCGAGTTCGGCAGCCTCGCCGCCGCGGGCCACCACCCGCGGTGGAAGGCGGCCGTGCCCCGCGACAACGGGGCGTCCTGGGACTTCGAGGACGTCCGCGATCACTACGTGCGGACGTTGTTCGGCGACGAGCCGTCGACGGTCCGCTGGAGCGACCCCGAGCGGTACCTCACGCTCGGCCGCGCCGCCGTCTGCGAGGCCTTCGCGGCGACGCTCGGATACTGGCGGCGGCCCGACTCGCGATGCGACGGCGCACTGGTGCTCGCGCTCCGCGACCTCGAACCCGGCGCCGGGTGGGGGCTGCTCGACTCCGACGGCAGGCCGAAGGCACCGTGGTTCGTGCTGCGGCGACTCTCGCAGCCCGTTGCGGTCCTCCTCGGCGAGGACGGGATGGACGGACTGCGCATCGACGCGGTCAACGACTCCGCCCGCACGGTCGTGGGGGAGTTGCGGGTGCAGGTCCACACCCGCACGGGCTCGCGGGCGTTCGACGTCACCGAACCGGTCACCGTCGCCGCGCACGCGGCCCGCCGGTGGTCGCTCGACACGGTGCTCGGGCGCTTCACCGACGCCACACACGTCCACCGTTTCGGGGTCCGCGGTTACGAGAGCGTCACCGTCACTCTGGCGGACGCGGACGGTGTCGTCGCCGAGTCCGTTCACCTTGTCGGCGGGCCCGCGCGCGCCCTCGAACGCACCGTCGGCCTGACGGCGGTGGCCCGGGAGGCGGCGCCCGGCGACTGGGTGGTCGACGTCGCCACCGACGGCGCCGCACAGTACGTCCACCTCGAACTCGGCGGATTCGAACCGGCCGACTCCTGGTTCCATCTGCCGCCCGGCGGCACCCGGATCGTGCCGGTGCGCAGGACCGGGACGGCGGACGCGGTGACCGGGCAGGTGCGGGCGCTGAACTCGGTGAGCGTCGCCGCGGTCGTGCGGGCCTGCACCTGATCCGGACCCCGGTCCGTCGATATGCGATATCGACTAGGCTGGCTCAGTCCGCAACTGGCCGCTCGTCCCGGCCCGAGCTGTTCGCCGGCAGTTCGTCATCACTGCTCAGGAGTGCGTCGTTGTCTTCCCCGCTCATCGCTGCCGAGCCCTCGTCCGACACCCCGCTCGCCGGACTGGCGAGGATCGCGCTGGGCGACGCCGTCGTCGCGCAGGTGACCGAGGCCCTCGGGCGGCGTCACCTCGACATCGTCGCGCCCGCACCGGCCCGGCCGTTCGTGGCCGCGGCCCTCGCCGAGCGCACGCATCTGCTTCTGGTCACCGCCACCGGCCGCGACGCCGACGACCTCACCGCCGAACTGCAGGAGATGATCGGCGACGCGGTGGCGCAGTTCCCGTCGTGGGAGACGTTGCCGCACGAGCGGCTGTCGCCGAGCGCCGACACGGTCGGTCGCCGGGTGGAGGTGCTCCGCAGGCTCGCACGGCCGGACGACCGCTCCTACGGGGCCCCGCTCCAGGTCGTCGTCACCACCGTCCGTTCGCTGGTGCAGCCCATGGCGCCCGGTCTCGGTGAGATCGAGCCCGTCACGCTGCGGGTGGGGGTGGAGCACGACTTCGACGGGCTGATCCAGCGGCTCGTCGAAATGGCGTACACCCGCGTCGACATGGTCGGCAAGCGCGGCGAGTTCGCGGTCCGCGGCGGCATCCTGGACCTGTTCTCGCCCACCGCGGATCATCCGGTGCGCGTCGAGTTCTGGGGCGACGAGGTCACCGAGTTGCGCGCGTTCTCCGTCGCCGACCAGAGGTCGCTGGCCGAACTCGACGTCGACGCCGTGATCGCGCCGCCGTGCCGCGAGCTGCTCCTCACCGAGGACGTCCGCGACCGGGCGGCGCAGCTCGCGGTCGACAACCAGGCCGACGCCGCGCTCGTCGAGATGCTCGACAAGATGTCGGCCGGCATCCCGGTGGAGGGCATGGAGGCACTGCTGCCCGTGCTGCGGCCGGGGCAGCTGCAACTGCTCACCGACGTGCTGCCCGAGAGCGCGCACGTGCTGCTGTGCGATCCGGAGAAGATCCGGACCCGCGCCACCGACCTGATGCGCACCGGTCAGGAGTTCCTCGAGGCGTCGTGGACGGCGGCCTCGATCGGCGGCGCCGCCCCGCTCGACACGTCGGCGCTGAAGGGCGACGGCATCGACCTCGGCGCCTCCGCCTACCGGTCGCTGAGCCAGGTCCGCGAATCCGCGGAGACCGCCGGTCTGCCGTGGTGGACGCTGAGCCCGCTCGCGTCCGGCAGCGGCGAGGAACTGGAGCTGGCGGTCGCCCCGGCACCGCAGGTCCGAGGTTCCGACGAGTTGCTGTCCGAACTGTTCGTGAGCCTGCGCGCCCACGTCAGCACGGGCGGCCGGGCCGTCATCGTGGTCGCGGGCGCCGGGACCGCGCATCGGGTGCTCGAGCGTCTCCGCGAGGCCGAGGTGCCCGCGGCGGAACTCGCACCCGGTTCGGAGCCCGCCCGCGGTCAGGTCGGAGTGCTGCGCGGGTCGCTGCACGACGGCCTGGTCTTCCCCGGCGGCGACACCACCCCCGGACTCGTCGTCGTCACGGAGTCCGATCTCACCGGCAACCGGGTGGCCGCGGTCGGCGACGGCAAGAGGCTGCCGGCCAAGCGCCGCAACCAGGTGGACCCGCTCGCCCTGACGGCCGGCGACATGGTGGTGCACGACCAGCACGGCATCGGGCGGTTCGTCGAGATGGTCGAACGGACCATCGGCGGCGCGCGGCGCGAGTACCTCGTGATCGAGTACGCCGCCAGCAAGCGCGGCCACCCGGGCGACCGGCTGTTCGTCCCGATGGAGTCGCTGGACCAGCTGTCGCGGTACGTCGGCGGCGAACTGCCCGCGCTCAGCAAGCTCGGCGGCTCCGACTGGGCCAACACCAAACGCAAGGCGCGCAAGGCGGTTCGGGAGATCGCCGGGGAGCTCGTCCAGCTGTATGCGGCACGGCAGGCCGCGCCCGGTCACGCGTTCGGCCCGGACACCCCGTGGCAGAAGGAGATGGAGGACGCGTTCGCGTTCACCGAGACCCACGACCAGCTGACGGTCATCAGCGAGGTCAAGGCCGACATGGAGAAGGCCGTCCCGATGGACCGCGTCGTCATCGGCGACGTCGGCTACGGCAAGACGGAGATCGCGGTGCGGGCGGCGTTCAAGGCCGTGCAGGACGGCAAGCAGGTGGCGGTCCTGGTGCCGACGACGCTTCTCGCCCAGCAGCACCTGCAGACGTTCACCGAGCGGATGGCGGCGTTCCCGGTGAAGGTGCGTGGGCTCTCCCGCTTCACGGACGCGGGCGAATCCAAGGAGATCGTCGCGGGCATGGCCGACGGCGAGATCGACGTGGTGGTCGGCACGCACCGGCTGCTGCAGACCGCGGTCCGGTGGAAGGACCTGGGCCTCGTGATCGTCGACGAGGAGCAGCGCTTCGGTGTGGAACACAAGGAGCACATCAAGGCGCTGCGCACGCACGTGGACGTGCTCACCATGTCGGCGACGCCGATCCCGCGAACGCTGGAGATGAGCATGGCGGGCATCCGGGAGATGTCCACGATCCTCACGCCGCCGGAGGAGCGGCACCCCATCCTCACGTACGTCGGCGCGTACGCCGACAAGCAGGTGGCCGCCGCGATCCGACGGGAACTGCTCCGCGACGGGCAGGTGTTCTACGTCCACAACCGGGTCAGCTCCATCGACAAGGCCGCCCAGCGGATTCGCGAACTCGTCCCCGAGGCGCGGGTCGTCGTCGCGCACGGTCAGATGAACGAGGACACGCTCGAGCGGACCGTGCAGGGTTTCTGGGAGCGGGACTACGACGTGCTGGTGTGCACCACCATCATCGAGACCGGTCTCGACATCTCCAACGCCAACACGCTCATCGTCGAACGCGCCGATTCGCTGGGCCTGTCGCAGCTGCACCAGTTGCGCGGTCGCGTCGGGCGTAGCCGTGAACGCGGATACGCGTACTTCCTGTACCCGCCGGAGAAGCCGCTCACCGAGACGGCCTACGACCGTCTGGCGACCATCTCGCAGAACTCCGACCTCGGCGCCGGCATGGCGGTCGCGATGAAGGACCTCGAGATCCGTGGCGCCGGAAACGTGCTGGGGGCCGAGCAGTCCGGTCACGTGGCCGGTGTCGGGTTCGACCTGTACGTGCGGCTGGTGGGGGAGGCCGTCGAAGCGTTCCGCGCGGCCGCGGACGGCAAGCCGATCACCACGGAGGACGTCCCGAAGGAAGTGCGGATCGACCTGCCCGTCGACGCGCACATCCCGCCGGATTACGTCACCAGCGACCGGCTCCGGCTCGAGGGGTATCGCAAGCTCGCGGCGGCCACCGAACTCGACGGGATCACCGCCGTCGTGGACGAACTCGTCGACCGGTACGGCCCCCTCCCCGAGGAGGTCCGCCGACTGGTGTCGGTGGCCAAGCTGCGTCTGCTGGCCCGCGAATACGGCCTCGAGGAAATCGCCGTCGTCGGGACGCAGCTGAAGATCGCGCCGATGGCCCTGCCCGACTCGAAGCAACTGCGCCTCAAGCGGATCTACCCGAGTGCGCAGTACCGTGCCACCACCGGGATGGTGCAGCTTCCGCTGCCCCGGGCAGGTTCCGGCGGGGTCGGCGCCGAGCGGGTGCGCGACGTGGAGTTGCTGCAGTACATCGCGGACTTCGTGCTCGCGCTGGACGGCAAGGCCGCCGGATCCGTGGTGATGGAGGCCTGACCCGATGACGGTGGTCCTGCTCGACCCGTTGCGGCCCACGACGATCCCGATGGAAGCCGTCGGGGTGGTCGGCGGCGGTGTGGAGTTCACCGACGACGTGCCCGAGACCGTGCGGGCGCTGCTGGCCGCCGCAGCCGGTGCCGCCGTCCTGATCAGTACCGATCCCGACCATCCCGCCGTGCGCGAACGGATCGCGTCGGGGTCCCGCGTCATCGCGGCACCGAAGGTCCCGGGCGACAACCTCGTCGAGGCCGCCGAGGTGATGGACCGGTTGTGGAGTTACGGCGGCTGGGAAGTGACGCAGACGCACCGGACGCTGTCGCACTACCTCGTCGAGGAGACGTACGAGGTCCTCGACGCGATCGAGTCCGCCGAGCCCGGAGACCTCCGCGAAGAGCTCGGCGATCTGCTGCTGCAGGTCCTGTTCCATTCGCGCATCGCCTCGGCGTCGGGCACTTTCGACGTCGACGACGTGGCCGCGACACTGGTTGCCAAGCTCGTGCACCGCAGCCCCCATCTCGGTGAAGACGTCGTCGGCCCGATCGACATCGCGGAGCAGGAGCGGGCCTGGGAGATCCGGAAGGCGGCGGAGAAGGCCCGGAGCTCCTGCCTCGACGGTGTCGCGATGAGTCAGCCCGCGGCATCCCTCGCGGCGAAGGTCGTCGCCCGCGCGAGCAAGGCGGGTCTGCCGGCCGAGCTGGTGCCGGCGGAGATCACGGCGGACAGTGCGGCGGTGGTCGCTGCCGAGTCGAGGCTGCAGGCGGCGATCCACGATCTGATCGCCCGGATCCGTGCGGCCGAGAACGCTGCGCGTGCGGCGGGGAAGACCGAACTCGCCCCCGCGGACTGGCTCGGGTACTGGACGTCCTGAGACGGACGATCGGCGCTATCGCTCGGGTTTGCCAAAATGTAACTGAGGGATGAATCACTCCCGCGTCCGTAGTGCATGAAAAACAAACCTGAGGTAGTTTAAAGCGCGCATAGAAGACCAGTTGGTTGCAAACACGCGTTTTCGGGGTACTGCGAGGTTCCTCGGTTCGGGTGTTTATGGGCTTCGCGCACTGCACGTGGTGGGTATCCGAGCTCCCGGTCGGGCGAGGGCTGGCACCCACAGGGGAACACACACTGTGATGCTTCCGGGCCGAGTCGATTGCCCGACGATGAGAGACGGACACATGAGCCTGTACACGCCTGACCGCCTGGAACCTTCCGACGAGACAGACGCGCACGACATCGACGAGGCCGGCGCCGCAGACCGCGCGCCCGACCGCCCGACGGTCACCGTCGTCGTGCCCGCGATGAACGAAGCCAGGAACCTTCCCCACGTCGCCGCACGCATGCCGGCCGACATCGACGAAATCGTCTTCGTGGACGGTCATTCCGTCGACGACACCGTGGAGGTGGCGCGGAGCCTCTGGCCGGACGCGACATTCGTGACGCAGAGTCGCAAAGGCAAGGGCAACGCCCTGGCCTGCGGCTTCCGCGCCGCGACCAGCGACATCATCGTGATGATCGACGCCGACGGTTCCACCGACCCGGCGGAGATTCCGTTGTTCGTCGGTGCCCTCGTGGCCGGCGCGGACTTCGCGAAAGGGAGCCGCTTCGCCGACGGCGGCGGCAGCTCGGACATCACGTTCAGCCGGAAGCTCGGAAACAAGGCGCTGAACGCCATCGTGAACCTCAAGTTCGGGGCCGCGTTCAGCGACTTGTGCTACGGCTACAACGCATTCTGGCGTCACCACGTCCCGGTGATGGCATTGCCCTCGGTGGAGGCGTCCGAGGCGCAGTGGGGCGACGGGTTCGAGATCGAGACCCTGATCAACGTGCGGGTCGCCAACGCGGGCCTGAAGATCACCGAGGTGCCGAGTTTCGAGCAGGATCGCATCCACGGCGAGAGCAACCTGAACGCGGTACGGGACGGCCTTCGCGTGCTGCGCACCATCAGGAGCGAACAGCGCACGACCGCAGCGCACCTGTCCCCGGCACCGGTCCCGCAGGGCTGAGCCGCATGACGGTGTCCACGCTCGTATCCTGCTCCGTCGTCATCTGCGCCTACACCACCGAACGGTGGAGCGATCTGTGCGCCGCGGTCGACTCGGTGCTCGCCCAGAGTGTGCCGGTACTCGAGGTGCTGCTGGTGATCGACCATTCGGAGGAGTTGTTCTCCCGTGCCGAACTGCACTTCGCGCCGGAACCCCGCGTGAGCGTGCTTCGCAATTCCGGGTCGAAGGGTCTGTCCGGCGCCCGCAACACCGGCGTCCGCGCGTCGAGGGGGGACATGATCGCGTTCCTCGACGACGACGCCCGCGCCGAGCCCGACTGGTATCGCGTGTCCGCCGCCCACTATTCCGATCCCGACGTGCTCGGTGTCGGCGGATTCGCCAGCCCGGCGTGGCCGGCGAACCGCCCGGTGTGGATGCCCGCCGAGTTCGACTGGGTGGTCGGCTGCAGCTACGTCGGCCAGCCGACGCGCATCGAACCGGTGCGGAACTTCATCGGCTGCAACATGTCTCTGCGGCGCGCGGTCTTCGACACCGTCGACGGGTTCAGTGACGGAATCGGCAGGGTCGGGAAGACGCCGGTCGGGTGCGAGGAGACCGAACTCT
>JBCEBZ010000125.1:3950-5834 GCA_039206675.1 Rhodococcus sp. (in: high G+C Gram-positive bacteria) | reverse complement strand
GCTTGCGGACCCCGGTCCAGACCGTGCGGGTCGTGTTGTCCGACAGTTCTTCCGGGCGCATGGTCTCGGGGAGAGCACGTCGCAGGTACACGACCACGATGCCGAACACAGCGCCGATGACGAAGGGGATCCGCCAGCCCCACTCACCCATGGCGGCCCCGCCGATGACCAGACTGCACAGGAAGCTGACGAGGGACGCCAGAAGCACACCGAGGTTGACGTAGAACGACATGACGCCGGCGACGAGGCCTTCCCGTCCGGCGGGGACGAGTTCGACGGCGTGTGCGGTGGAGAGCGGCGCCTCGATGCCGGTGGAGACGCCCTGCACGATGCGGCAGACGACGAGGATGGCGCCCGCCCACGCCCCGATGTGAGCGTAGCCGGGGGTGATCGCGATGATCAGGGTGGTCACGGCCATCGTGCTGATGGAGATCAACATGACGCGGCGGCGGCCGATCCGGTCCGCGAGCGTTCCGAGCATCACGCCGCCGAGCGGCCGGAAGGCGAAGCCGACGGCGAAGACGGCCAGGGTGTTCAGCGTGGCGCTGAGGGGGTCGTTGGAGGGAAAGAAGTTCGGGCCGATGAACGCCGACAGGAGTCCGAAGACCATCCAGTCGTACCATTCGAGGGCGTTGCCGAGGCCGAGGCCGAGGAGGCCTTTGCGGACCTCGGGAGTGAGTTGTCGATGCGTGTTCGGTGCTGTCACAGTGGTGTCTAGCAATGGACTTGTCCTTACGCTGGCACCCGGGGGTGCAAGAGGGTATGACGCGTCGCAGCAACGCGACGCGTTGTGTCCGGCCGGGGAGACGGCCTGACGGTAAGGAGGTTGGGTTGACGGCAGGCGGTGGACGCCGGGGTCACCACGGTGTGGTGTGTCAACCCAATTCGCTACGCATACCTCTTCGTAGCTGTCTGGTACCGGTGCGGGTGTACGCCGCGGTCACCACGCGTGTGGTGCGTTGACCCAGATCGCTACGCAAACCTCTTCGTAGCTGTTCTTGTACCAGTGCGGAATGTCCGAGGAGAAGGTGATCGAGTCACCCGCTTCCAGGGAATGGCATTCCCCGTCCAGATAGATGTCCTTGCGGCCGGAGAGGATGATGCCGAACTCTTCGCCGCTGTGACGGAACGGGGTTGCGCTGGTGTCGTGCCCGGGAGGGGTCTCGATCCATTGCGCCTCCAGCGCGCCGCCGCCCTGTTCGGGGGTGAGTAGTTCGTAGACGGCTTCCCCCATCGACTTCTTGGTGACGCCGACGAGGTTGCGCCGCTCGTGTTTTCGCACGACGGGCGACGTGGTGTCCGGTTGGCCGATGAAGAATCTGCCGACCGGGATGTCCAGCCCGTGGGCCAGCTGGGCCAGTGTGGTGAAGGACGGATTGGCCAGACCTCGTTCGATCTGGCTGACGATCGCCTGGCTGAGTCCGGTGATGTCCGAGAGCTGCGCGAGGGTCAGGCCCTTCTCCTTGCGCATGGTGCGGATCTTGTTGCCGACGGTCGTCAACAGGGCACTCGTCGCGGGGGGAGTGTGCGTGGCGCTCTCGGCCGTCATCGGCTTTTCCTCCCGCTGGGTGACCTGACTCACAGAACTATAGTGAAGATCTTCAGCGAGTCAATGACTCTTCTTAAATATTCTGAAAAAGTTCACTGGATCCGTGATTGTCGAGGTCGGCGCAGTGGTGCCCACCGGCGACCGTGGGCGATCAGAGTTCGAGGTACAGGAAGTTGTTCGCCCAGTTCGTCTCGCCGGCCGTCGTGGCGAAGTAGAGGATGCGCTCGGAGAAGCCGCAGTCGAAGTACTGGGCGATTTTCGATTCGCCGGGAGCAAGCGTGCCGAGGTTCCTGCTCTCGTACACGAGCGGGGTGTGGACCGTGACGCCGGTGGCG
>JBCEBZ010000125.1:0-3850 GCA_039206675.1 Rhodococcus sp. (in: high G+C Gram-positive bacteria) | reverse complement strand
GCCGAGGTTCCTGCTCTCGTACACGAGCGGGGTGTGGACCGTGACGCCGGTGGCGTTCCGGCAGTCAGAGTCCCGCGATCGTGGCCCCCGCCACTGCGGTACGTCGAAGGTTGCGCATGCTCGACCCCTTTCCTGGTTTGATCGGGACATCCGCCGGCTCAATACACGTTGATCTGCGTGGTGCTGGGGATGTGCGGGCGGTCGGTGGTCAAAGTGACCCCGACGCGGCCGGATCCGGTCTCGAGGTGCGTCCACGGCTCCGCCGGGAAGTCGCGCACGCCGCCACTGACGTCGGCGGACCACGATCCGGCAGCGCCGGTGTCCAGGTTGCGCCAATGCAGTGTTGCGAAGACCGAGCACAGCACTCCCGGCGTCGTCGACACACCGACGAACGTCGCGTTCAGCCGGACGTAGACCAGCCCGGGCAGCGCGTCGGTGGAAACGGTGACTCCTCCGATTCGGCCGCCACAGGCAATGCCGTGAGCGACCGTCGCGGTGTCCGGAATGGTCACCCACCTGTCCTGGGTTTGGTCCGCCGCGGCAGGCGCGCCGGCACCGAACACTCCGGCCAGCGCCAGTCCGGCAATTGCGATCGACTTGCCAAGGGTGAGAAGAGGCATGGTGCTCCAGATCGCCGTCGGTGAACGGTCCCGACGCTACCTCGGAATCGAGCTGTCACTCGTGGTTTCATCGAGTCATGACCGAGGAGAACAGGATTGCCACCGTCGTCACCGCAAGCCGCGTCATCGCCGCCCCGGCGCGGGTGATCTTCGAACTCATCGCCGACCCGGCGCAACAGCCGCGCTGGGACGGCAACGACAACCTGGCCGAGGCCGCACCCGGACAGCGGGTGCGCGCCGTGGGGGACGTGTTCACGATGACGCTGAGCAACGCAGGCATCCGCGACAACCACGTGGTGGAATTCGAGGAGGGACGTCTGATCGCGTGGACGCCGTCCGAGCAGGGCCATCCACCGCCCGGACATCTGTGGCGCTGGGAACTCGACCCGATCGACGAGGGCCACGTCCGGGTCACGCACACCTATGACTGGTCGCGCCTGACCGACCCGAAACGCCTGCAGCGTGCCCGCATCACCACGTCCGACTGGCTGCTGGCCTCGGCGGACCGGCTCGCCGAACTCGCCGAGGCGGGCGACGTGCCTCGCGCCTGACACTCGAGGACTGTCGGCGGCGGGCACTGTGCGCTCCGCCGCCGACGGCTCCGAGTTACCGCCCGGGCACGACGGAGATCGTTCCCTGGCAGACGGCGTTCTGCGAATTGACGAACCACCATCCCGCGCCGGTCTGGACGGTGACGGTGAACGACACCGTGCCGGTTCCCGTCCAGGTCCGGTTGATCGGGATTCCCGGCTTCTGCTGCCACGCCGCCTCGTCGCTGACGCTGTGGCCGGTCGCGCCCGTCGTCGTGTTGTGCCAGTCGACCGACACCCGGGTGCCGTACCAGTTCACTCCGATGCTCGGGATCAGACCCCCGGGCGGCGTGGGCAGTTCGTTTCCGCCGCTGAGCAGGATCGCCGGCTCCAGCGCCGACCCACCCGGCCGGAGCGACTCCCCGGACGAGGCATTGATCGTCCACGTGAACGGCGGCGCCCAGACGAGGGGATTCGCGCTCGAGCACGTCATCGTCGTCGACGTCGGCGGTGCGGGCTGAGCATGTGCGACCGCACCCCCTCCCGCCACCACAGCGGTTCCCAACCCGACAGCAGTGAGTGCCGCAGCGCATGCGCGGCGCCCCAACTGGTTGCTCATGAGCCCTCCCATATCTTCATTCCCCGAGACTCGAGACGTACCTCGCCCCCTGGAATTTCGGCAGCGGAGAAGAATTCGTTACAGATCGTGCGGGTCGGAGGTCCCGTCACCGTAGGTGTCCGGGGCCTTCAGTTGGGTGCCGACGCAAGATCGTTCGCCGTCAACGCGAGGATGTCGTCGGCGTGGCTGACGGCGATGAAATGGCCGCCACCGCTGACCGGGTGCCAGACGGCGCCCGGGGTTCTGTCGGCCACCGTCCTGTTGATGACCTCGGGGACCAGGGTGTCGGCGCTGCCCTGCCAGAAGTGCACCGGGCGTTTCACTTTGGTCATGTCGAACGGCCAGGCCTCGTAGAGCATCGTGGCATCGACGACGAGTCCGTCTGCGCCGTGACGAAAACACTCTCGCCCCGCCGCCAGAAACGCCGTGAGGACGTCCTCGTCGGCCAGCACCTCCTGGTCCGCCGCGCACGCCGACTTCGTGATCGCCTGCCCGTAGCGATCCTCGAAATGTGTGGCACTCATGCCGAGCAACTCGTACATGAGCGTGAAACCGGGGTGGAAGTGAAGAGCCAGGCGACCACCTAGTGCGTCCACACTGCTCAGATACTTCGCGGCCCAGTTCGGGCCGAACGTTCCGTAGTTGCCGCCGGCGATGCACACGACGTTGACGAGGCGCATCGGGTCCAGATACGCGGCCGCCGCCAGGGCCCACGGTCCGCCCTCGGACCAGCCGGTCACCGCGAACTTGTCGGCATCGAACGAGTCGGCCAGCAGCAGAAGGTCATCGGTCCAGCTTTCGAAAGTGCGGCCCGGTTGCAGGTCGGACCCGCCGATGCCCGGCCGATCCGCGCAGACGAACCGCACTCCGTTGGCCTTCGCGGACGAATCGAACAGTTCGGCCTCCAACCGGCTCGACGGTCCGCCGTGGTTGTGCAGCACGAGCGGTCCATTCGGGTCACCGGCTTCGAGATACGTGATGGTCCGGCTGCCGATCCGGATGCTTCCCTCGCTCGTCACGTGGACTCCTCACAGTGTCGGCCGGACGCCGAAACCGGGTTGGCGGCGTCGAAACTGCAGGTACTCGGATCGTCTCCATACTAGGCTCGACGGGCAGTTCGTCCGAGCGGTAAGGGGTATCCCGGGTGGTGCAATCAACGGAGCGGCACGGCGTGCGTAGGCGCGGCGGTCGCGGATCTCTCGCCGTCCTCTCGATCGTCCTGGCCGGGGTCCTGCTCGCGGCCGGGTGTGGGCAGCAGGACGCAGAGTCCGGCGGCGAATCGCAGCAGGACCAGACGACGTCGGAGGCGAACCTCTTGCCGGAGGACGTGGTCGTCGCGTTGGACGGAGTGCAGAACTACTTCCCGGAGATCGAGCGACAGACCGCGACGAGTGAGAACTCCACCGCGGCCGGTGCCCCCGAAGCGACGAGAATGGTGATCTACGAAGGCGGCGAGGGGCGCAGGGTGACCATCTCCGTCGATCGATATCCCAGCCCCGACGCGGCGTCCACCGCATTCGAGCAGGCGATCGACAAGAGTGAAGTCGTCCCGGGATTCGCGGCGCTGCCTGCGCCGGCCGGTGTCGGCGACAAGGCATTCGCCGGTTCCGTCACGCAGGGCGAAGACACGCACATCGGGTACGGCGCGCTCTCCGGCGCGTACGTCGTCGGGGTGACCTCGGCCGGCTATCCGGCCACCCCCGAGAATGCCGACAAGCTGGCCGCTCTCACCCGAGACGCGGTCGAGAAAGCCACCGCGGCATAGGACCCGCGCCAACACCGCGTCAGGATTGCCGTCGCCGGAGTCAGATCGGCGTCAAGACCGGCCGAAACCTCGCGGACCGGGGTAGAGCTGGAACTGAGATCCCCGAGTCGGCCCACCCACGGCCGCCGACGGATCCAGGAGGTTCCGATGACGCTACATCTTCCCCACCTGTTCCCTCACGAGCAGCCGCGGCAGAACACGCTGCTCGACCTGCCTGCCCTCGGCGCGGACGGTTCGGGCATCGAGGACGCGCTGCGCGCAGTGATGGACCGGCCGCAACTGCGGCTGGTCGGTATCCGGTGCGCCGGCCCGGGGG
>JBCEBZ010000124.1:0-22539 GCA_039206675.1 Rhodococcus sp. (in: high G+C Gram-positive bacteria) | reverse complement strand
TGCGCGACGGCAAACCCCGGGAGTATCTGGCCGGGCGCCTCGACGTCGCCGTCCGCCTCGTGCAGGACGGGCGCGCGCGGGCGGTACTCGTCTCGGGCGACGGCGCAGGCAGATCCGGCGACGAGATCGCGGCGATGACGGAATACCTGGTCGAGAAGGGCATCGACCGCAGCCGGATCGTCGGCGATCGGTACGGGCTCGACACCTACGACACGTGCGCGAGGGCCGTCCAGACGTACGGAGTGACTAAGGCGCTGATCGTCACTCAGGGTTTTCACGTCCCCCGGGCGGTCGCGCTGTGCCGCGGCGCCGGGATCGATGTCGCCGGCGTCAACGCCGGGTGCGAATGCCGCCCGATCACGATGGCCAGGAACACCGTGCGCGAATCGCTGGCCCGGCCCAAGGCCGTCCTCGACCTGCTGTCCGGGCGCGATCCGGTGGTGGTCTCCGAACCGGAGGATTCGCTCGGCAAGGCCCTCGCCGCGGGGGACTGACGTCGAACCGCCGCGGTGCGGCCTGCCCCGTCGGTACGCTTCTCCCGTCGACGATCGGGAGGCTCACGATGGTTGCGGGTGCACGACCGGATCCCGGTCCGCGCGAGATCCGGAAATGGCGTCGCTACCTCGCCGACGAGCGCGCGGAGGCGGCCGTCTACCGCGACCTCGCGAAACGCCGGACCGGTGAGGAACGCGAGATCCTGCTGGCGCTCGCCGACGCGGAGGGACGGCACGAGGCGCACTGGCGCGCGCTGCTCGGTGAGCACGTCGGCAAGCCGGTGCGCGGTGACGTGCGCACCCGCATCCTCGGTGTGCTGGCCCGGCGGTTCGGATCGGTGTTCGTGCTCGCCCTCGCGCAACGCGCGGAGACCCGGTCGCCGTACCCGACCGACGTCGACGCCACCGAAGCGATGGGCGCGGACGAGCGGATCCACGAAGAAGTGGTGCGGGCGCTGGCGGCGCGCGGGCGCAATCGCCTGTCCGGCACGTTCCGGGCCGCCGTGTTCGGTGCCAACGACGGTCTGGTCAGCAATCTCGCCCTCGTGCTCGGCATCAGCGGTAGCGGTGTCGACAATTCCATCGTCCTGCTGACCGGGCTCGCAGGTCTGCTCGCGGGCGCGCTGTCGATGGGCGCGGGCGAATACGTGTCGGTGCGGTCGCAGCGCGAACTGCTCGAGGCTTCGGCGCCGGGGGAGGGGGCCCGCGCGGCGGTGCCGCTCCTCGACGTCGACGCGAACGAACTCGCACTCGTGTACCGGGCGCGGGGGATGCCGGCCGAGGACGCAGAGAAACGCGCGGCCGACGTGTTGAGGAGAGCCGCTGCGCCCGAGCCTGTTTCGGGATCGGAGGCCGTCGACCAGCACGAGGCCGTCGGCACCGGACTCGGCGCGGCCGCCGCGAGCTTCTGCTTCTTCGCGTCCGGTGCGGTGATCCCCGTGCTGCCGTATCTCTTCGGCATGGAAGGGACCGCCGCGCTCGTGGTCGCGGCCGCACTGGTGGGCATCGCGCTGCTCGGCACCGGACTGGTGGTGGGGTTGCTGTCGGGTGGGCCCCCGGTGAAACGGGCGCTACGCCAGCTGGCAATCGGGTACGGCGCAGCCGCCGCCACCTACCTGCTGGGCATGCTGTTCGGCACGGGCGCCTGAGAACGTCATCATCACCACGGGCGTGGAACCGTAGCCGGGCACGGGAAACGCGCGCACCGTGTGCCGGGTCCACGACCCGTCCGACACGGCGACGCGGACCGGTCCGGGGCGTCGGCCGGGCATTCGCTGCCGCACCGCCGCGAGGTCTTCGCCGTGCAGCAATCCGATCTGGCCGCCCTCCGCCTCGGGAGACAGCCCCGCCAGGGGTCCGGTGATCCATTTGATGACGTACCCGTGCTGTGAGTCGACCAGTGCCGCATGGACACCCGCGACGGCGTGCACGGTCGATGCGACGTCGGAGTCCATCACCCGGATCGCCAGTTCGCCGACGTCGGTCTTGTGCGTGACGTCGTGGTCGACGCCCCGCAGCACCACCCCTTCGGGTGTCGCGACGGCTCGGCGCACGAAGCGGACGAGGCGCAGCGCCCCGTCGTCGTGCCGGGCGACGAGTTCCCCGGACAGGAACTCGCCGTCGCGGGCGTTGTCGACGCGTTCCATCAGCACCGCGATGTCGGAGATCCGCGGCACCCGCCGGTACAGGTCGGCGAGACCGAAGTAGCCGTGCTCCGGCCGAGCGTCCGCCACCCCGTACAGATTCCGGAACTCACGCGTCCATCGGGTGCGTCGCGGACCCGCCGCCACGGACAGATTCCATTCCCAGCCCGCGGCCCGGTGCGGCTGCGGCACCGGATCGTTCGCACGCCCGGTGTAGATCTGCACCGCCAGGACGTCGCCGCCCGGGCCGAGCACCGGCTTCCCCACGACGAGATCGATGTCGCCGACCGTCTCGCCGAGGGTCACCTGCACCGGCTGTCGCGAGGACTTCACCGTGTCGATGGCCCCCGCCACCAGCGTCAGCATCCGGCCCCGGTAGACGTTGCCGAGCGGCCGGCACTGCCGCTGTTTGATGCCCTCGGCGATCACCGTCGGTGCGTCCCCCAGGATTTCGACCAGAATCCAGCCGTCGCCGCGTCCCCGTTGTTCCACTCGTACCGCCCCCTCGGCGCCCGATCATCGCACGGCGACGACCCCGGCGCGCGGCGAGGAACCTCAGGCGGGCGCGGTCGCCACGGCGTCGAGGAGCCCCGGGAAGCGGGAGTCGATGTCGGATCTGCGTAGCTGCGCCATCCGGGAATTGCCGCGGTCGACCTGCTTGATCAGCCCGGCCTCGCGCAGGACCTTGAAGTGGTGGCTGCGGGTCGACTTGGATACGGGCAGCCCGAACGACGTGCAGTGGCGTTCCGCCCCGTCGGCCTCGACCAGGAGTTTCTGCACGACCTCCAGCCGTAGGGGGTCGGCGAGCGCGGCGAGCACGGAGACCAGTTCGATCTCGTCGACTGCGGGATGTCCCTCGGCGTCGGGCACTGCGCACCTCCAGGTTCGGGTCTTCGACCACCAGACTGAAGGTTCGCCTTGCATCGAACCTAACTCTGGTGCATGGTTCGTATTGTATCGAACCTCTGGTGCACGGGGGCAACGCACACTTCAGGAAGGATCGACATGACCTCGGAGCTGACCACGTCGGACGCCACGACGCCGACGCCACCACCCGACACGACACCGACCGGCCCGCGACGCGGGAACCTCACCCTCGCCGCGGTCCTCCTGGCCGTGCTCGTCGTCCCGATGTCGATCTCCGGGACCGCGGTGGCGCTGCCCGCGATCTCCTCCGGCATCGGCGGTGGCGCATCCGGCCAGCAGTGGGTGGTCAACGCGTTCAACCTGGCGTTCGCCTGCTTCACCCTGGTCTGGGGATCGTTGTCGGACCGATTCGGCCGGGGCCGCCTGTTCGCCGCCGGGGCCGCCACGTTCGCGGCCGGGAGCATCGCCAGCGCGCTGGCCCCGAACATCGTGGTCCTCGACGTCGCCCGCGGCGTCGCCGGTCTCGGCGGTGCCGCCATCTTCTCGTGCGGCGCGGCGATCCTGTCGTCCGCGTTCGACGGGCCCGCCCGATTGCGCGCGTTCGCCCTGTTCGGGACGACCGCCGGGATCGGTGTGGCGCTCGGACCGACGCTGTCCGGGCTTCTCGTCGACACGACGGGATGGCGGCCGATCTTCGTGATCCAGGCCGCCGTGCTGCTGGTGGTGCTGGCCGCGACCCCGGTGATCGGACTGGCCCGGCCCATCGGCGACGCGCCCGCGAAGTTCGACCTCCTCGGCACCGTCCTCCTGGTGGCGGGTCTGCTCGCCGCGATGGTCGGCATCGTCCAGGGCGGGCCCTGGGGCTGGGGCAGCCCGGCGGTCGTGGCGTCCTTCGTCCTCGCGGTCGCGCTGCTGATCGCATTCGCCCGCGTCGAATCGCGACGTCCCGCCCCGCTGCTGGATCTCGCACTGCTCACGCACCCGCGGTTCATGGCCCTGTGCCTCGTTCCGGTGGCAGCGTCGTTCGGCTTCGTCACGCTGCTCACCTACTTCCCGACCTTCCTCCAGTTCGTGGCCGGACAGTCTTCGGCGAAGGCGGGCCTGGTGATCGTGCTCCTCACGATTCCGGTCGTGGTGGGACCGCTCGCGGCAGGCCGCGCCGTCGGCGCCGGGGTGAATCCGCTCGTCGTGATCTGGATCAGCCTGGGAGCGTTGATCGCCGGCGACCTGGGGCTGCTGCTGGCGGGGCCCGACACGGCGGTCGCGGTTCTCGCCGTGCCGCTGCTGCTCGCGGGATCCGGGATGGGACTGTCCGCCGGTCTCGTCGACGGACAGGCGCTCGCACTCGTTCCGGAGGAGAAGGCGGGTATGGCTGCCGGGGTGGTGAACACGATGCGACTGGGCAGCGAGGCCATCGCGGTGGCCGCGTACGCGGCGCTGCTCACCGGCCTCGTCGACCGCCGCGGCGAACAAGGGCTGACCGGGGCCGACGCCTACAACAGCGCGTTTCACACGACGCTGGTCGTGCTGGCCGTCGTCGTCGCCGGGTTGTCGGGTGTCATCGCGGTGCTGCTGCGGCGCGGGGCGAGCGCGTCGTGACGGCGCACCTGCGATCGCACTATCAGGTCGTGGTGGTCGGCGGCGGCCCGGTCGGATCGCTGACGGCACTCGAATTGGCGCGCAGCGGAATCGACGTGCTCGTCCTCGAGGCGGCCCCGCACACCGTCGACGTTCCGAAAGCGGGCACGATCCACGCCCGCAGCATCCAACTGCTGACGCGTCGCGGGTATTTCGCGGCGCCGGACGTCGACGCCGCCGCCGCGTCGACGACGTTTCACTACGCCGGCGTGTGGGGTCTGGAGATCACGGCACCACCCGGCGAGGGTCCGGCCATCGCCGGTATCGGCCAGAGCGACCTCGAAAGACTGTTCACCGCACGGCTGCTCGGACTCGGTACGCCGGTGCTGAAAGCCGCGGTCGTCACGGACGTCGCCCAGGACGACGAGCGGGCGACGGTGACCTTCACCCACGAGGGACGCACCCGGGCGGTGACGGCCGACTGGGTGGTCGGCGCGGACGGCGCCCGCAGCATCGTGCGGCGAAGCGTGGGCTTCACGGCGACCGAGACCGCGCCGACGGCCGCCGCGCTCCTGGGTCTCGCCGTCCTCGACGACCCCGCGAACGCACCCCGAGGGTGGGTGCGCACCGACCGCGGCTGGACCGTCCTCAACGTGAATCCTTCGGGCTTCAGCCGCATCATCACGTTCGACCTCGACGGTCCGCACGAGGATCACCGCCGGCCGCTCACCGCGGAGGAACTGCAGGAGACTCTCGACCGATTCGCGGGCCGTCCCGTCCCGTTCCGCGACGCACGGTCGCTGTCCCGGTTCAGCGACTATTCGCGGCTGGTCGACGACTACCGGCGCGGGCGGGTCGTGCTCGTCGGTGACGCCGCGCACGTGCACTTTCCGCTCGGCGGGCAGGGGCTGAACCTGGGCATCGGCGACGCGATCGGTCTCGGGTGGCGCCTCGTGCTCGTCGCCCGGGGACAGGCCGAACCGTCGATCCTGGACGACTACTCGCGGGAACGGCACGCGGGTGCGGCCGCGGTGATCGCCAACGTCGCCGATCAGCGTGAACGCATGCGGATCGGTGCCGACGGCGACCGGCTGCGACACGAACTCGACGTCCTGCTGCACGATCGCGACCGCAATCGGGCACTGGGTGCGGTGATCAGTGCGCAGAATCAGCCCGCACCGCACGCACTGCCGGACGCCCAGCGCGGCGACTTCGCCGCGAACACGGTGATCGAGACGGACACCGGAATCACCGATCTGATCCGGTTGCACGTCGCGGCGGGACACCGCGGTCTCCTGCTGTGCGGGGAGGCAACCGAATCCGTCCGCGCACTCGTCGAACCCCGGTGGGGCGACCAGGTGCAGGTGATTCGGGCGCGGAACCTCGGGCCGACCAGCGTCCTCGTGCGGCCGGACGGTGAGGTGGCCTGGTCGGGGGAGCTGGGCGGCTCCGCCGCCCGTGCGCGGTTGACGAGTGCAGGGACTCGTTAACCACGCACGGGCGCGAAGCGCCTACCAGCGGACGGGCAGTGATGTCGGGCGCCGGAGGAGAACTCCCGAATCCCACGGAACCGCGTCGGGTTCGACGGCGAGACGGAGGGCCGGGAACTCCTGCGCCAGCCGCACCACGGTCGCGGTGATTTCCATCCGCGCCAGGGACGCGCCCATGCAGTGATGCATCCCGTACCCGAACTGCAGGTGGCGTTTCCCGTCCCGGAACGGGTCGACGAGTTCCGGGTGCGGGAACGTGCCGGGATCCCGGTTGGCGGCGAACGCGTCGGCGTAGACCAGGGCGCCCTCGGGGATCACGGCGTCCCGCAGACGAACCTCACGAGTCGCGATCCGGGGAAACGTCGAGATGTTGCCCAGCGGAAGCACCCTGAGCAACTCCTCGACCAACTGAGGGGCGACCGCCGGTTCCTCCGCCAGCAGAGTCCACAGCGCAGGCGCCTGCACCAGCACGTACACGGCCTTCGCGAGCACCGACAGCACGTTCTGGTCGGCGCCGAGGACGGAGCCGAGCAGGATCGCGACGAGTTCGTCGTCGCTCAGCGGCGGATCCGCCTCGTCCCGCGCGGCGAGGAAACGATCGATCAGCCCGCCCGGTTCGACGGGCCGTTTCCGCTGCACGAGGTCGGTCACGTAGTGGTAGACGAGCCAGAAGTTCTCGAGCAGGCCGGGGATGTCGGTATCGTGCGACAACTGCACCACCCGTGAGGACGGGCGGAAGTAGTCGATGTCCGACTCCGGGATCCCGAGGAAGCCGGCATTCACCTCGACCGGTAGTCGGTCGAGGACCGTGGCGAACAGATCCGGGCTGTCCTCAGTACGCAGCAAGCCGATTCGCCGGTCGAGGATGCGATGCACCGACCCCGTCAGCTTCTCGACGCCGGCGGGACTGTAGTCGGCGTTGACGAAACTCTTCATCCGCGCGTGATCCGGGGTGTCCAGATTCAGGAGCAGATCCGGCGGCATCGTCGTGGGCTGAAAGCTCGGCCCGCCTTCGACGTTGGTGTCCTTGCGCCCGAACGTCGGATCCGTGAGCACCTTCAGTACGTCGTCGTACCGGGTGAGGTGCAGTGCGGTGTGCCCGCTCGGCAGAAGAATCTCCGGTAGCCCGGTGGCGCCCTCCGCGGTCACCGGGGTGTACGCGACCGGTGGGTCGAGGTTCGGAATGTCGTGGACGGACACCGCGACACCGGTTCGGCGAGCAGGGGCGGCGAGTGTCGAAAACTGGGTCGTCACGTCGTACTCCTTCTGTTTGTGGGATTCACAGAACTGCGGCGACGCCGGTCAGCCGGGACAGCTCACCCGACGCCTGGGCGTTGCTGCGGAAATGAACAGCACGCCAACCGCTCTCGCGTGCCGCCCGCACGTTCTGTTCCAGGTCGTCGATCAGGATGCACTGGCCGGCATCGACACCGGCCGTCTTTTCGGCGATCGCGAAGATCTGCGGGTCCGGCTTCCGCGCGCCGACCAGGCACGAGTCGACGAGCGCGTCGAGCGGACCCGCGGGTTCGATGATCGGCCGCCAGAACTGTTCCCACTCGACGACGTTGTTCGACAGGACTCCGACGCGCAGGCCGTGAGCCTTCAGCCCGCGCACCGCGGCGGCCATCGACGTGTTGACGGTGATGCCGTCGAACCACTGCTCGCCGAATGTCTCCAGCCGTGCGCGGGTCAGGTCCAGCGCCGGGTCGGCGTCGGCGAGGTGCTTCCGCAGTCGCGCACCCCACTCACGTTCGCTGATCTGGGCCAGTTCGATCGGGGCGAGTGGATGCGCGCCGAGGTCGTCGCCGACCGCCCGCATCGCCGCCTGCAGCGCGGCAGGGGAGACGCCCGTCTTCGTCTCGTACGCCGTGAAGAGGTCCGGGAGCGGGGGTGACAGCACACCACCGAAGTCGAACCACACCATGGTGTCGTCGAGCGTCGTCATCGGACGATCCGTTCGAGAGCGGCAGTCGAGGCGCTCACCCGTTGCAGCGTGACCCGGCCGTGGGCGATCTGCCTTCCCTCCTGCGCCAGAGTGACGGACAGGACGACCTGGCGGGAGCAGATTTCCGCCTCGGCGACGGCCGCGCAGCCGGTCGGCAATTCCAGCTCACCGAAGCTCTCGAAGACGGCGTCGCACCCGACGAGCACGAGCATCCGCGGTGACAGGCCGAACAATTCGTGCGCGGCGACGAGGGCCGTCTGACGCATCGCCTCGAAGATCAGCGCACCCGGCACATGGTCGAGGGGATGGTCGAACAGTCCCGGGTGGGACTGATCCACCAGAACCTGGCTCCGCACCGTGTCGCCGTCGACTTCCGTGCGGCTCAGCACCACGTTGTCGAACGAATGTCGAGCCACCTCCCGAGGCTCGACCCGCTCGTGCAACGGGTGCGGCCGGGCGGGCGCGAGTTGCAGCGCTGCCCGACCCCGGTGCCGCAGGCGATCCCACGCGTCGCCGGGCATCCACTGGATGGTCATGCTCATGGTGGCCGCGGCCGATCCGTCCAGCGCCAGGGTCATCTCGAGCGTGATTCCGACGATATCGGAGCCCCGCTTCTTCTCCGCGGTGATCGTGGCGTCCAGAACACCGGCGGCGGGTGCAGGACCCACTCTCACGGCGTCGAGGTCGGCGACCTCGAGTGCTCCGGCGTTGAACACGAACTTGGCGTCGAGCGGCGCGCCGACACCCCGATGCGAGATCAGGATCGACGCCTGCCGGAACGTCTCGAGCAGGAGAAGTGGATCATACTGTCGCGCAACGATATTGTGATCGCTGTAGTAGCTGTGCACCCGGGGAAGCTGCACGCCGAGCAGGAATCGGGGATGGCTCTCGCAGATGATGTCGGTGAGGAAGACCTCGCAGATCGCGGCGCGGTGCACGTGTGCCCGTGGGATGGACGTCGAATAGGACAGGGTGGGTTCCAGAACGGCGGTCATGTCGATTCCTTTCGTTGACAGCGGAATTCGCACGGGTCGATACCGCCGGGTGAGGCGGTGAACGCCGGCATGCGGGACCCGTGCAGAACGGTATTTCGCGCTGGAGCGGAAGAACGCGGGCGAACCCGCAGCGCGGAGGGCGACGAGCTCGGGGTCTCGTCGCGGGCCGGGAGTCCCGGTGAGTGCGCACGATCAGTGAATACCGGGCGACCCGGAGCGTCAACACATGAAATCGGGTGTTCATCGATCACTCGACCGTGTTCGGCCGGCGAACACGACGTGCGAAAGTCGTTGACCTGCGGTATCAGTGACTCCGAGTACGGGTAACGTCCGCCGCCGCGTGTCGGGAGTCACAGCGGTTTTCTCGGATCGGGACGCAAATGTTACCGCCAGGTATGGCGTGTGGTAACCGGCGAGCGTAAAGGGGCGATGTTATGTTCCCCTCGCCGGGTGTGGCCGGAGTTGACGGAGGGGTCGGGAAATGTCGAAGAGGTGGGTCGCGTCGGTCGCGGCTGTGGCGATCGGTTCGGGCATGATCGCCTACTCCAACCAGAACGCCGCCGTCGCGGAACCCGAGCCGGTATCCAACGGAATCCCCGGCAGCGGACCCTGCGCGAGCGAGGTGTCGAACGAGACCCACTCGCTCATCCCGGACAAACTCGAGCTCCCGATCCCGTACCCGAAGATCACGACGGTGCCCTATCCCGCCCCGGTCACGGACCCCGTCCGCGTCTCGCAGGCACTGCCCGCCGACACGTGCACCGATCCGTGCCCCGATCTCACCGACGAGACCGACCACGCCCCGGGAAATCTGTCGAGCGAGCTGAACATTCCGGACATCAGCGTGAAGTTCACGCCCTTCCACTTCGGCATCCCCGTCCCGGGCGCCGACGTCCAGCTACCCCCGCCGCCGCCGCTCGTGCACCCCGCGACCGAGGAGGCGCCGCGGAGCGCGGCCCCGGCCACCCCGAAGATCGGCGACGTGACCCGCGTGGCCAAGGTGACCGGCGCCGGCTCCGTCAGCCGCACCGACAAGCGCTACCAGGTCAACGGCACCGACCTCGGCATCATGTGGGAGAGCGCCCCCGACCAGGTCGCCGTCGCGTTCGGTGACACCGTCGGCAAGGGATTCCAGCCACCCGGCGGCCAGGGCGACGACTGGCGCAGCAACGTCCTCGGTTTCAGCTCCGACCGCAACCTGTCCGACGGCATGAGCCTCGACAGCATGGTCCAGGACAGCCGGTGCCACGCGGCGGAACTGCTCGACAGCCGCAAACTCGACAACATCGAGATCACCACCATCCCGACGTCGGGTTTCGCCGTCGGTAACCGGCAGTACATGAGCTACATGTCGATCCGCACCTGGAACAGCATCCCCGCCACGTGGTGGACCAACTACGGCGGCATCGCCTACTCCGACGACGGCGGATCGACGTGGACCAAGGACCCGTACGCGAAGTGGGACAACATCTTCGGGGTCACCAAATTCCAGGTCGCGTCGATGGTCCCGGCCGGCGACTACGTGTACATGTTCGGCACGCCCAACACGAGGCTCGGCGCCATCGGTCTGGCGCGCGTCCCGGCCGCCGACGTGCTGAACACGTCCGCATATCAGTACTGGCAGAACGGCAACTGGACGCCGGTCGGCGGGTACACGGAGGCGACGCCGATCGTGGACGCCCCCGCCGCCGAACTGTCCGTGCGCTACGAGGAGGCCACCGGCACATGGCAGATGGCCTACCTCGATACGTCCAAGGCGGCCATCGTCCTCCGTGAGGCCGACTCGCCGCAGGGAGCCTGGTCGGGCGGGGCGCCGATGGTCAGCGCCGCCGAATACCCGGAACTGTACGGCGGCTTCATCCACCCGTGGTCCAGCGGCGACGAACTGTACTTCACGATGTCGACGTGGTCGGACTACAACGTCTTCCTGATGAAGGCGGAAGTAGGCGCGTAGCGCCCGTGCGTGGGTGACGAGTCTCTGGACTCGTCACCCACGCACGGGCGGCGGAGCCGCCTACAGCAGGCCGTGGCGGGGCGGGACGGTGCCCGACAGCGTCCACCGGCCGATGTGCTGAATCTTCCACCGCGTGGGGTCGTGCAGGGTGTGGGTGCGGGCGTCGCGCCAGAACCGCGACAGATTGGACGATTCCGACGCACTGCGGGTGCCGCCCAGTTCGAACAGCACGCTCGACGCCTCGAGGGACGCGCGGGCGGCGGCGACCTTGGCTGCGGCGGCGTCGATGGAGGCGACCGCGGCGGTCTGCTCGTTCAGCTGGTTCCGTGCCGCGTCGATGCTGCGCGCACCCTCCCGGAGGAGTGCCGTGGCGGACCGCACGCTGACCGCCGCCTCACCGGCCAGCTGGATCAGCAGCGGATCGTCGACGGCGTCGGTGACACCGGCCTCGAAATAGGGCCGCGCCCGGCGTGCCTGCCGCACGCCCTCGTCGAGGGCTGCCGAGGCGATCCCGGCGTCGAGGGCGGCATGCAGGATCTGGGCCTGCGAGCCGTAGGTGGTGGGCGTGTCGAAGATGGGGGAGAACGGCACGACGTGGAAGGCGGGCACCCGGACGGCGTCCAGGGTGACGGTTCCGCTCGCGGTGGTCTTCTGCCCCATGCCGTCCCAGTCGTCGACGATCGACAGCCCGGGGGCGGTACGCGGCAGGTAGGCGACGGCCTTGGCGGGTTTCCCCGCCGGCGTCGTCGTCCCGGGAAGCGTGGCCCGCACCGCGATCCAGTCGGCGAACAGGGCGCCCGTGCTGTAGAACTTGCGGCCCTCGACGACGAAGTCTTCGCCCTCCTTCACCAGGGTCGTGTCGTCGATGTCGATCGTCTTCGTTCCACGCTCGCTCTGGGCGTTGGCGAACTGCCGGCCGGCCAGCACCTCGGAGTAGAAGAACTCCTGCTGCGCCGGTGTGCCCTGCCGGCGCAGCACCTCCAGGAATGTGTAGTGGCTGTGCGGAATCTGCGCGATGCTCGGATCGCCCGCGGCGAGAAGCCGGAACACCTCGGCGAGGGTCTCGGTGCGAGCGTCGATGCCGCCGTACTCGACGGGAACACCGAGCGCGAGGAGCCCGGACGCGGCGAGTGCGCGGACCTGGTCGTACGGCAGTTGCCGCCCGGAGTCGCGAGCGGCTGCTCCCTCGGCGAACTGCGTGGCGAGATCGGCGGCGGCGGAGAGGGCTTCGGTCTCGTCGCTGATGCGGTGGGCGTTCTGGACGGCGGTCATGGTTCTCCGGAGGTCGGTGGTGCGGACGCACCGAATCCGGCCCCCGCCCTTGGGTGGCCGGACTCGGAGTTCGAAAACGTTATGTGTACCAGGTGGGCTCGGGGAGTTCACCGGTCAGCAGGTGACCACCCACCTCACGCCGCTTGTACGCGACGGGATCGTGCAGCGTGTGGGTTCGCACGTTCCGCCAGAAGATGTCGAGGCCCACCGTGTTCGAGGTGGCACGCGCACCGGTCAGTTCGAACACCTTGGTCCCGATCTCGAGGGCGACGTCGGCGGCACGGATCTTGGCCGCGGCGATGCGCACCGCGAGATCCCCGCGAACCTGTTCGGTGAGGTTCTCCCGCGCGTCGTGGAGCACCGCGTTCGCCTCGCGGTTCACCTGATCGACGAACGCCTCCGCCGCCCACAGCTTGGACTGCAGGTCGCCGTAGCCTTCGCGCAGGTACCACTCGTCGGTCGCGAGTTCCTTGTCGTCGCCGCCGTACGGCCACGGACGGGTCCGGGTGCGGGTGTACTCGGCGGCGGTGTCGAGTGCGCCGCGGGCGATGCCGACGTAGAAGTTGGCGAACACGATCTCGAGTGCCGGGAAGTTCAGCGTGTTGTAGACGAGGGGCTGAAACTCCTTGTCCACGAATCCCGCTGCCCCCGACCAGTCCACCTCGACGTCGTTGATCTCGACCGAGCCGGAGTCGGTGAGGCGCTGCCCGAGATTGTCCCAGTCACCCCGGAACACGATGCCGTCCTGCGCCGTCGGCACGATCGCGAACACGTGCGTGGCGGTGCCCTCGATGATGCCCTCGAGCACGGTGAGGTCGGTGGCCCGGCCGCCCGTCGAGAACGACTTCACCCCGTTGTAGACGAGAGTGTCCCCGCGGTCGACGATCGTGAGGTCGGTGTCACGCGGGTTGACCGCCCCGCCGAACAGGAAGCGGTTGCTCGTGTACAGCTCCTCGACGGCCCCGATCTGCGGTTCGGTGCCCACGAGTCGCACCGCCCAGGCCCACAGGTAGTGGTACCCGAGCAACTGTCCAATCGATCCGTCGCCGCGCGCGATCTCGCGGACCACCTGGTACGCGGTCTCCCACGGCTGTCCGGCGCCACCGAATTCGGCGGGCCCGAGCAGGGTGACGAGCCCGCTGGCCTTGAGGAGCCGGACCTCCTCGAACGGTGCGCCGCCGGCGCGGTCGCGGTCGACGGCGTCGCGGGCGAGGATCGCGCTCACCTCACGCGCACGCGTGATCCACCCGTCGGCGGTGGCCGGGGCGTCCGACCAGATCTTCTCTTCGGTGATGACGGTCATGCCTTGTCTCCCTCTGCGCTCGGTGCGGTGCCGATGGCCCACACGTAGACGGGTTCGGTTCCGTTGATCTCGAAGTCGCCGACCACCTTGGCCTTGAACACCACGGGATTGTGGCTGGCGACCGTGCGTGCATTTCTCCAGAAGCGGTCGAGGTCCCAGTCACGGCCGACCCCGGACGCGCCGAGCGCGTCGAAGATCTTGGCGGTGGCGGGGACGACGAGTGCGGTGGCGGAGATCTGGCCCTGGGCCGACGCGATCTCGGCCGCGATGTTGGCGGACTTCTCCTCTTCGCGACTGCCGGTGAAGGCGGCCTCGTACGCCCACTGCGCGGGCTCGGCCGCGTGCAGGGCGATCGCCTCGGCCGCGTGCGCGGCGGCCGACACCTCGCCCACCACCTGCTGGATCTGCGCGTCCTGCGCGTAGGTGGGGGCGTTGCCGTGGCTGAACGTACGGGTGCGGGCCGCGACTCGGCGGGCGATCGCGTCCGTCGCCGCCCGCGCGATTCCGGCGAGGGTGGCGAGGTGGAACAACTGGTAGAACGCCGTCTGATACGTGAACCGGGTGGAGAAGTCGAAGATGTTCTCCGGCTGAACAATTGCGTTCTCGTACGTCGACGTGCCGGAGCCGGTGGTCTGCTGGCCGAAACCGTTCCAGTCGTCGCTGTGGGTGACGGCGGGCTGGCGCGCCTCGACCGCGGCGATGACGAAGGCGCCGGTGTCGGTGCGCTGGGAGTACAGGTCGATCCAGTCGGCGTAGAGCGAACCGGTGCTGTAGTACTTCGTCCCGTTCGCGACAAAGTGGGCCTCACCGGGGACGGGGGAGACCTTGGTGTTCGCCTCACCGAGCGGGACGTCGCCGATCTCGGTCCACGCGTTCCCGACGAGCTGACCGTCCGCGAATCTCCGAAGCCACGTGTCGCGGTCGGGACCGTCGGCGGCCACCAGCCGGTCCTCGACGAACGCGAAGTGCCCGCGCAGCGCCTGCGTGATGTTGGAATCCGCCGCGGACAGTTCGACGAGCAGCCGGAACAGCTGGGGGATGCTCGCGCCCGACCCGCCATGCGACGTCGGCACCCGCACCGCCCCGAAACCGGCCCGTTTCAGGGCGTCGATCTGCTCGTAGGGGAGGACGTGGTCGCGTTCGCGCTCCACCACACCTTCGGCGATGTCGGCGAAGAGGGGGCGGAACCGGGCGGCGAGCGTGTCGTAGTCGGTCTCGCTCGCGATGGGTTGTGCAGCTCTTCGTTCCTGTACGGCTGTCATGCCGTCGAACCTCACACGGTCCCGCGAGCCCGGTGAAGGGTTGGACGCGCGCTGATTGGAAGGGTGGGCGCCTGCGGGAGGAACGGGTTCCATGCTGGATATGTCAACCGAACACATCGCTGAGCAGATCAAGTTCGCCTACTGGGTTCCCAACGTCAGTGGCGGGCTGGTCACGTCCGACATCGAACAGCGCACCAGCTGGGACTACGAGTACAACAAGAAACTCGCCCAGACCGCCGAGAACAACGGGTTCGAGTACGCGCTCAGCCAGGTCCGGTACGAGGCCAGCTACGGGGCCGAGTTCCAGCACGAGTCGACGAGTTTCAGCCTCGCGCTCCTGCTCGCGACCGAGCGGTTGAAGGTGATCGCCGCCGTCCACCCCGGTCTGTGGCAGCCCGCGGTGCTGGCGAAGCTGGGGGCCACGGCCGACCACCTGTCCAACGGCCGGTTCGCCGTGAATGTCGTGAGTGGTTGGTTCAAGGACGAATTCACCCATCTCGGGGAGCCGTGGCTCGAGCACGACGAGCGGTACCGGCGCAGCGCCGAGTTCCTGCAGGTGCTCCGCAAGATCTGGACCGAGGACGACGTCGACTTCCGCGGCGACTTCTACCGCATCCACGACTTCACTTTGAAGCCGAAACCACTGAACACGCCCGACCGTCCCAACCCGGAACTCTTCCAGGGCGGCAACTCCGCGGCTGCGCGGGAGAACGCGGGCCGCTACTCCGACTGGTACTTCAGCAACGGCAAGGACTACGACGGCATCACCGAGCAGATCGTCGACGTGCGACGGGTGGCGCGCGAACACGACCGCGAGGTGAAGTTCGGGCTCAACGGATTCATCATCGCCCGCGACACCGAGAAGGAAGCCCGCGACACCCTCCGCGAGATCATCGAGAAGGCCAACAAGCCTGCGGTCGAGGGCTTCCGGTCCGCCGTCCAGCAGGCCGGGGCGTCCACCGCCGACAAGTCGGGGATGTGGGCGGACTCCACGTTCGAGGATCTCGTCCAGTACAACGACGGATTCCGCTCCCAGCTGATCGGGACGCCGGAGCAGATCGCCGAGCGCATCGTCGAATACCGTCGCCGCGGAGTCGACCTCATCCTGGGCGGATTCCTGCATTTCCAGGAGGAGATCGAGTACTTCGGAGCCAACGTCCTGCCGCTGGTCCGCGAACTCGAGGCTGCCGAGAGGCTTGCGCCCGTGAGTGGTTGACGAGTCCAGGGACTCGTCAACCACGCACGGGCGGCGGAGCCGCCTACAGCCGGGCCAGCGCCCGACCTGCGGCCCGGCCGGAGAAGATGCAGCCGCCGAGGAAGGTGCCCTCGAGTGCGCTGTACCCGTGGACACCGCCGCCGCCGAATCCGGCGACCTCACCGGCGGCGTAGAGGCCCTCGAACGGGGTGCCGTCGGGCCGGATCACCTGCGAGTCGAGGTTGGTCTCGAGGCCGCCGAGGGTCTTGCGGGTGAGCAGGTGCAGCCGGACCGCGATCAGGGGTCCGTTCTTGGGGTCGAGCAGTTCGTGCGGGCTCACGACGCGGGTGATCTTGTCGGCCAGCAGGTTCCGGGCATTGCGGATCGCCATGACCTGGAAGTCCTTGGTATAGCTGTTCTTCACCTCCCGGTCGCGGGCCACGATTTCCCGTTCGAGGTCCTCGTACTTCAGGGGCGCGTCGGGGGTGAGGGCGTTCATGCCGTCGACGAGGTCGCGGAGATCGTCGCGGACGACGAAGTCGGCGCCGTGCTGCTTGAACGCCTCCACGGGACCGGGGGCGCCCTTCCTCAGTCGTTCGGCCAGCAGTTTGAAATCGCGGCCCGTGATGTCGGGGTTCTGCTCGGAACCCGACAGCGCGAACTCCTTCTCGATGATCTTCTGGTCGAGGACGAACCAGGTGTGGTGGTGGCCGCTGTTCATGATGTGGTCGAGGGTGCCCATGGTGTCGAAACCGGGGAAGTTGGGGCTGGGCAGGCGGTTGCCGTTGCCGTCGAACCACATCGAGGACGGGCCGGGGAGGATGCGGATGCCGTGGTTCGGCCAGATCGGGTCCCAGTTCTGGATGCCCTCGGTGTAGTGCCACATGCGGTCGCGGTTCACGATGTTGCCGCCGGCGTTCTCGGTGATCCCCAGCATGCGGCCGTCGACGTGCGCGGGGACGCCGGCGAGCATGTTCTCGGGGGCCTTGCCGAGGCGTGCGGGCCAATTCTTCTTGACCAGTTCGGGGTTGCCGCCGATGCCGCCGGACGTGACGACCACCGCCTGCGCGGAGAATTCGAACTCCCCGACCGCGGTTCGTGAACTCTTCACACCGCGTGCCTCGGTGGACGGTTCGAGGACGGTGCCGCGCACACCGGTGGCGGCGCCGTCGGTGACCACGATCTCGTCGACCTGGTGACGGTGTTTGAACGTGACGAGTCCCCGCTTCGACGCGGCGACGACGCGGGTGAGGAACACCTCGACGACGCCAGGGCCGGTACCCCACGTGATGTGGAAGCGTGGTACGGAATTGCCTTGTCCGAGAGCGGATCCGCGTCCGCGTTCGGCCCACCCGACGTTCGGCATCAGACGCAGGCCGAGGTCGTGGAGGTACTGGCGCTTCTCGCCGGCCGCGAATTCGACGTACGCCTGCGCCCACTGCCGCGGCCACTGGTCTTCGCGCTCGCGGTCGAAGGCGGCGGTGCCCATCCAGTCCTGGATCGCCAGTTCGTACGAGTCCTTGATGCCGAGGCGCCGCTGTTCGGGGCTGTCGACGAGGAACAGTCCGCCGAGCGACCAGAAGGCCTGCCCGCCGAGGTTCGCCGAACTCTCCTGGTCGACGACGAGGACCTTCCGGCCCGCCTTGACCATCTCGTAGGTGGCGACGAGTCCGGCCAGTCCGGCGCCGACGACGATCACATCAGCCTGTTCGGTCACGAGGACCCCTCTTTCCGGTGTGTGTGGGTGTGGGTGGTGTCGGGTTCGGTGTAGGCGGCCACGACGCGGGTGAACAGTTCGACGCGCAGTTCCCGGGCGGCCGCGTCCTCGTCTTCGATGAGGCACTGGACGCTGGTGCCGTCGTGCAGGGCCACGAGCGCGCGGCCGAGCACCCGGGGATCGCCGACGACGCGGCGTCCGAGTCGGTGCAGGGCTGTCTCGAGGATCGGCACGATGGTGTCGAGAATGGTGTTCTCGCGGGCTGCGAGGGCCTTCTTCAGCGACGGGTTGCGCAGGGCGTGGGCGGTGAATTCCGCGTTGATCCGGTACCACTGGTCGTCGACGGGGACGACTCCGAGCACCAGTTCGGTACCGGCACGCAGTTTTTCGGCAGGCGTGAGCCCGGAGAGGTCGATGCTCGACGAGTCGGCGGCCAGCCGGATGTGCGCGAGCATCGCGCCGGAGCGCTGTTCCCACATGGCGAAGAACATCTCGTCCAGCGACGCGAAGTTGGAGTAGAAGGCGCCGCGTGTGTAGCCGCCGCGTTCGCAGATCTGCTCGACCGTCGACCGTCCGAAGCCGTTCTCGGCGAACACCTCGACGGCGGCGTCGAGCAGTCGCCGCCGAGTCTGGCCGCGTCGTTTCGTCACCCTCCGGGGTGTGCCGGTGGCAGGCTCGGAGGAGCGGGCCGGTGACGTCGGCATGGCCTCTCCTCCGATCGGGTCGACAGCAACGATCGATACACTAGCGTATCGGATACACCGGTGTATCGAACTCGGCTGACGCAGCCCGTTCGGCGAGGTTCGCGGTCTTTACAGGTACAGGTCCTGCTTCCGGATCAGGGCGGTCGCCACGACGCTGACGACCGAGGTGGCGACGAGGTACCCGCAGGCCAGCCAGGGCGTACCGCCGGCGGCGGCGATCAGGGCGGTGAGGATCATCGGCGTGATGCCCGAGGCGTAGATCCCGGAGAACTGGTACACGACGGACAGTCCGGTGTAACGGATCTCGGTGGGATACAGGCTCGCGTACAGCGTGCCCTGCGCACCGTAGAACAGGGCGTGGACGACGCCGAACACGAGCACCATCGCGACGCCGAACAGGACGAGGTTCTCCGTCCCGAACAGCGCGAAGGCGGGGAAGACCGCGAGTCCGTAGGCCCCGATCCCGATGAGGTAGATCCGCTTGGCCCCGTACCGGTCGACGAGCAGGCCGGAGAACGGCAGGAGCACGGCCATGACCGTCGCGGCGAGGGTGACGACGAGGAGAACCGGAATCTTCGCGAACTCCAGATCCTTGGTGGCGTACGTGATCGCGAAGACGCCCCACGTGTTGAACGCGGCGCCCTCACCCCACCGGGAGAGCAGACCGAGGATGCTGCCCCGGCGCACCCGGCCGCGGAACACGTCCTTCAGTGGGGCGGAGGAGCGCTTCTCGAGGTCGTGCACCTCCTGGAACGCCGGAGTCTCCTCGACCTTCAACCGGACCACGAATCCGACGAACACGAGAATCAGGCTCAGCAGGAACGCGATTCGCCAGCCGTACGTGAGGAACTGGGTGTCGTCGAAGATCGCCTGCAACGCGGCGAAGACGCCGGTGCCCAGTGCCAGCCCCAGTGCCAGGCCGATCTGGGGGATGCTGCCGAAGATGCCGCGCTTCTTCGCGGGGCTGTGTTCGACAGCGAGGAGTACGGCGCCCGCCCATTCGCCGCCCAGCGCGAAACCCTGCAGGATGCGCAGCAGGAGCAGCAGCACCGGCGCGATCACCCCGACCTGCGCGGCGGTGGGCAGCACTCCCATCAGGGCGGTGGCGATGCCCATGATGAACATGGTCAGCGCGAGCGTCTTCTTCCGACCGATGCGGTCGCCGATGTGGCCGAAGACGACTCCGCCGATCGGCCGGACCACGAAACCGACCGCGAACGTGGCGAATGCCAGCATGGTGCCGACGAACGAACTCTGATCGGGGAAGAACAGCTGGTTGAAGACCAGGCTGGCGGCCGTGGCGTAGAGGAAGAAGTCGTACCACTCGACTGTGGTGCCCAGAAGACTGGCGGCGACGACGGTGCGGAGCCGCTTTCGTCGCTCGAGGTCGGATTCCGGTGAGGACTTGTACGGGGCGTCGGACAGCGTAGTCATAGCGGCGCGACGCTAACGCCGTTCGCGGCGGCCCCGCACCACTCCGAATCACGGTGATCGAAACCCTCGCGGCCGGGCTTCGTCGTTGATGAACTGGCCTGTGCTGCCCATCTGTCGTCGACAAGAGGATCGCGCGTGACTCTTCATTTCCACTGGTTCCTTCCCACCTACGGTGATTCCCGCAACCTGATGGCAGGCGGTCACGGGAGTTCCATGGCGGGGGACCGGCCGGCGACGCTGCGGTACCTCAACCAGATCGGCGCGGCGGCGGAGTCGAGCGGGTTCGAATCGGTCCTGACACCCACCGGTGCGTGGTGTGAGGACGCCTGGCTCACGACGGCCATGATGCTGGAGACCACCGAGACGCTGAAGTTCCTGGTCGCGCTGCGTCCGGGCCTGCTCAGCCCCACCCTGGCCGCGCAGATGGCGGCGACGTTCCAGTGGCAGTCGCAGGGACGGCTGCTGCTGAACGTCGTGACCGGCGGTGAGGACCACGAACAGCGCACCTACGGCGACTACCTCGACAAGAATCAGCGCTACGCGCGCTGCGGCGAATTCCTCGACGTCATCCGGAGGCTGTGGGCGGGAACCGGACCGGTCGACTACGCGGGTGACTACATCCGGGTGGAGAAGGCCCAGCTGCAGCGCATCCCCGACCCGGTGCCGCCGATCTTCTTCGGCGGGTCCTCGCCCGCGGCGGGCACCGTGGCGTCCCAGTTCGCCGACACCTACCTCACGTGGGGTGAGCCGCCGAGCGCCGTCGCCGGGAAGATCGCCTGGATCCGCGACCTCGCCGACGTCCAGGGCCGCACCCTCGACTACGGCATCCGGCTGCACGTGATCAGCCGCGACACGTCCGAGGAGGCGTGGGCCGAGGCCGATCGCCTGCTGTCCGCCCTCGACCCGGCGACGGTCGAGCAGGCGCAGCAGAGTCTGGCCCGGTCGGGCTCGGAAGGCCAGCGGCGCATGCGCGAACTGCACGGCGGCGGTGCCGCCTATTTGCGCAGCGGGGGAAGCGCCTATTCGAAGGAGGCCGGGGCGCGCGCCCTCGAGGTGGCCCCCAACCTGTGGTCCGGGGTGGGACTGGTCCGCGGCGGCGCGGGCACCGCGCTGGTCGGCTCCCACGAGGAGGTCGCCGACCGCATCGCCGAGTACGCGGCACTCGGACTCGACCATTTCGTCCTCTCCGGCTACCCGCACCTGGAAGAGGCGTACAACTTCGGCGAAGGCGTGCGGCCGATCCTCGAACGTCGCGGGCTCGTGCAGTCCCGCACCCACCGTCCGGGGGATCTGTCGGGGTCGACGGCGTTCCTGTCCTCGAGTCGGTAGCCGCCACCCGCTCGGCTGAGGGTCAGCGCGCCCGGTGACGTCGTACGGCGTCCCGGTTCGCGCACTTGGGCGAGCAGTACCGCTGGCGGCCGTTGCGCGAGGTGTCGGCGTAGATGGCGGTGCATTCCTCGAGCGCGCAGCGGCCGAGCCGGTGCATGCCGCGGCCGACGAGGTGCAGTGCGGTGCCGACGGAGAACAGCGCCTCGAGGACACCGGCGAGCGAGTGCTGGTCGTCGCGGTAGTGGAGATGCCAGCCGTCGCCGGCGTGGTTGGTCAGTCGCGGGTAGGCGGACGCCTTCGTGAGCAGGAGGTTCACCTGTTCGGCCCGGGCTTCGTCGGTCGTGGCGTCGGCGATCGCCGTCCATCGGTCGAGCATGTCGAGCACGTCGGCGAGGTCGTCGTCGGTGACGGGGAAGTCGACGACGATCCCGGCGTCGACGCATCGGCCGACGAGCTCGCCGGTCGAACCAGGCGGGTGATTGGCGAGGTCGGCGGCGAGCGTGACCGCATACTCCCCGTAAGGGTTGAGATGCACAATGCCATTACATCACGCTGGGTGCATGAGCGAACATCACGAACACGACTGGCAGGAAGTATCCCGGCATCGAACGAGCACGGGTGTGGTCACCTACCTCGGCTGTGGGTGCGGCCGGTGGCAGTTGTCGCTGGTCGAGGCGTCGATAGGGGAATCTAGCCATATCTATGTTCGATCGCAGATCTGAATAGATTCGTATACGGACCGCGGGTTCCCGGGTCGAGGGTCTGGCATTTTCGGCACGAGGCGCACATAATCACCACGTGAGCCAAGTTACTGTTACTCCGAGTTCACTCATTCTTGCCCAGTCGGGCGGGGAGGGTGGCGGTGCGGCATTCGACCAGATCATCGGAATCACGGTGGCGACGGGGATCATCACCGTGGGTCTGCTGTGGATCGCGTACCTGCATCGCACACGCAAGATCACGTGGCTGCAGACGATCGCCGACGCGTCGTCGCGCGCACTCGACCGGCCCCCGTGGGTGGCGCTGCCCCTGGTGACTTTCGTCGGGACCATCCTGACGGCGTTCTTCGGCTTCATCTGGGACGTCAGCCTGCACATCGGGCGCGGCCGCGATGACGGGCCGCTCGCGAACCCCGCGCACTATTTCATCCTCGTCGGGCTGTTCCTGCTGTTCATCACCGGAATGCTGGCGATGATCCTGCCGCGCGACGAGAAGCCCGGGCCGGCGGCGATCAAGATCACCCGCACCTGGTACGTCCCGGTCGGCGGCGTCCTCGTGGCCGGAGCGGGTCTGTACGCCCTCATCGGGTTCCCGCTCGACGACGTCTGGCACCGCATCTTCGGTCAGGACGTCACCC
>JBCEBZ010000123.1:0-5840 GCA_039206675.1 Rhodococcus sp. (in: high G+C Gram-positive bacteria) | reverse complement strand
ACTCGACAACGCAAGCTTCGCCGCCGCCGAGGCCATCGCCGCATCGCTGGGCTGACCGTGGTACGCCGGGTCGTGGCGTGCGCTACTCGGACAGGAAGTCGGCGATCAGATCGTTGAACCGGGCCGAGTGCTCGATCTGGACCCAGTGACCGCAGCGTCCGAAGACGTGCAATTGCGAGCGGTCGATGAGTTCGAGCAGTCGCAGCGAGTTGGACAGGGGAATTACCTGATCGTCGCGACCGTGGACGATGAGCGTCTCGTGCGTCAGAGACGAGATCAGTTTCTCGTCGACGGCCATCTCGTCGACACCGCGCTGCCGTGGTGCCGGGAACATGGCGCTGAACGCTTCTTGCACCCCGGACCGGGTGGCGGCGGCAAGTCGCAGCTCGGCGAGTTCGTCGTTCACCAGCGTGCGGTCGTAGGCGAAGACGTCCAGGAGTGTGCGCATGGCCGGCAGGGATGGTTCGAAACCCCAGACCGCATCGAGCCCCGGAGTGATGTCGAAGGGGACTCCGACGCTGCCCATCAGGACAAGGCGGTTCACTCGCTCGGGGTATTTGGTCGCGATGTTCAGGGCGAGTGATCCACCGAAGCTGTTGCCCACGATCGAGACCTTGTCGAGCCCGAGGGCATCGAGCAGTCCCACGAGGTGCTCGGTCCAGGTGGTCGAGTTGTACTCCACCCCGTCGGGGCGCTCGGTGTATCCGAATCCGAGGATGTCCGGTGCGACGACACGGTATCCGCGCGAGAGTGCCGGGATGGTCGTTCGCCAGTTGGCCCAGGCGGTGACGCCGGGTCCGGAGCCGTGGATCAGGACGACCGGAGCGCCTTCCCCGACGTCGTGGTAGTTGGTGGCTATTCCGCCGACGTCGATGGTCTTCGCGATCTCGGGTGTCTGATCGGTTGTCGTGGTCATCGGTTCTACTCCAAAGATGGTCTTGTACTGGTGGTGAGGAGGTGCGCCGGCGACGACCGGCCCATGGTTGCGGCCTGGGGTCTACGTGACGACGGTCAGGAAGTTCTGGTCCAGTTCCCGGTGGGTGAAGTTGATTCCCCTGGCGGCCTGATCCATCGTCCAGGTGATGGTTCGGAAGTCCTTGCCGGTGCGGTACCCGCCAGAGAACACTTCGTTGCGGTTACCGGAGGGATCGAAGAAGTAGATCGTCTCGCCGCGCGTGATTCCGTGACGGGCAGGACCGAAGTCGATGGGCACGTCGTCCATCGAGAAGACGTCGCCGGCGTGCAAGAGGGCCGACCAGTCGGCGATGTGGTACGCGAAGTGGTGCAGTTTGCCGTTCTCGCCTTGGACGAACGCGATGTCGTGGGGTTGTTCGCCGCAGAACATCCAGGATCCGACGAGTTCGGTGTTGTCGTCGCCTCCGACGAGGCGTTCGGCGGCCCGGAAGCCGAGAGCGTCGGAGAAGAACCGTTCCAGCAGTGCGGGGTCTTCGGTGGTGATGAGGGTGTGGTCGAGGCGCGGCACGCCGATGCCGCGGGTTCCTCCGCGCGGCCACGGGTCCGGGTTCCAGAGTCCCGTGGCGGTGCCGACGTACTCGATGTCGCTGTAGAGCTCGAGGGTGTGCTCGGACGGCAGGGTCACGCGCAGTCCGTCGCCGACCGACAGGTTGTCGCCCTTGCTCATCCGTTCGCACGTTGCGCCGAACGCGCGCACCCGGGTCTCGATCTCGGCGAGTGAGTCCGCGTCGGAGACCTTGTAGCCGAGTTTGATCAGTCCGACGCCGCCTTCGCTGAGGACGACCGAGTGGTGGTCGGCCTCGTCCCAGGATTTGAGGTAGACGGTGCCGTCCTCTTCGTGGACGGCATCCATTCCGAGGGTGTTGATGTAGTGGTTCTTGGCCTCGGCGAGGTCGGTGACATTGATGTGGACGTAGCCCAGTCGCAACACGGACATGGCGGTACCTTCCTTCGATGTGGGTTGAGTTGGTCGCTGCCGCGGATCAGGTGGTGCGCTCCCGGGACCGCCCGAGCCCTGCCAGGACGTCGATGAGGCGGTCCTGTTCGCCGAGTTCGACGGTCACGTCCGATTGCGGAATTGCCCGGCAGGGCAGGCACTTCTGCTGACCGGGTACACGGTCGGGCCCGTCGACGACGCTCTCGCTCACCGGTGTGCGGTAGGCGACGGTCCCGTCGACGAGTGCGGCTCTGCAGGCTCCGCAACCGCCGCGCCGGCATTTGTACCGGGACCGGTAGCCCTGACGGCGCAACGCGTCGACGATCGTTTCGTCGGCTCGCACGCCGATGCGTATCCCGTTCGGAAGCAGCGTGACCTGATGCTCACCGTGCGGCCGCGGCGCCTCGGGGGTGTGAGCACGGGGACTGTCGCCCATTGGTCCTCCTGAGTTGCCGTCGGTCCCCGCGGGGCGCCGGCCCTCGTCCGACGGTTACTTGCGGCCGAAGACGGACACGTCGCCGTTGCCGATCAGGTCGGGAACGGTCCAACCGTCGAGGTCGTATTCACTCATGAACTGTTCGGCCAGGCCCTTCATCCCCGACACCACACCGGTCGCCTGCGCACCGAAAAGCAGTTCGGCTTTGACGTTCTCGTGGTTGCCGGAGTAGTTGCGTTCGTAGAGTTCGTGGCGGCCGCCGAACTCGGAGCCGATCGAATCCCACAGCGCCTTCATCACCTTCACGCGTTCGACCGCGGTGATTCCGTCGGAGCCGCGCACGTACTTGTCGAGGAACGGGCGGATGTCGGGGGACTTGAAGTCTTCGGCGGACGAAGGCAGGTAGATCAGGCCGGACGCGACGTCCTGCTCGATGATCTCCTTGATCCGCGGGTAGCCCTGGATCATGAACATGCGGTACGTCAGTCCGTATTCGAGTTTCGGGATGACGGTGTCGCCGATCCACGGTTCGGGGTTGCGTGCCATCGATTCGGTGAGTGACCAGAACAGGTTTCGCCAGCCGATCACTTCACCGACGCGGGTCTGGACGCCGCGGAACCCGCCCGCGCCGGTGGCGTCGAGCGCCTTCATCAGCAGGCCGGCGATGAAATCCAGCTTCACCGCGAGACGCGTGCAGCCCTGGAACGTGAAGCGGGGCAGGAACCCGGACTGCGGGAAGAAGCCGTTGATCTTGTCCACGTCGCCGTACATGAAGACGTTCTCCCACGGCACCAGCACCTTGTCGAAGATGAAGATGGTGTCGTTCTCGTCCATCCGGCTCGACAGCGGGTAGTCGAACGGGGTGCCCATCACGGCGGCGTTCTGGGTGAACGAGGACCGGCAGATCAGCTTCACCCCGGGCGCGTCCATCGGGACGGTGCAGATGAGGGCGAATTCCTTCTTCTTGATCGGCAGGCCGTAGTGGGCGATGAAGTTGTAGTTGGTGATCGCCGAGCCGGTGGCGACGACCTTCGCGCCGGACACGACGAGGCCCGAGTCGGTTTCCTTCTCCACCTTCATGAACACGTCGCCGACCTCGTCCGGCGGGAGTTGCCGGTCGACGGGCGGGTTGATGATCGCGTGGTTCCAGTACAGAACCTTCTCCTGCGATTCCTTGTACCAGCGTTCCGCGTTGTCCTGGAACGGCGAGTACAGCTCCTTGTTCGCGTTCAGGGTGCCGAGGAAGGACGCCTTGTAGTCGGGGCTGCGGCCCATCCAGCCGTAGGTCATCCGTGCCCAGGTCGCGATCGCGTCTCGGTCGGCGAGCACGTCCTCGGTGGACTTGGCGGTGCGGAAGAAGGGCATCGTCACGCCACCGCTGCCGGTGTCGGTGGGCGTCGTCAGGGTGTCGACGTGCTCGCCGGTGTGCATCCCGTCGTACAGCCGGGCGATCATGCGAACCGAGTTGCGGAACGCCGGGTGATTGGTGTGGTCCTCGACCCGCTCGCCGTGCAGCCAGATCTCGCGGTCGTCGCTGATCGACTCGATGTACTCGTCGCCGGTCATCGGCTTGGTGGCGTATATCTGCGGTTGGTTGGCCGCGGCATTCGCTGCCGAGTTGACCTGCGTGGGGTCGGTGGGGACGGTGGTGGTCATGGTGTTCCCTTCGGTAGTGCGGATTTTCAGAGGCCGGCGGTCGCTCGGGCGGATTGCCCCGCCGGGCGGTGAAGAGGCGTGAAGGATGTCGTCGCGTCGAACCATCCGTTGTGCGGATCGTCCATGCATCCCGCCCACGCGCTTACCGCGTCGAGCACGCCGAGCCGGTGGAACTTGCTGCGGTAGAACAGCAACGGCTGCTGATCGGTGGTCGTGATGTCGACGATCTCGCCGATGAAGATGATGTGATCACCGCCGTCGTACTGCGCCCACGGGGTGCAGGAGATCGTGGCCGCCGATCCGCGGAGCAGAGGCGCGGTCGGACCGTCGGCCCATACTGGGCCGGGTGTCTGCGGGCGCCCGGCGAAGTGCATCGCGGTATCGACTTGAGCCTCACCGAGAATGTTCACGGCGAAGGGTTCGTCGCCGAGATACCGGCACGCCTTCGACTTACGGGTCAGCGTCACCTGGCACAGTGCCGGCTCGAGCGAGACGGACGTAAATGCCGTAACCGTCGCACCGTGGGGTTCACCGTCCGCATTCCGGCATGTGATGACCGTGACTCCACTGGCGAACTGCCCGAAAATGTCACGTAGCTTGCGCGCGTCCATCGCGTGGCCCCTTCGCTTCTCGTTCTCCCGAGTCGGCGTGACGTCGGGGTTGTGGAACCAAGGTATGACCACGGTCACAAGCCGTCGATCCACTCAGCGAAGGGACTGTCCACACGACGCAACGCGAATTTCGGGTCGTCGAGACGCGAGCGGATCAGTGATATAAATCACCAAGAGTGCAAGATCTTGGCGTTCCGATCGGACGCCTGGAGAGGTTGGGACGACATTCGTGGATACCCCGGACAGCGGCCCCCGCTTCGAGGATTGGCATCACCTCCACGAAGCGGTGGCCGACGCATATTTCCCCCATACGCTCGAGCCCTTGACCGCCGGCGCTGCTGCCGAGGCGTCGATCGGCAGCATCGACCTGGGAACGTGCCGCATCACTCGCATGGCACTCGGCTCCGAGGTCGCCTTGAAGTCGGAGCATCCGGGCGCATACGGCATCAACATCCCGGTCAGCGGTCGACTGGAGTCGGTGATCGAGCACACCGAGGTGGTGTCCGGAGTCGGGGAGGCGACCGCGTGCCCCCCGGGTGTCCGCACACTCATTCCGCACTGGAATCCGTCGTGCCGATTGATCGGATTCAAGATCGACGACGCCTACCTGCAGCGCGAGATGGACCGGATCCTCGACCGACCGGGACGACAGCTTCCCCTGCAACTCGACCTTCGCGGGGACGCCGGCCAGAGTTGGCTGAAGTTGCTGCGGTGTACCTACGAGCTGGTGGAGTCCGACGACGGCCTGCTGCGCAACGACTTGATGCGCACCCAGCTGTCCGCGGCCGTCACCACCGGGTTCGTTCTGGCCGCCGTGCCGGACGAAGACCCCGGCAGGAGCGTGTACCGGCCCCGCGTCGTGAAGCGGGTGATCGCGGCCATCCACGACGATCCGGCGCGGGCATGGACGCCGGGAGACATGGCAGATATTGCGGGGGTCAGCGTGAGGAGACTCCAGCAAGCATTCCGGGAATACGTCGGCGTGACGCCTTTCGCGTATCTGCACGATGTCCGAATCGAACGCGCGCACGCCGACCTCGCCGTATCCGGTCCGCCGACAACGGTTCTCGACGTCATACTTCGGTGGGGATTCACCCATCCGGGGCGCTTCGCGGCGGAGTACCGGCGCAAGTACGGCGTACCACCCTCACACACCCTCACGCGCTGAGAACGAAGGAAGGGCCCGCGCCTTGTCTCCATTCGTTGGAAGGTGGCTCTCCGAGCG
>JBCEBZ010000122.1:0-22623 GCA_039206675.1 Rhodococcus sp. (in: high G+C Gram-positive bacteria) | reverse complement strand
CAGCCTCTTCGACCACGGCCACCTCGGCCTCGGGTGCCACGACGGCTTCCGCAGCCACCGCTGCGGGCGCCTCGGCCACGGCCTCCTCGATCCCGGGCAGGTCCGCCTTGGCTGCGGCCGGAGTCTCGGCGGCGCGAGTCTCCGCCTTGTCGGCGGCCGCCGTCGCCGGCTCGGCAGCTCCACCGACGGCCTGCGCCGCCTCCTCTTCGTGATGGTGGTGGTGTGCCATCGCGAGAGCGACCGGGTGAGCCCGCTTCACGGTGGCGTCCACCGTCGGGGTCTCCTCGTGCGCGGGAGCCTGCGCGGTGTCCCCACCGGACGGCTTGTCGCGTCCCCGCTTCTTGCGGGAGCCGCCGGAGTCGCCGCCGCGGGAAGACCCGCGTGCACCGGCGTCCTCGGACGTCTTCACCTCGATCGGCTCGGCGTGGACGATGATGCCGCGGCCGTGGCAGTGCTCGCACGTGGTCGAGAACGCCTCGACCAGGCCGGTGCCCAGCTTCTTCCGGGTCATCTGCACGAGCCCGAGCGACGTGACCTCGGACACCTGGTGGCGGGTGCGGTCGCGGCCCAGGGCCTCGGTCAGACGTCGCAGCACCAGGTCGCGGTTCGATTCGAGCACCATGTCGATGAAGTCGACGACGATCATGCCGCCGATGTCCCGCAGTCGCATCTGCCGGACGATCTCCTCGGCAGCCTCGAGGTTGTTCCGGGTGACGGTTTCCTCGAGGTTCCCGCCGGCACCGGTGAACTTGCCGGTGTTGACATCGACCACGGTCATGGCCTCGGTGCGGTCGATCACGAGCGTGCCGCCGGACGGCAACCAGACCTTACGATCGAGCGCCTTCGCCAGCTGCTCGTCGATGCGGTGCGCCTCGAAGACGTCGACACCGTTGTCCGACGTGTGCTGCTTCAGCCTCGGCATGAGATCGGGCGCGACGGACTTGATGTACGACTCGACCGTCGACCAGGCCTTCTCGCCCTCGATCACGAGCTTGGAGAAGTCCTCGTTGAACAGATCGCGGATGACCTTCACGAGGAGGTCGGGCTCCTCGTAGAGGGCCTGCGGGTTGCCGGACTTGCCGGACTCCGCCTTCGCGGCCTGCGCCTCGATCCCGGCCCACTGCTCCTGCAGGCGCGTCACGTCGCGGGCGAGTTCCTCTTCGCTGACACCCTCCGACGCGGTCCGGATGATGACTCCGGCGTCCGAGGGCACGATGTCGCGCAGGATGTCCTTGAGGCGCTTGCGTTCCGTGTCGGGCAGCTTGCGGCTGATCCCGGTGGACGTGCCGCCCGGCACGTAGACGAGGAACCGGCCCGCGAGGCTGATCTGCGTGGTCAACCGCGCACCCTTGTGCCCGACCGGGTCCTTGCTGACCTGGACCAGCACCTGGTCGCCGGGCTTGAGCGCCTGCTCGATCTTGCGGGAGTTGCCACCGAGTCCGGCGGCCTCCCAGTTGACCTCGCCGGCGTACAGCACGCCGTTGCGGCCACGGCCGATGTCGATGAACGCCGCTTCCATGCTGGGCAGCACGTTCTGGACGCGTCCGAGATACACGTTGCCGACCATCGAGGCCGACGCCGACGTGGTCACGAAGTGTTCGACGAGGACACCGTCCTCGAGCACGGCGACCTGCGTCGTCGCGTGCGGTTGCCCGGTGACGACGCGGTCGCGCACGACCATGACGCGGTCGACGGCCTCGCGGCGTGCCAGGAACTCCGATTCCGTGAGGATCGGAGGCCGGCGGCGGCCGGCATCGCGCCCGTCGCGGCGGCGCTGACGCTTCGCCTCGAGCCGTGTCGAACCGGTGATGCCCTGGACCTCGTCCTTCGAGCGGCTCTTGTTGCGAGGCTCACGCTCGTGCACGACGGTGTTCGGCGGATCGTCCTCGGACGTGGCGTCTCCCGACCCCTCGCCACCGGACTTGCGACGGCGGCGACGGCGACGGCGACGGCTCGAACCGTCGGAGTCACCCTCACCGGTCTCTTCGTCCCCGGACTCCGCTTCCGCCTGCTCGGCGTCCGCGGGCTTCCCCTCGGAGTCCTTCGGCTTCTCTTCGGGCTCCCGGCTCGGTGTCTCCGAGCCTTTCTCGGTGCCCTTGTCTTCGCGACCCTTGTCCTCGCGCGCGGACTCCTCGGCCTCGGCACCCTCGGTGTCGGTATCGGTGTCCTGCTCGTTCGGCTGTTCACCCCGTCCGCGGCCACGGCCACGACGACCGCGGCGGCGACGGCGCGGCTGATCGCCGTCGACGTCGGACTCGTCCGATTCGGTGTCCGCGGTTCCGGTGTCTGCGGCCTTCGCGGGCTCGGCGGCGTCCTCGCGCGACTCGGCGACGGGAGGCTGCTCGGTGGTGGGTTCCGGCGTCCCGGCGTCGCGGCGACTGCGCCGGCGACGCGGCGGCGTCTCGACCGCCGCGAGGTCGGGCTGCAGGAAGAGCGGGACCTGGGAAACGGCGGGAGTCTCGGGGGACTCCTCGGCCGCGGGCGACTCGGCCGGGAAGTCGGTGGTGGTGAACAGGTCGTGCCCGAGGTCGGGTTCGGAAACCGCGGCCTCCTCGGCGACGGGTTCCGCGCTCTCCGGGGCAGGGGATTCCTCGACCGGGCTCACCGGGGCAGGGGATTCCTCGGCGGCAGGGGATTCCTCGGCGGGAGCCTCGGGGGCCGCGACCGGCTCCGGGGCGACCTCGACAACCGTCTCCGCAGCCGGGGCCGGCGCTTCCGGTGCAGCCTCGGCGGGCGACTCGGCAGGAGCGGTCTCCGCTGCGGTGAATCCGGCGTACACCCGCTCGGCGATGTCGCGTTGCAGGCTCGACTGCGCACTGCGCAGTTCCAATCCGAGGGCCGCGGCCTCGGCGATGACCTGCTTGCTCGTCACGCCCAGCAACTTCGCGAGGGCGTGAACGCGAATTTTCTCCGGAAGAGCGGGAACCGCGCTCCCGGCGGTGGCCGTATCGTTCGGCTCTGAATTTGTGGGCGGCGCTTGATCGGCCACGTAGTCTCCTCAGCCCCCGGGCGCGTCCACTCCCCTGTCCGGGAATGTCACGCGGCCACGCGAGGGCGCAGTATGTGTACTCGCGCCCCAGATGTGAGCGCGAGATTGTCTGGTCTCGCTCCACACAGCGCGTGCAGTGTCCGTTTTCACTGCACACCCATGTAGTGCCTTGCGGATGGCCGTGGTCCGCGGTGCGAGCGCCTGATCATCCAGCGTGCCGATACGCCCAGGTATTTCCTGTTGACGCAGGGGCAGCGATGAAGGGCATCGAGCCGTGGTGTCATCCGGTCGAAGCCACGTGGTGCACAAATTGCGGTCCGACCACCCTCAGTATCCCACACGTGTGCCGCGGTCCGTGCCAGCGGCGCACGTATCGTTCTGGAACATGTTCCGTTCGCGATGGCGCCGCCGGCCCGGAGGGCAGGTCGATGGATCGAGGGGTGGGTGGAGAGGGTGGGTCAGTTGGCTGCGAGCTGGGGAAACCAGAGGGCGATCTCGCGCTCGGCGGACTCGACGGAGTCGGAGCCGTGGACGAGGTTCTCCTGGGCTTCGAGCCCGAAATCACCGCGGATCGTGCCCGGAACGGCCTTCTCGACCGGGTCGGTGCCGCCGGCGAGCTGACGGAACGCCGCGATCGCCCGGGGACCTTCGAGGACGGCCGCGACGAGCGGGCCGCCCGTGATGAATTCCAGCAGACCGGGGTAGAACGGGCGGCCTTCGTGCTCGGCGTAGTGGGCGGCGGCGATGTCGCCGGCAGCGGTGCGCAGCTCGAGCGCGGAGATCGTCAGACCCTTCCGCTCGATACGACCGAGGATTTCTCCTACATATCCGCGGGCAACGGCATCGGGCTTGATCAGTACAAGGGTGCGCTCAGTCACGGCGCACAGCCTAAATGGTCAGCCGCGCTGCCCCGGCAGCAGGCCCCGCTCCATTCGCTGACGCACATTCCGGCGGAAGTACAGGAGGTAGCCCCACAGGATCGCGAAGACCACTCCGACCGAACCGATCGACACGTGGACGAAGAATCCGAGCAGGAGCCCCACCTGCAACAACAGGTTGTACTTCATCGCCCATGGGCGGCCCTGCAGACCGGCCCCGAGGATCATGAGCACCGCGAGCCCCACCAGGTACGTTCCCGACCACCAGGTGAGTCCGCCGCCGACCGTCGCGACCACCGGCAGGGCGAGGAGCACCACGATCGCTTCCAGGATCAGAGATCCCGCGACCACGCCGCGGAAACCCTTCCACGGGTCCCTGGTCGGCGGGCCGAACTCCGGTTCCGAAGCACGGGGGTCCTGCTCGCTCACGCTGGGTCCTTTCCGAAGAGGGTGCGGGCCGCACCGGCGGTCACCACTGATCCGGTGACCACCACGCCCGCCCCCGATACTGCCTCACCGGGCTCGGCGACCTCCTCGGCCAGTCCGATGGCCGTTTCCAGGGCGTCCGCGAGGGTCGGCGCGACCACGACGCGTTCGTCGCCGAACTTCGCGACAGCGAGATTGGCGAGATCCTCGACGTCCATGGCCCGCGCCGAACCGTTGTGCGTCACCACGAGCTCGTCGAACACCGGTTCCAGCGCCGTCAGGATGCCGTCGACGTCCTTGTCCCCCATCACGCTGACGACGCCGACGAGTTTGCGGAAGTCGAATTCGGCGGTCAGCGCGGCGGCGAGCGCACGGGCCCCGTCCGGGTTGTGCGCGGCGTCGAGGAAGACGGTCGGGGCGCTGCGCACGCGTTCGAGCCGGCCGGGGTTGACGACCGAGGCGAACCCCTCCCGGATCGCGTCCTGGTCGAGCTGGCGCTCCGGCCCGGCACCGAAGAACGCTTCGACGGCCGCGAGCGCGAGCGACGCGTTACGCGCCTGATGCTCCCCGTGCAGGGGCAGGAAGACGTCGGTGTAGATCCCGCCGAGACCCTGGAGTTCGAGCTGCTGGCCGCCGACGGCGATCTGCCGGGCGACCACCGTGAATTCAGAGCCCTCCCGCGCGACCGCGGCATCCACCTCGACGGCACGGCGAAGCAGCACGTCCATCACTTCGGGCGTCTGTTCGGCGAGGATGGCGACCGTGTCGCGGGGCACGAGAGCGTCCTCGCGGCCCTTCTTGATGATGCCGGCCTTCTCCTGTGCGATCCCGGCGAGGTCGTCGCCGAGATACTCCGCGTGATCGAGGCTGATCGGGGTGATCACGGCGATCTGTCCGTCGATGACATTGGTTGCGTCCCAACGCCCGCCGAGGCCCACCTCGACGACGGCGACGTCGACGGGCGCCTCCGCGAACGCGGCGTACGCCATCGCGGTGAGCACCTCGAATTTGCTCATCGCCGGGCCGCCCGCCGCCTGCGACTGCTGGTCGATCATCTGCACGTACGGTTCGATCTCCCGGTACGTGTCGACGTAGCGGCGCGGCGACACCGGGCGTCCGTCGATGCTGATCCGCTCGGTGGCGAGCTGCAGGTGCGGGCTGGTGGTGCGGCCCGTGCGCCGGTGCAGCGCGGTGAGCAGCGCGTCGATCATCCGCGTCACCGACGTCTTGCCGTTGGTGCCGGTGACGTGGATCGCCGGGTACCCGTGCTGGGGGGATCCGAGGATGTCCATCAGCGCCGCAATCCGGCTCAGCGACGGCTCGATCTTCGTCTCGGGCCACCGCCTGTCGAGTTCCGCCTCGACCAGCGTCAACTCCGCGAGGTCGACGGGGCTGACTTCCTCCGGCGTGAAGTCGGGCGAGGTCACGCGCCTTCCAGCTCCTTCAATCGCTTGGTGATGCGTTCGATTTCTTCCGTCGCGATCTGCTGACGCGTCCGGATCTTGTCCTTGACGGCGTCGGGCGCCTTGGCGAGGAACGCCTCGTTGGAGAGTTTCGCGGTGGTCCCGGCGAGTTCCTTCTGCGCGGCCGCGAGGTCCTTCTCCAGCCGCGCCTTCTCGGCGCCGAGGTCGACGTTGCCGGACGTGTCGAGGTCGACGGTGACGGTCGCCTTGCTCAGGCGCACCTCCACCGAGGCCGACGCCGCGAAACCGTCCTCCGGGTCCGTCAGCCGGGCCAGCGACGTGACCGCGGCGAGCTGCGTGTCCAGATCGGCCTCGGCGATCCCGCTGATCCGTGCGGGCACCCGCTGCGACGGCTTGAGACCCTGGTCGCTGCGGAACCGGCGCACCTCGGTCACCAGTCGCTGCATGTCCTCGACACGCTGCGCCGCAACCACATCCGCGGCGACCTCTCCCGCCCGCGGCCACTCCGCCACCACGACGGACTCGCCACCGGTGAGCGCCTTCCACAGGGTTTCGGTGACGAACGGGATGACCGGGTGGAGCAGGCGCAGCAGCGCGTCGAGGACGTTGCCGAGCACTGCCCTCGTGTTCGCCGCGACGGTGTCGCTCTCGGCGAACTGCACCTTGGCCAGCTCGAGATACCAGTCGCAGACCTCGTCCCACGCGAAGTGGAACAGCGCCTCGCACGCCTTGCTGAACTCGTACCGGTCGAAGGCGGTGTCGACGTCGCCGCGCACCTGGTCCAGGCGGTCGAGGATCCACCGGTCCGCGTCGGTCAGTTCGCCGCGTCCGGGCAGCGGCGCGGGCGCGGCCCCGTTCATGAGGGCGAACTTGGTCGCGTTGAACAGCTTGGTCGCGAAGTTCCGCGACGACTGCGCGTGATCCTCGCCGACGGACAGATCGCTGCCGGGGTTGGCGCCGCGGGCCAGCGTGAAGCGGAGCGCGTCGGCGCCGAAGCGGTCGACCCAGTCGAGGGGATCGATGCCGTTGCCTCGCGACTTCGACATCTTCTTGCCGAACTGGTCGCGGACGAGGCCGTGCAGGAACACGTCCTCGAACGGCACCTGCGGTCCGGACTTGCCCGCTGCGACGGCGTCGTCCTCCGACACGTACGTGCCGAACATCATCATCCGCGCCACCCAGAAGAACAGGATGTCGTAGCCGGTGACGAGAACGCTTGTGGGATAGAACTTCTGCAGCTCCGGTGTCTTCTCGGGCCAGCCCATGGTCGAGAACGGCCACAACCCGGAGGAGAACCAGGTGTCGAGGACGTCGGGGTCCTGCACCCAGCCCTCGGGCGCGGTCTCGTCCGGTCCGAAGCACGCGACCTCGCCGTCGGGTCCGTACCAGATCGGGATCCGGTGACCCCACCACAGCTGACGCGAGATGCACCAGTCGTGCATGTCGTCGACCCACGCGAACCATCGCGGTTCCTGACTGGCCGGGTGAATGACGGTGTCACCGTTGCGGACCGCGTCACCCGCCGCCTTCGCCAGGGACTCGACCTTCACCCACCACTGCAGCGACAGACGCGGCTCGATGGACTCGCCGGTGCGCTCGGAATGCCCGACGCTGTGCAGGTAGGGCCGCTTCTCCGCGACCACGCGCCCCTGCTCGGCGAGCGCCTCCCGCACCTTGACCCGCGCCTCGAAGCGGTCGAGACCGTCGAATTGCGTTCCCGTGTCGGCGATCTTGCCGGTCTTGTCCATGATGGTGGGCATCGGCAGGTTGTGCCGCAGGCCCATCTCGAAGTCGTTGGGGTCGTGCGCCGGGGTGATCTTGACGGCGCCGGTGCCGAATTCGGGGTCGACGTACTCGTCGGCGATGATCGGGATGTCGCGCCCGGTGAAGGGGTGTTCGAGCGTCGTCCCGATCAGGTGCTTGTAGCGCTCGTCGTCGGGGTGGACGGCGACGGCGGTGTCGCCGAGCATCGTCTCGACGCGGGTGGTGGCGACCACGACGTGCGGTTCGTCGTCGTTCAGGGAGCCGTACCGCAGCGAGACCAGCTCGCCCTCGACGTCCTCGAACTTCACCTCGATGTCGGAGATCGCGGTCTGCAGCACGGGCGACCAGTTGACGAGTCGCTCGGCCCGGTAGATCAGACCGTCGTCGTACATGCGCTTGAAGATGGTCTGGACGGCGCGGGAGAGCCCGTCGTCCATGGTGAAGCGGTCGCGACTCCAGTCGACGCTGTCACCGATGCGGCGCATCTGGCCGCCGATGGTGCCACCGGACTCCCGCTTCCAGTCCCACACCTTGTCGATGAACAGTTCGCGGCCGAAGTCTTCCTTCGTCTTGCCGTCGACGGCGAGCTGCTTCTCGACCACGGTCTGCGTCGCGATGCCCGCATGGTCCATGCCCGGCAGCCACAGCACCTCGTAGCCCTGCATCCGCTTGCGGCGGCTCAGTGCGTCCATCAACGTGTGGTCGAGAGCGTGACCCATGTGCAGGCTGCCGGTCACGTTCGGCGGCGGCAGAACGATGGAGTACCCCGGCTTCTCACTGTGGGGGTCCGCACGGAAGTAACCGGCGTCTACCCAGCCCTGATACAGATCGTCCTCGACGGAACTGGGGTCCCAGCTCTTCGGGAGGGCATCGGCACGGTTCTGGGGATTTTCTGGAGCTGCACTGGTCACCCGTCGAGTCTAATGAACGCACCGGCGACCCACGACGGGGCTACCGTGCGGCCCCGCTACTGGTCGCTGAACAGCGCGCGGTGCACCTCGGTGGCGGTGCGGCGCTCCGGGTCGACGGGACGCAGCGCCTCGCCGGCGTCTTCTCCGCCTGCCTGGGATCCTGCGGTGCTGTGCAGCTCGGAGAAGAGCTGCACGTGGTGGTCGTTCAAGGGATTCCTCCGGTTCGTCTGCCGCATCCGATGCGGCAACCACTCGAGAGTGTCGAGTATGCATCGAAAGGTACGCCGATCGGCGGCGACACGGCGACGACGCGCCGGTGGTAACGAAATGCACTGACCCGACGACTATCCGGGCGTGCCTGCCGGAACCGGCGGCGCACCGACCTCGCTGACCGCAACCCCCGACTGCGGTCAGCGAGGTCGACACACCAGACGCGGAATCATTCGCCCCGGCCGCTTTCGGCGTCCCGCTTGGCGAACGCGAGTTGCATCTCCCAGCCTTCGACGTTGCCCTCGAGGGCGGACGCGCGACGCTCGACGTTCGGATACAGGGCGGCGAACCCGGACTCGACGACGCGCAGGAGGGTGCCTCCGTCCTGCTCGGACAGGAAGAACTCGACCAGGGTGGACGTGCCCTCCACGAGGGGCTGCGCGGGATCGTCTCCGCCGCGGAACGAGACGTAGTGGGGTGCGTCGGACTTCACGGGAAGGATCGGGAAGCGGCCGTACGGGGGGAAGTTCACGACGACGACGTCGCCTTCGCGTGTGGTGGTGGTCTTGCCGGGATCTCCGTCGCCGATGAACCAGCCGGGTTCGCTCACCAGCCGGAACACCCGCTCGATGGGGGCGTCGATGTGGATCTCGCGCTCGATCCTGTCCTGGGACGCGTCCGGAACGCTCATGATCATCCTCACCTCTCGACAATGTGCTACCCCACGGTTGCACATCGGCGGCTCTTCGCGCAACCCCCAGGTTGCACTCGATCGAAAGGCGGGAAACGCATCCGGGTGCCCACCCCGACGCCGGACGGCGTGGGGGTGGGCACCCGGGAAACGTGTCAGCTGAAGTGCGCCAGCAGGGCGTCGCGCTGACGGTCACCGAGGCCACGGAGGCGACGGGTCGGCGCGATCTCGAGGTTGGCCATGATCTCCTGGGCCTTGACCTTGCCGATCTTCGGCAGTGCTTCGAGGATGGCGCTGACCTTGGTCTTTCCGATGATGTCGTCGACATCTGCCTTGGAAAGGACCTGCTTGAGGGTGATGTCACCGGACTTGAGCTTGTCCTTGAGCTCTGCGCGTGCCTTACGAGCGGCGGCGGCCTTCTCGAGAGCTGCTGCCCGCTGTTCGTCAGTGAGCTGGGGAAGTGCCACGATGTCTCCTTCATTCGGGGTACGTATCGAACACCGTAGCGATTGAACGGCCACTTCACCGCATCCATCGGACGTGTCGCGCATCCTGTCCGATTCGACGGGCCCCTGTTCGCGGGTCCCACGGCACGAAAAATGCCAGGACGCGGGCGCGGCGGTGTGCCATGCTCGACGAGTTCCGATCGGTTTCACACGTCGACCCGAGGAAGGAAGTAGCGATGCGCGCACGGTCCACTGCCCACGCGGTCGCGCTGCGCCCGTCACGCCCGGGCAACGCCTGCTCCTTCCCCACCGGCCGACAAGGCGAACGCGGGATCATGCCCGCCGCGAAGCCCCACCGCTCCGCCTGACACGCCCGAATCGACGACCGTCGCCCGGCGTGCCCCCACCGCCGCGAACCGACGACAGAACCGAGAACACCCGTGAGGCACTTCTCCCGTAACCCACCCTCGAGCACGCTCGACGCCCGCAACTGGTCGCGCGCCGCCGTGCTGGTCCTCAACGTCACGTACGAGGCGCTCTGCGAGATTCCCGCGGAGCGCGCCGTGGTGCTGATCAGTGTCGGCGCGGCCGAGACGGTCGCCGACCGGGAGCCTCCGTTCCCGATTCGGTCGCAGCACGTCGAGATCAGCCTGCCGCAGACCATCCGTCTGCTGCGGTACGTCTACGTCCAGCACTGCGTGCTGGTGACCGACAGCAGTCGCGCGACGTTCGCGGGCGTGTTCCGCCGCGACCGCAATCGTTGCGGCTACTGCGCCGAGCCGGTCGCGACGACCATCGATCACGTGCTGCCGAGGAGCCGCGGCGGTGCGAATACGTGGGACAACCTCGTGGCGTGCTGCGCGCCCTGCAACCAGCGGAAGGCCGACCGCACACCGGAGGAGGCGGGAATGCCGCTCCTGTGGGAGCCGAGGGCGCCGCGGCACATCGAGAAGGCGCAACGGCAGATCTGGCGGGATCTCGCGGCGGTGTAGCCGCGGGATCCCCGGGCATTCCGCCTGAACCGACCGACCTCTCCCGGGAAGGGGAGATTTCCGATGACCGACGTCCTGGACACGACCCTGTCCACACTGCTGCCCGTCTCCGACGATCCCGCCGGGTGGGTCGACGCCGCGTGCCGCGACGACCCCGAGCCGGACCGGTGGTTCCCCTTCCCCACAGAGGATTTCGCGTACGCGCGCGACGTCTGCCGGCACTGCCCGCTGCGGTTGCGGTGCGAACTGTTCGCCGGGGCCACCGGGCAGACCGGCGTCTGGGGCGGCAAGGAATTCGACCGGGGTCGCGTGAAGCGGGCGTGACGCGGCCTCGGCGCGGCCCCTGCCCGCCGGTTATCCGCCCAGGATCTCGGGCAGCGCGACGTCCTCGCCCCGGACGTGCTCCGAGAGGAACGACAACACCACCTGGTACCAGACCTTCGCGTTCTGCGGGGTGAGGATCCAGTGGTTCTCGTCGGGGAAGTAGAGGAAGCGGTGGTCGGTGACCCCCTCGTCGTCCGCGGGCAACCCCGACTCGGACAGCAGCTCGAACCACAGCCGCAGACCGTCGCCGATCGGGACGCGAAAGTCCTTGTCGCCGTGGATGACCAGCATGGGTGTCACGATGTCCGCGACGTACAGGTGCGGCGAGTTCTCCACCGCCATCTCGGGGGTCATCTCCCGCTGCCAGTACCAGGCGGCGTCGGTGGTGGGGCCGAACTGGTCCAGCGCCCACAGGCTCGCGTGGGTGACGATCGCCTTGAACCGGTCGGTGTGCCCGGCGATCCAGTTGGCCATGTATCCGCCGAACGATCCGCCCATCGCCGCGGTGCGCTTCTCGTCGATCTCCGGCAGCGCCACCGCGGCGTCGGTGATCGACATGAGATCGGTGAACGGCGCCTTGCCCCACTTGCCCCAGCCGCGCTCGACGAACTCCTGTCCGTAACCGGTGGACAGGGCGGGGTCCGGCAGCAGCACGGCGTATCCCCGCGCGACCAGAAGCCACGGGTTCCACCGCCACGACCAGGTGTTCCACGAACCCAGGGGGCCGCCGTGCACCCACAGCGCGAGCGGCACCGGCGCGTGGGCGGAGGCGCCGGTGGGCACCGCGAGCCACGCGCGCACCACTGCGCCGTCCGCGGCGACCGTCTCGACCTCCGTCAGCGTGCCGGGGAGTTCGGGGAGGTCCGCGGGCGCCTTGAGCAGCGACACGGCGCCGGTGGTGATGTCGATGCGCACCGGATGGGGCGGCGCCGCGTAGGACGCCCGCAGCGCGAACACCGTGGACCCGTCCGGGGCGACCTGCAGGTCGGTGTATGCGGAGTCGTCGGTCGTGACCGGTGTGGGGTCCGCGCCGTCGCGGAGGAGGAAGATCGGTGCGCGCCCGCGGTCGTCGGCGGTCGCGAGGAGACCCGAGCCATCGGACAACCAGACCACGGACGTGGCCCACCGGTCCCACCCGGGCGCCACCTCGGTGACGGTGCCGGTGTCGAAGCTGTACCGGTGCAGCGTGAATCGGGGCGCGGAGTCGGGTGTCGCATGCGATTCCCGCGCGAACACGACATGCCGTCCGTCCGGGGAGATCACCGGGTCCGACAGGTCGGCATCGCCGTCGTCGACGAGGACTGTCCGCGCTCCCGTCTCGGTGTCGACGCGCACCAGGATGTTCCGGATCGACGCCAGCGGGCCGGGAACCGTCCACGACGTCACGACGAACGCGCCGTCGTCGCTCAGCGCGTAGTTCGCCTCCCGCAGCGCCGGACCCGGCATCGGCGTGAGGTCGGTGAGCTGCGGCTCCTGCCCGTTCTCCGCGAGCGCGTCCAGCGGGGCGGACAGCAGATGCGGCACGTCCGGGCCGAGATCGTGGTCCCAGTAGCGGATCGGGTAGCCCGTGTGCAGGATCGCCGAGACCTTCTTCTCCTTGCGCTCGGCGCGCACCCGTTCGTCGTCGGCGGACTCGCCGGACCTCCCCAGAACGCCCGTGGTGACGACGAACCGCGGGGCGCACCGGGCCGCACGCACGCCGGTGATGCCGCCGCCGCGTCGCGCGACGATCACCGCCTCGCCGCCCCGCGCGGGCAGTCGCCACAGGTCGTCGGGAAGGTCGTCCTCGTCCTGCGTCGGCCGGGAGGACGTGAAGAGCAGGTCGCCGTCGCTGGTGAACGTCGCGTTGGACTCCCCGGTGCGGCCCCGGGTGAGCCGGCGTGCCGCGAACTCGCCGGTGGGATCGATCTCCCACAGGGCGGTGACGTACTTCGTCGACTTCTCGTCGAGCGTCGACTGCGCGACGACGAGCCTTCGCCCGTCCGCCGACAGCGCGAGGCCGCCGACGCGACCGAGCGCGAGATAGTCGTCGAGGTCGTCGAAGGGAGTTCCGGCATGGAGTTCAGGAATGGCGGTCACGAGTCGTTGGTATCACGAACCGGGCTCACCCCGTCGGACATCCGCCTCTCAGGCGAGCAGGGGCGCGACCCGCGGCGGGATCTCGTTCAACGCGTACGGCAGGCTCAGCACGGTGCTCCACGCCATCGCCTCGGCGGCGGCGTCCTCGAGTGTGATCGTGCGGCCGGCCTTCACCACGTCGAGTTCCTGATAGATCGGCGTCTTGTCGAGTTCCGCGCGCAGCTTGTCGCCGTAACCGCCGCCCGCGTACCAGACGAGGAGGTCGACGTTCGCCAGCGACAGCTGCTCCGTGCTGATCTCCGCGAAGTTGCCGGTGATCTGTTCCGTCACAGGGGGGTTCACGAAACCGAGCTCGGTGAAGAAGCGGACCTTCGGGTCCTCCGGGCCGTACACGCCGAACTGCCCCGGCCCCTTGAGGGCACCGACGAGGACGGTCTTACCCGCGAAGGCCGGGTTGGCGGCCCGGACGTCGGCGAACTGGGTCTCGACACCGGACACCAGTTCGGCGGCCTTGTCCTTCTTGCCGAGTGCGTCGCCGAGAATCCTCGTCTGGTCCTGCCACGGGACGCCGTAGTCGGCGAACTCCTTGGGCTGCGCGACCGTCGGTGCGATGGCGCCGAGCTTGTCGTACTGGGCCTGGGTGAGGCCGGAGTAGGTGCCGACCACCAGGTCCGGGGCGACGGCCGCGACCTTCTCGAAGTCGATGCCGGTGGACGCCGTGCCGACGATCTCGGGCTTCGCGTCGCCGAGCAGGTCCTGCGCCCACGGCCACACGCCGTAGGGGTAGTCGCCGTACCAGTCGAACGTGCCGGCCAGGGGGCCACCGAGCGCGAGGATCGTGTCCTGGTCGTTGTAGCCGACACTGACGATGCGCTGCGGGTCCGCCGGCACCTGGGTTTCGCCGTACTTGTGCGCGACGACGGGGCCCGAGGGCTCGTTACCGTTGCCACTGCCGTCGCCGTCCGAGCTGCTGCAGGCCGCGGCGAATGCGAGCAGCGCTCCGCCGGTACCGAGGAGGAACCCCCGTCGGCTGAGGCCGAGGTTCTGTTGTCCGACGTTCATGCGGCGACCCTCTCGTCTACCAGGTACTTCGATGCACTTAGGTAAGGCTTGCCGAGCTTAGCCTAAGGGTTTGCGCGGACGGGCTCCCGCCACATCGCCCACAGTGTCGGGCCGCCGTCCGGGATCCGGATCTCACCGGTGACGTCGAAGCCGAACCGCTGGTAGTACGAAATGTTGTCCTTCTTGCTCGACTCCAGGTACGCCGGGATCCCCTCCGCGTCACAACGATCGAGCCGCGACCGCAGCAGCGCCGTCCCGTAGCCGCCGCCCCGCCCCGCGCTCGACGTTCCGATCGTCGCCAGATACCAGTGCACGGGATCGACCGGGTGCGCGTCTTCGACGGTTCCGCTGACGGCGGCGCCGACGCCCAGTCGCGGACCGAACGCGCCGATCAGCCCGGGCAGACTGACGAGCGAAGACCACGTCGACTGCTTCCAGCCGCCCGGCGGATCCCACATGGCGGCGCCGCGGATCACGCCGTCACCGTCCTCGGCGACTTCGGCGCCGCCGCCGGCGAGATGGTGGTGGCGGATCTCCACCCCGAACAGCCTCGGCAGGCCGCGCCGCCTGCGCCCGGGATCCGGCCACATCCACACCATGACGGGGTCGTCGAAGAACGCGTCGGCGAGGACCCGCGTCACCTCGGGAATGTCGGATTTGGTCGCGGCCCGCACGCTCACACCCATGCCCAGAGGGTACGGGCCGCGGGCTGCGACACACCGGAACGACGGGCGGTGGCGTCAGACGGTGGCGTCGACGAGGAGTTTCGCGCCGGTCGCCGCCTGGACGTCTTCGACGCTGTGACCGGGTGCGGTCTCGACGAGCCGCAGGCCGTCGGGGGTGACGTCGATGACGGCGAGGTCGGTGACGATCTTCTGGACGCAGCGCTTGCCGGTGTACGGCAGCGTGCACTCCTCGAGGATCTTGTGCTCGCCCTTCTTGGTGACGTGATCCATCATCACGATGACCTTGCCCGCGCCGTGGACGAGGTCCATCGCGCCGCCCATGCCCTTGACCATGGCGCCGGGCACCATCCAGTTGGACAGGTCGCCGTGACTGCTGACCTGCATCGCGCCGAGAACTGCCACGTCGACGCTGCCGCCGCGGATCATCGAGAACGAGTCGGACGAGGAGAAGAACGCGCCGCCGGCGACCACGGTGATGGTTTCCTTGCCCGCGTTGATCAGCTCGGGGTCGACCTCGTCCTCGGTGGGGTACGGCCCGACTCCGAGGATGCCGTTCTCCGAGTGCAGGATGACGTCCTTGCCTGCCGGGATGTGACCGGGAATCAGGGTCGGCATTCCGATGCCGAGGTTGACGTACTGTCCGTCCTCGAGCTCGGCCGCGACCCGGGCCGCCATCTCGTTCCGCGTCCAGCTCATGCCCGCACCGTCCTGTTCTCGATTCCCGTTTCCTGCTTGCCGACCTCGACCACACGCTGGACGAAGATGCCGGGGGTGTGCACCTCGGCGGGGTCGATCTCGCCGGGCTCGACGAGGTATTCGACCTGCGCGATGGTGATGCGACCGGCGCCCGCGGCGTCCGGATTGAAGTTGCGGGCCGTCTCCCGGTACACGAGGTTGCCGAGCCGGTCGCCCTTCCACGCGTGGACCAGCGCGAAGTCGGTGCGGATGGCCCGTTCGAGGACGAAGGCCTCCCCGTCGAACTCGCGGGTCTCCTTGGGCTTGCTCGCGACCGCGATGCCGCCCTTGCCGTCGTAGCGGATCGGCAGACCGCCGTCGGCGACCTGCGTTCCGACGCCGGCGGGGGTGTAGAAGGCGGGGATGCCCGCTCCCCCGGCCCGCATGCGCTCGGCCAGCGTGCCCTGCGGGGTGAGCTCGACCTCGAGCTCGCCGCTGAGGTACTGCCGCGCGAATTCCTTGTTGGCACCGACGTACGAGCTGATCGTGCGCCGGATCCGGTGCTGCTCGAGGAGTAGCCCCAGACCGAAACCGTCGGTGCCGCAGTTGTTGCTGACCGTCTCGAGGTCGGTCGCACCCTGCGCCAGGAGGGCGTCGATGAGGACCGAGGGGATGCCGACGAGGCCGAAGCCACCCACTGCGAGGGACGCGCCGTCGGGGACGTCGGCAACGGCCTCGGCCGCCGTTGCGAAGACTTTGTTGACCATGTGACCCAGGCTACCTCAAAATGTTCGAGTAGTGAACACCCATCCACATTGCGAACAAAATTGGCCCCGCCTGTTGGCCCCATCACAGAACGCGACTACTATGTGCGAATAGCGGCCGACTGTTCACATCGAGAACGTGAGGATCTTCTTCCATGCTGCATCTGCCAGCCCACTACCAAGCCGGGCACGAAGCCAATGCCCCGCTGCTGTTCCCCGAGTACAAGACGACTCGGCTGCGCAGCCCCAAGAACGACCTGATCCTGATCCCGCAGCGCCTCGGCGAGATCACCGGTCCGGTCTTCGGCGACGCCGACGTCACCACCGGTGAGAACGACATGACCCACGCCAACGGCGGCGAGGCCCAGGGACAGCGCATCATCGTCCACGGCCGCGTCCTCGACAGCGCCGGAAAGCCCATCCCCGACACCCTCATCGAGGTGTGGCAGGCCAACGCCGGCGGCCGCTACCGCCACAAGAACGACTCCTGGCCCGCGCCGCTCGACCCCCACTTCAACGGTGTCGCCCGGTGCCTCACCGACAAGCAGGGTCACTACGAATTCACCACCATCAAGCCGGGCGCGTACCCGTGGGGCAACCACCACAACGCGTGGCGTCCCGCGCACATCCACTTCTCCCTGTTCGGTCAGGCGTTCACGCAGCGCCTGGTCACACAGATGTACTTCCCGGACGATCCGTTCTTCTTCCAGGACCCGATCTACAACTCGGTGCCCGAAGCGGCGCGCGAGCGGATGATCAGCACGTTCGACTACGACCAGACCCGCGAGAACTGGGCGGTCGGATTCAAGTTCGACATCGTCCTGCGCGGTCAGGACGCCACCCCGTTCGAGGAGGGCCACTGATGATCGACACCCAGAACCCCGACGCCCCGCGCTACCCGGTCTTCGCGAAGAGTCAGGACGAGGTGCCGTTCGGCGTCACGCCGTCCCAGACCGTCGGCCCGTATGTCCACATCGGTCTGTACCCCACGTGGGAGAACAGCGGTGACACCGTCCCCGAGGACGCGCCAGGACGAATCACCGTGTCCTTCACCGTCATCGACGGCGCCGGTCAGCCCATCGGCGACGCCATGATCGAAACCTGGCAGGCAGACGCCGCCGGCCGGTTCGACAGTCCCACCGATCCCCGCGGCGCCGCCGAGGCGACGCCCGCCGGATTCCGCAGCCTGGCACGCGTGTTCGCCGACGAGACCGGCACCATCGTGGTGCACACCGTCAAGCCGGGCGCCCTTCCCGCCGAGAACGGCACCGACGAGGCCCCGCACATCAACGTCGGACTGTTCGCCCGCGGCATGCTCGAGCGCCTGTACACGCGCCTCTACTTCCCCGAGGACACGGACGCGCACGCCTCGGACCCCGTGCTGTCCGCCGTCCCGGAAGCCGACCGCCCCAAGCTGATCGCGGAGAAGACCGATCGCGGATACCACCTGACGATCCACGTGCAGAATACGGACGGACGGGAAACCCCGTTCTTCGCCCTGTAATCGGCCGCAAACCCAGAAAGGTGTCGCGTGTGAACTCTCCGGAGACCTCCCGGGGTGCCCTGTTCGATCCGACGTTCGGTGCCGGCGAGTTGTCGGCGCTGCTTTCCGACCGGGCGTGGGTCACCGCGATGGTCGAGGTCGAGGGAGCGCTGGCCCGGGCGGAGGCGAAGTGCGGCGTCATTCCCGCCGCGTCCGCCGACGCGATCTCGTCGGTGTTCGCGCGCATCGTCGCCGAGGACTCCGTGGACGTCGGGGCCCTCGGCGACGCGGCGGCCGCGGGTGGCAATCCGGTGATCCCGCTGGTGAAACTGCTCCGCAGCGAGGTAGTGGCCGCGGATGCCGGCGTGCCCGGTAGCCACGTCCACAAGGGCGCCACGAGTCAGGACGTTCTCGACACGGCGCTGATGCTGTTGTGCCGTCGGTCGGGAGCACACGTCCTGGCGTCCCTCGATGAGGCCGTGCTGTGCGCCGAGGCCCTGTCGCGGGCCCAGCGCGGTACCCCCGTCGCCGGCCGCACGCTCGGCCAGCAGGCCCTTCCCACCACGTTCGGGGTGCTCGCCGCCGGGTGGATGACCGCGCTGCACAGGGCTTCTCGCGCACTCTTCGACGCACTCGACGGCCTTCCCGTGCAACTGGGCGGCGCGGCCGGAACGTCCGCCGCGCTCTACCCGCACGGTCTCGACGTCGCCGACGTGCTCGCCGACGAACTCGGACTCGCACGCCAGGACGTGCCCTGGCACACCGACCGCACCCGCATCGCGCTGCTCGCGTCGGCACTCGGAACGGCCGCGGGCGCGGTGTCGAAGATCGCCACCGACCTCGTCTTCCTGTCGTCCACCGAGGTCGGCGAGGTCAGCGAAGGGTCGCCCGGCGGTTCTTCGGCCATGCCGCACAAACGCAATCCGGTGGCCGCGATCGCCGCCCGCGCCGCGGCCCGCCGCACCCCGGGACTCGTCGCAACGATCCTCGGCTCGATGGACCACGAGCAGCAACGCGCCGCCGGCGCCTGGCATGCCGAGTGGGAAACCCTCACGGACCTGCTGCGCCTCACCGGTGGAGCCGTCGCGCGGATCGCCGACTCGCTCGGCGGACTGAACGTCCACCCCGACGCGATGGCCCGCAACCTCGACATCACCGGTGGCCTGCTCCTCGCCGAACGGGTCACCGGAGCCCTGTCCGCCCACACCGACAACGCGCGCGACCTCGTCACCGCCGCGTGCCGGAGCGGACACCGACTCGACGAGGACCCCGGGCTCCTCGAATACCTGCCCGCGGACGAGATCCGCGCCCTGCTCGACCCTGCCGGGTACCTCGGCCACGCCCACGACATCGTCGACCGCGCACTGGAGACAGTGGCCCGCGGCCGGGAAGGAACGCGATGACAGTCGCACTTGCACACGAAATCTCCGGACCCCGCAGCGGCGCGGCGGATGCCCCCGTCGTGGTCCTGCTCGGATCGCTCGGCTCCAACCGGTCCATGTGGGACCCGCAGATCGCGGCGCTGTCCGACGAATGCCGGGTCGTCGCCGTCGATCAGCGGGGCCACGGCGAGTCGCCCGCACCGGACGGCCCGTACTCCGTCCGCGAACTGTCGGAGGACGTTCTCGCCCTGCTCGACTCCCTCGGAGTCGGCGCCGCCCACTTCGTCGGACTGTCCATGGGCGGCGCGATCGCCCAGTGGCTCGGCGCACACACCCCGCGGCGGGTGCTGTCGCTCTCGCTGCTGTGCACCGCCGCGAAGTTCGGCGAACCGCAGGGATGGATCGAGCGGGCGGCCGCGTCGCGCGCCGACGGCCCCGAGTCGCTCGCGGATGCCGTCGTCGCACGGTGGTTCAGCGAGGGACTTGCCAAGCGTGACCCGGAATTCGTCCGGCACTACCGCGACATGATCGCGTCGACGTCGCCCGAGGGATACGCCGCGTGCTGCGACGCCCTCGCCGACTGGGACTTCACCGCCGACCTCTCCCGGATCAGCGCACCCACCCTGGTGATCGCGGGCGAGGAGGATCCGTCGACCCCGCCGTCGGTCATGCAGATCCTCGCGGACGGCATCACCGGCGCCCGGTTCGAGGTGCTCTCCCCCGCCGCCCACGTCGCGAACCTCGAGCAGGCGGGCGCCGTCACGGCGCTGCTGCGCGAACACATCGCCGGCGGCGGGTACGCACGCGGACGACACGCCGCGCACGCACAGGGCATGACGGTGCGCCGCTCGGTGCTCGGCGACGCCCACGTGGACCGCTCCGTGGCGGGGACCACCGACTTCACCGCACCGTTCCAGGATTTCATCACCCGCACCGCGTGGGGCGACATCTGGTCACGCCCCGCGCTGGACCACGAATTGCGGCGACTGCTCACGATCGCCGTCCTCACCGCGGTCGGCAACGAGCACGAACTCGACATGCACATCCGGGCCGCCCTCCGCGCGGGAGTCGACGCCGACACCATCGGCGAGGTGCTCCTCCACACCGCCGTCTACGCGGGAGTGCCCAACAGCAATCTGGGGTTCGCCCTCGGCAAGCAGGCCCTCGCCGACCTGGCCGCCGAGTCGACAGTGGAGGATTCGCAGACATGACAGCAACCGAACCGACGGAGAAGATCCTCCCGTCCCCCGACTACGTGCAATCGCTGGCCCGGGGCCTCGCCGTGATCCGCTGCTTCGATCACCAGAATCAGCGGCGCACGCTCAGCGACGTCGCCCGCGCCACCGACCTCACCCGCGCCACCGCGCGCCGGTTCCTGCTCACCCTCGTCGAACTCGGCTACGTGGCCACGGACGGTTCCGCGTTCTGGCTCACCCCGCGCGTTCTCGAACTCGGGTACAGCTACCTGTCGAGCCTGTCGCTGCCGGAGGTCGCGCAGCCCCATCTCGAGAAGTTGAGCCACAAGGTCCACGAGTCGTCGTCGGTGTCGATCCTCGACGGCGCCGACATCGTGTACGTCGCCCGTGTGCCCGTCAGCCGGATCATGACGGTGGGCATCACCATCGGCACCCGGCTCCCGGCGTATGCGACGTCGATGGGCCGGGTCCTGCTGGCGGGACTGCCCGACGACGAACTCGACGCGTACCTCGAGAAACTCGACATCCAGCGCCTCACCGAGCGCACGATCACGGCCCGCGACGACCTGAAGGCCGCGATTCTCGCGGTCCGCGCGGACGGTCTCTGTGTTCTCGACCAGGAACTCGAGGCGGGTCTGCGGTCGATGGCCGCGCCGATTCACAACGCCTCCGGGCTCACCGTCGCCGCGGTGAACATCTCCACTCCCGCCGCGAGGTACAGCCTCGAGGATCTGCATACCGATCTCATCCCGTCGCTGCGGGTCACCGCAACCGACATCGAACAGGACCTCGCGACCGTCAACCGCTGACGGTGTGCCCGAGGGATCTTCACGAAAGGCCTTTTTCATGCGTGACGTCGTCATCTGCGAGCCCCTCCGGACGCCGGTCGGGCGGTTCGGTGGAGTGTTCAAGGACCTCACCCCTCAGAGCCTCGCCGCCACCGTCATCACGGCGCTCGTCGAACGCACCGGCATCGACGGCAGCCAGATCGACGACGTCATCCTCGGTCAGGCGTCGCCCGGCGGGGAGGCCCCGGCCATCGGCCGGATCGCGGCCCTCGACGCCGGACTCGGCATCGACGTTCCCGGCATGCAGGTGGATCGCCGCTGCGGATCCGGTCTGCAGGCCGTCATCACCGCTGTGCTGCAGGTGGCGTCCGGCGGCAACGACCTCGTGCTCGCCGGCGGTGCCGAATCCATGAGCCAGGCCGAGTTCTACACCAACCCGAACATCCGCTGGGGTGTCAAGGGAGAAGGGGTGCAACTCGCCGATCGGCTCGCCCGCGCCCGCGTCACCGCAGGCGGTGCGAACTTCCCCGTGCCCGGCGGCATGATCGAAACCGCCGAGAACCTGCGCGCCGAATTCGACATCAGCCGTGAAGACCAGGACGCCCTCGCCGTGCAGTCGCACCAGCGCGCCGTCGCCGCGCAGGAGTCGGGCCGCTTCGCCGAGGAGATCGTCGGAGTGACGGTGCCGCAACGCAAGTCGGACCCGCTCGTCGTCGACAGGGACGAGCACCCGCGCGCCGACACCACGGTGGAGTCGCTGTCGAAGCTCCGCGCCATCCGCTCGAAGATCGACTCCGCCTCCACCGTCACCGCCGGCAACGCCAGCGGCCAGAACGACGGCGCCGCCGTGTGCATCGTGACGACCGCCGAGAAGGCGAAGGAACTGGGACTGAAGCCCCTCGCCCGGATGGCGTCCTGGGCCGTGGCCGGCGTCCCGCCGCGCACGATGGGCATCGGCCCCGTGCCCGCGACGGAGAAGGCCCTCGGTCAGCTCGGACTGTCGCTGTCCGACATGGGTGTCATCGAACTGAACGAGGCCTTCGCCGCGCAGACCCTCGCCGTCCTCCGCAGCTGGGACCTCGACCCCACCGACGCACGCCTCAACCCCAACGGATCCGGCATCTCACTCGGGCACCCCGTCGGCGCCACCGGCGGTCGCATCCTCGCCACCCTCCTGCGGGAAATGGACCGTCGCGAGTCCCGCTACGGGCTCGAGACCATGTGCATCGGCGGCGGCCAGGGCCTCGCCGCGGTCTTCGAACGGGTCTGATTCAGCGCCGTCAGGCCAGCGCGCCCACGGCACCTTCCGCGGCCTCGAGCAATCTGCCCGAGGCCGCGAGGGTGACGGCGGCCTCGATCTCCGGCGCGAGGTGACGGTCGGTACCCGGCCCCGCCACGTGCTCGCGGATCGCATCCCGCACCGCCCCCGTCGCCGGCGAAGGCACCAGCGGGG